>JBBRDT010000078.1:0-15572 GCA_038203635.1 Solirubrobacterales bacterium
AAGGCCGTTCCCGAGTAGATGGCCGGCGTAGCGGGCCGTGACATCGTTGCGCTGACCCTCGGGTACGCCGTTGGCTGCCAGCTCGGCCCACTCACCCGAGGGGCGCGAGGCACTCTCGCTCAGGCGCTGAAAATGGTCTTCAATCCAGGTCGGCAGCTTGGCCGGTTCCTGCTCATCGAGCGGCACGTCCCACTCGCGGCCCTTGCCGGGAGGGACCGCGACCTGGCCACCCTCTCCGAGCACGTCGAGCCCCGGCCCGAGCTTGCGAATCTTGCGCCCGACTGGCGCCGGCGAAAGGAACCAGTAGTGCTCTCCGTTCGGGGTCGTGGCCGAGACGGTCGGCGGCAGCTCGCCGTGCTCGGCTTCCAGCTCGTGAAGCGCGTCGGCGCCGACGTCGCCGTCGACGTCGAGCACGACGAGGTAGCCGCCGTTCTTCAGCTCGCCCGTCAGCACGCCCACGCCGGCCGCCGGCCACCTCTGCCACCAATCGCGGATAACGGCCGGATCGCTCGATGCCCTCGCAGGCCAGCCCTCGATCCTGGGGCGCTTGCCATTGAGCGGCAGCACCCGGAGGCCGCGTGCAGCCAGCTCGAGGGCGGCGGCGAGCATCACCACGGCGGCCGCTCGCCTCGCTTGTAGCGGTTGCGCCGCTCGCGGCTGACGAACCCGAGCCTGCTGCAGAGCCAACACTTTGGACGAACGATCGGCTCGTCCCCGCAGAGCGGGCAGATCGCGAGTCCTGAAGCTAAACGAGGAACCGGGCCGTTACCCGGCTCGGGATCTCCGTCCTCGCCGCTGTCGCTGCTCGACGTGGCGCGGGCGACGTGACTCACGCGTCGTGCGCGAGCGCGTGGCATAGCGCGCGGAATCGGGCGGGCGATGATCGAAGCCCTCGCGACGCGATGTCTCCGCGACACGTCGTGTACGCGACGTGTCGTCCTACTATCGGCGATTACGAGCCCGCTTTCGATGGCATTTGCCATCTCCAGGTCCGCCACCTCCTGCTTGCAGTCGTGCCACTCCTCGTGAGCGGCGACGAGCGCGTCCCGCTCCGCATCGGTCAAGTCCTCCGCGTACAGCTCTTGTAGGAGCCGTTGCTCAGCCAGCTCGCGCCGGTTGCGCCACTCTCCCAGCACGAACTCGGCGGGGGTCGCGTCGATCTCGGCGAGCTTGCGCTCGTAGTACGTCCGATCTTTCATTTGGGCGGAGTATCGCAGTCGCAGCGGCTACCAAAAACCGAAAGCGCCGAGCCCGCGCTGCGCAAACACGCTCCCTCGACTGGTCTACTACTCCTCGATGTACTTAGCCTCCATCTTCGGCACGAAGGTCTCGCCGCCAATCTGTGTTTCGTAGTTCTCCTCCCCAGTGATCGGGCCGTAGACCGTGATCACATCCTCCTCCGCGCTGCGAATGGAGCGGTCATACTCCACGTAGATGTTGTCGTCCCAGAGGCCGTAGCCCTCGTCCGTCACTGAGAGAAGCTATCCAGCCGCCGCCTTCATCCTCTTGTATCTGGAAAATCTGCCCCCGGAACTTGACCTTGTCACCCTTGTACCTATCCGGGTTCTTGGCTAGCTGGTTGTAATCAGGTGTGGCCGTGCTCGCCTTGTAGTTAGCCTCAAACTGCTGGCGAGCGGCTGCCTTCCTTATCTTCGCATCCGCTTTCTTCTGCCGGATCGCAGCAAGTTGCGCAGCGGTCCGCTTCCGCGTCACGTCCAGCGCAAATTCGGCTCGCGGACAACCCGCGCTCCTCACCACCAGCAGGATCTGGGTGTGGCCGACCCCGGGAAGGGTGACGGTACGGACGAGCGAGCCGTCCGCGCGCACGTGCGTCCTGCCTAGCCCGCCGCCCTCGTCGTAGTCTGAGAAAGCGACAGAGGCGTTGGGTGTGGCCTTACCCCTGATCTGCACTCTGCGCTTGTGCACGACGGAGCCGTCGCGTGGCTTGGAGACGGTTAGCGGCGCGCAAGTCACCGCTGGCTTCTCGGAAGCCTCCTTTTGATCAGCTTGGCTCTCTCCACTGCTTCCGGTGTCCTCTTCCCCGACGATCGCGCCGAGGATAATCAGCCCTACGAAAGCAGCGCCTATCCACCCGAGCGTCTGCTGCCACCAGGTCCAGCCGCGGAACTTCGCCCACGCGTTCTTCATGACTCCCTTTCAATCTCCCCTACTGCGAGCGCGAGCCTATTTGTTCTGGCAGAACTAGGTCTAGACCCACCCGAGCAACTCCACCGCCGCGGGCCTGACTTCGGCACGGCAGTGTCACTTCGCTCGCCACCAACATCGACACCGATCCAAGGCTTTCCCGGCGCTCTCGGCAAGGAGGAAACCCGAAATGGGCCTCAGCTTCAGTCTACGACGCCATTACCCTCACCCGGCGGGTTCGGTCCCGGCGCGAAGGCTACGAGCTGGCGAGGATCTCGACCGCCGCGTCCTGGCGCTCGACGCCGAAGGCCGCGTGACCCTCCAGCCGGACGGTGCTCTTGTTCGTCGCGCCGGCATCCTGCTCGAACCGCGAGAGGCTGATCGGAGAGATGTAGAGCTTGCCGTAGGCGGCCGTGTCCACCACGGTCGGGGCGACGATCGACTTCGAGACGCGCACGTTCAGCCCGAACAACTGACCCGGCGCGAACCTGCCAGCGCCGAACACGTAGAACGCCTCCGGGCCGTCCGTCTGGAGGATGTCGAGCTCCTCGGCCTCCGTGGGCGGCAGGATCAGCGTGTCGGCGGCATACCCGGCCGCTTGTAGGACCGTAAGCGCCTTGCGGATGCTGACGAGCAGCGGGTCGGTTCCCGACTGCTGGTTCGGAGAGGCCACGAACGTGTCCACGACGAGCTTGTCGAGGCCAGCGTTCAGTGCGAGCCGAAGGTCGGTCTCGATCAGGGAGTCGATCGCCGGCTGGGCGAGGATGACGTTCGGGATGCCGGTCTCCACCGCCGCCACCTGGTGGAGCGACACGGTCACGAGCTCGGTCGTCGTCGCGACTTCGGGCTTCGTCGTCGTCTGGTCGATGTCGCGGATCACGTCCGCCGCGCTCGGCAGCGTCCGCGCCGACTGCCGCAACACCTGTACGGAGGTCGTCGCAGCATCGACGGCGACGGTCGGGAAGGCGGGGTAGGCGTAACGCTTGTCCGCACCGAGCGCGACACCTTCGCGACGAACCGGGTAGAGGACGTCGATCGCGCCCGAGAACGTCGCCGTCCGGTACTCGTCCCAAGAGACGCTCGCCGACTCTCCGGGAAAGCCGCGGGAGCGGAACTCCTCCGCGAGTCCGCGGACGGAACGCGGGCCGGAGCGACCCTCGACCCGGAGTGAACCCGCCGCCTCACGGCGCGTCTCGTCGCTTTCGGCGGCTGCGGTCGCTTCGGAGCGTTGCTCCTCGCCACGCTCCTCGGTTGTCGTTGCTTCGTCGGACAAGTTGTCCTCCTCGTTCGGTGCCGAGCGCAGCTCGACCGTTGATGACTCGTAAGCGGGATGCGAGACAACGGACACGTCGCGCAGCTCCGCGATCTCGTGGACGTGGCGGACCTGGCCGCGCCACTCGTCGCGGCCGACGACCATTCGCCAGGACCCGGCACGGAGGTCGCCGCGCTCGATCGCCTCGCGCACGTCCGCGCGGCTCTCGGGAGGGACGACGGACCAATGAAGGCCGTCGGCTCGGTCCTCGACCTCGAGAGTCGTCGGAAACCTCCCGATCGGGACGCCGACGTGATCGACCGTCGCGACGAGATCGTCGATGTTCGCGCCGCGGAGCGCGGTCGGCTCGATGACCTCGCGCCAGCCGCCGAGGTCGCGCGACTCGACGCCGTAGGGGATCAGGCCGCGAATCCGGCGGCCGTCGAGGCTGAGCTCCGGCGCCTGCCGCTTCTCGACCTCGCCCGCTTTCGGACGTTCGATCGTGCTCATGCGTTCGGTGCCTCCACGTTCTCGAGGTTGCCGCTGCCCTTTGTGCTGGCCGGCCTCGGCACGTCGAAGCTCGGATCGGGCGGAAGGTTCTCGAGGCGACGTACCTCTGCCGGCGTCATCCAGCCGGTGACAGGGTTGAGCGCCTTCGTGTAGATGTCGGCTCTCGTCGCGGAGTCGGCACGTAAGAGAGCGTCGAGCAAGAACTCGCAGTAGGCGCTCGAGGTGAAGAGATCGCGGTCCGCCGACAGCGCCTGCTCGATGACGACGAGCCAGGGGCGCAGGCTGTACGTCACGAAATGCAAGCTCTGCATCTCGACGTTGCTGTAGGTCATCGAGTCGCTGCCTTCCGCGCCGATCACCCACGGCGGCACGCGGAAGATGCGTGCTGTCTCCGTTGCGGAGAGCTTGCGCTGCTCGAGGAACTGCGCGTCGTCGAGCGGCATCCCGATCGGCTGCCACTCGAGCTCACCGCTGACGATCGCGACCCGGTGCGCGTTGTGCACGCCGCGCTGCCTTAGCTCCCACGATTCGCGCAACCCCTTGAACTCCTCATCAGGCATCCCTGCCGGAACCTTGAGGATTCCGGAGGGCCTGGCGTCGTTTGCGAAGAAACGCTGCGCGTGCGTCGTGAGGTTCGCGCAGAGGCCGAGCGCGACGCGAGCCTGGCGAACGGGCGAGAGGCCGACGAGGCCGTCGGTGGACACCGCCTTGATGTGAACGATGTCGTCGGTGGTGTGGACCGACTGCCGGCCCTTGTCGTCCCTCACCGTGTAGAACGGCATCCCGCCCCGAAGCTCCGGCATCACCCGATCCGGCATCAGGCAGGCCAGCTGCTCGACCTGGCCGTCCTCGTTTCGGAACTTGCCGACGTAGGCGTTGCCGTGGAGGTTCAGGTGGGCGACGATCTGCGCGACGAGGTTCGCCTGCGTGACGGCCGGAGCGGGTCGCTCGAGCAGCTCGGCGGTCCTGCCGCAGAGACGCTCCCTGCCAGCGTCGGTGCGGCGGTAGACGTGAAGCGGAAGCGATGCGGCCGCGTCGGAGAGGGCGCGAACGCAAGCGTAGGCGTCGGCCACCCCGAGCGCGTTGGCCGGCGTGATGTTCGCCTCCCCCCACGCCGGGGTGAAATAGGAGCTGTCGGAGAGCGGCGCCGGGTAGCAATGGAGCTGCGGCGAGACGTTCTGCTTCGAAAGCGAGCGCTCTTCGTGCTCGTCCCGTTTCGCAAGATTTCCCGAGAAGAACCGCACCTCGGAGAGTCTACCTCAACCCTCAATCTATACTTGAGGGTTGTGAAAGCGTCGTCCTGTAAGGAGCGCTTCGCGGAGTTCTGCGAGCGCCTCCTGGGGCTCGAGCTCGAGCCGTTCCAGCGCCGCATCGCCCGCGCCGCAGGTGGACCGGAGCGCGAGTTCGTGGCGCTGCTCCCTCGCGGTCAGGGCAAGACGCACCTGCTGGCGATCATCGCCCTTCACCACCTCGTGACGGTCGAGGACTCCGCGATCTACTGCGCCGCCGCCAGCCGGGAGCAGGCCCGCATCCTGTTCGAGGCCGCCGCCACGTATGCGCGGCTGCTCGACCATCCCAACATCGTCTTTCGGCACCTCGAGCTGCGCTACTGCCCGGACCCCGACGCGTCCAAGGTCTTCACGCGCCACCTACGGGTGCTGGCTGCCGATGCGCCGCGCCTGCATGGACTGACGTTCTCGCTCGCGATCCTGGATGAGCTGCAGGCCCACGCCTCCGATGAGGTGTACGTCGCACTGTCCTCCGCGCTTCACAAGCGCCCGGACGCCAAGATGGTGGTGATCTCGACCGCCGGGCAGGGCGTGGACTCACCGCTCGGACGGCTACACGCGCGGGCGCTCGCGCAACCCACGGTGACGCGCCGCGGCGCGGTCACCGAGGCCCGCGGGCCGGGCCTTCGGATGCTCGAATGGGCGGTCGCGCAGGACGGCGACATCGACAACCCGGCGATCGTGAAGCGCGCCAACCCCGCCTCCTGGATCAGCGTCGAGCAGCTGGCCGAAGCGCGCGCCGCGCTTCCCGATCTCGCCTTCCGGAGGTTCGTGGCGAACCAGTGGACCGAACGAGAGGGACACTGGCTCCCGCCGGGGGCGTGGCAGGCGTGTGTGGGCGAGCCCGAGTTCGAGGACGGCGAGAAGGTCTGGATCGGCGTCGACGTGGGTGGTGAGCGCTCGGCGTCGGCGGTGGTGTGGGTGAACGAGCGCCTCCACGTCGGGTGTGCGATCTATCAGGGGGACGCGGGCGTGCTCGAGTGCGTCGATCATGTGCGCGAGCTCGCCGGCACCTACAACGTCGTGGAGGTAATCTTCGACCCGTGGCGATTCGGGCAGGCCGCGCAGGAGTTGGAGCGCGAGCGGCTGCTGATGGTCGCCTTCCCGCAAAACGACGCGCGGATGATTCCTGCCTCCAGTCGCCTCCACGCCGCGATCACGGAGCGCCGGATCACCCTGCCCGACAACCCCGAGCTGGCTCGCCACGCCGCCGATGCGATCGCGCGCCACTCTCGCCGGGGGTGGCGAATCGACAAGCCAAACGCGCGCACTCACGTCGACGCGATCATCGCGCTCTGCATGGCCGTCGACCGTCTGGAGGACCAGCCCGAGCCGGTGAAGCTGCTCGGATGGCTCTGAAGCCCTGCCTTACCTGCGGAGCGCTGACACAACGCTCCTACTGCCCAAGCCATGTGAAGCGCAACGGCTCCACCAGGCAGTGGCGTGACCTACGCCTGCGGGTCCTTGAGAAGGATCGATATTGCTGCCAGCTCTGCGGAGGGCCGGCGACCGAGGTCGATCATGTTCATCCTCTAGCCCTCGGGGGCCGGGACGAGATGGGGAATCTTCAGGCCACTTGCGGGCGCTGCAACCGCGCTAAGGGTGACGGCTAGCGCTGCTGCGGGATTCTGCGCCGGCGATGTCGCAGGAGGACGTTGAGATCGTGCGCCGATCCATGGCCGTCGAGCGAGCCGACGGCGCGGCCGAAGCTGGTGCTCGGGTGGCTTAGACCCGAGCCTTGAGACTGGCCGTCAGGGTGCCGTTCGATTTCTTCTGAACCGTCACCGTTCCCGCTCGGCGCTTGCGCTTATACCGGAACGAGAAGCTACACCGAGCACGTGTGGCCGATAGGCGCTTGCACGATAGTCGCTTCTTCTTGCCGCGCTTGTAGGCCCGGCCATACCTTCGTTTGAGGGCCGATGTTGCTTTCGACTTGGCGGTAACGAGGCTTAGCGTGACGGTCGGTGCGCTCTGCGTGCCGGTCGGTGTGCTTGGCTGACCGCCTGTCTGAGGCGGTGTTGGCGGTGTTGGCGGTGTGGGCGGTGTGGGCGGTGTGGGCGGAACGGTGAAGAACCGGCTATCGACGAGTGTGTGCCCGGAGGTAAACCCCTGCTCTAACGTGGTGTAGAGGCAAATCCTTGGGCTGATCCCGGCATTCAGCGGATAGTTTTGAATGTCAAAAGGTGCCGGGTTCGGGTTGTTGTCGTCCGACAGCGAATCCCAGACCCACTTGATCGTTCGGTCGATTAAAAAATCTGGGTAGTCGCCACGATCGGGACAGAGCCCACCATTCGGCAAGATGAAGGCGACGCCATACGCAGCACTTAACCCGAGAGTAGTGCTCGGAAGGTCCGACACCGAACCGGCGAAGCTGCCGCGCGTCCAGTCAGGCGTCGCGTCGGCGCGAGTTATTTTCCCCGTCCCGAAGGTGACAGCGGCTGCCTCGCCCGGCAGCGATAACACCCCTACGAAGACGAGAAGAACGAGGTACTTCTTCAAAGCTTTCTACTCCCTCCCCAGCGGTCGAGGCAGGGACAATAACCCGTTTTTGCGCAGCGCGGTCTACGAGTGTCCGCGGGGGGTATGCCAAAAAAGACGGTCGGCTCCGTCAGGGCTCGTCGAGCTCGGCCGCGAGCAAGTGCACGACAGCCTCCATGTGGTGGGACGCGGCCAACTCGGTGACCCTCATCGCGAACGGCTCGAGTGTGCCGTTCATGGTCTGCTCGGCGATGAACCCGTCGAACTCGCGCAGCAGGTCGGGGCTTGAGTGGTCGTCGCTGACCGCCAGCATCACGCGGGCGCCGTCGATGATCTTCGCCACCTCCTCATTCGCAGCAAGCTCGCGGAGCACGAAGTCCGGCAACCGGCACTCCGTGAGCACCTTGTGCGCCCGGCGTGCTCTCTCGTCGATCACGTCCTGGGCGGTGAGTTCCTCGATTCGTTCGGCGTCCACCCACTCCCCGATTACAGCCATCCATGACGGATCTTCGGCGCACGCCTTTATCTGCTCCACGACCGCCTCAGGGTCGGAGAGCCACCGCGCCGTGGCTGGCGCTATGAAGGCGGCGGTCTCGAAGTCGGGGTCGCGTTGGTTCTCGTCGTTCATGCCGTCCTTCTCCGCTTCTCCCACCTAGTAGATGTCCGGTAGAACGGCGCGGTCCCGGAGGAAGCTGCGAGGCAACCTGCGAGGACCGCGCCATGCTGGACCGTAGCGAGCTTCGCGTGGGGCCAAGTCTGGGGCCAAGTTGCAAAGGCGCAGGAAGCGAAACCGCTCGACAGCGGGCGATTCGCGATGGGCCGGGGAGGATTCGAACCTCCGACCGACGGATTATGAGTCCGCTGCTCTGACCAACTGAGCTACCGGCCCCGGTGCTCTCGACGAAGGCTAGCGCTGGCCGCGCCCGCGCCGGCCTCCGCGTCGAGGAGCGCCTGCGCACACGTCTCGGGACGTGTCAATGGGACGAAATGGGTGGCGTCGATCTCGACCACCTGCCATCCACGGCGCCGGGCACGCTCGGCCTGCTCGCCCAGGTCGGAGCGGGTGCAGCGGATGAACGTGCCCGGCAGCGCCGCCACCGACGGCGCAACGCGCACCGGCTCCTCGAACGCGGACAGCGGCATCGGCACGAGCCGCCTCATCCACTCGGGATCGCCCGGCTTCGCGGCCGGCGGCGGCCAGCGCCCGTCGCCGCGCGCCGCCGCGGTGGCGCGGCGGTCCGCCGCGATCTCGGGCGAGCGCAGCGAGAACACGCTCTGGCCGTCGTCGGGCACGAAGCCGTCGAGCACGATCAGGCGCTCCACCCGCCCTGCGCACAGCCCGGCAAGTGGCGGCAGCACCATCCCGCCGTAGGAGTGTCCCGCGAGCACGACTCCATCGACCTGCGGCACGAGCGCCGCCACCGCCGCGGCATGAGTCTGCGGAGTCTGTCCCGGCGAAAGGTCGAGGTCAGGCGCGATCGTCGCGTGGCCGGCGTCGCGCAGCAACGCCGGGACGCGTCCCCATGCCCAGGCGCCCGCGCAGGCCATGTGGATCAGCACGAAGGTGGCCACGCCGCGCGGAGCCTACGCGGTCGACCGGGACGGGGAGAAAGAGATAGGTTTCGGCGAGATGGTAAAGCGCCTCGGTGGCACGGCTGTCGTACTCGCCGTTGGAGTCTGTTTCGTTTCGCTCCTGCTCGGCGGGCTGATGAAGGATCGGTGCTTCGACCCATGGAACGGCTCGCCGTTCTGTTACTCGGACATCCCGGTCGTGTACCTCGACCGCGGCATCAAGGACGATGACTTCCCGTACGTCAACGGGGTCCTCATAGACAGCGACCCGGCGCCGCAACTGGGCCATGGCGCGATCGAGTATCCGGTCCTGACCGGGTTGTTCATATGGGCCACCGCACTCCCGGTCGACTCGACCGACGGCTACCTGCGGCTGTCGATGTTCCTGTTGGCGCCCTTCGCTTTGCTCGTCGCGTTCCTGCTCGCCCGGCTCGTCGAGAGGCGGGCTTTGCTGTGGTCTGCGGCGCCGGCACTCTTGTTCTACGCCTTCCACAACTGGGACCTGCTGGCCGTGGCCGCGGTCGTCAGCGGGTTCTACTTCTGGTATCGCGGAAAGCCCGTGTGGACCGCAGTGCTGTTTGGTGTCGGCGCAGGGCTGAAGGTTTTTCCACTCCTATTCCTCGCTCCGCTCGCGCTGGAAAGGCTCTTTGCGCGCGACCGGCGCGGGGCAGCAATGGTTCTGGGCGCCGGAATCGGAGTGGTTGCCCTGGTCAACCTCCCGTTCATGTTGATCAACATCGATGGGTGGTTTGCCACCTACGAGTTCCACTCTCTGCGGCCGCCGAACATCGACAACGTGTGGGCGGTGCGCCCGCTCGGGCCCATCGACCTGCCGCATCTCGGCCGCGACACGCTCAACTGGGTGACCGCGCTGCTCGTTGGCGTATTCGGAGCCGTTGCGCTCGGCTTCGGCTGGATGCGCGCTCAAAGGGAGGGCCGCTATCCCGTCGTCGAGGTCAGCGCCGCGCTGCTCGCGGCGTTCCTGCTCTTCAACAAGGTGCATTCTCCCCAGTACGCGCTGTGGATCCTGCCGTTCTTCGCGCTCTTGCGAGTGCCAATCGCGTGGTGGATTGCCTACGCGATCGCCGACCTGGCCGTGTACGTGGGCACGTTCCGGTTCTTCTACGACATCTGCGCGGACAATCGATGCGTTCCCTTTGCGGATCCGAACGACAGCGAGACGCTGATGAACGCCGGGGTGTACGGGCGCGGCTTCCTGCTCTTGATGCTGTTCGTTGTGTTCCTGGATGCACGCCCGGTGCGAACCGACCCGGCGCCTGCCGTGACCGGAGGACCAGGAGTCCAGCCGGCCCCTGCCTAGCCGCCCCGGTCTACGCGCAAGCGGGTGCCCGCCCCGCCCCGGACGGATACCCGCTTCCCCGATGGCCTCCCCCATGGCGCGCCGAAGAATGGCGCTGCCGTCCAAACGATCTTGCCACAGACGTGACACCCCCGTGTCGGTTAGTACGTTCGGGTGGTAAGGGTCGTGACCGCCGGCCGGGCAGCGGCAAATCAGGGGACGGCGGAGAGCGCGGCCGCCGCCAGTCGCACGTCGGGAGCGAGCACCGCCGTCGTCTCGCGCCCGCGACCGCGCATCATGATCGTCCCGCCGCGGCTCGACCAGGCCCACCTGTCCGGGCGACCGCCCAGCCGCTTGCCGTCCAACCCTCTCTCCCACACTCTCACGAACTCCCGCTCCCCCTCGCCCCGCTCGCGCGGGGTGTCCCACCGCACGCGGAGATAGGCGACGTCCCGCTCGACGCAGGGGGCCGAGCAGCTGTCGTCGGGCGCGCCGCGGCCCCACAGCTCGTACCGCCCGCCGGCCCACCCCTCGGCGGCGCCCGCCGGGCGCGTCCCGCCGACGAGATCGAACAGCAGCCGCAGGTCGTATTCGCCCAGGGAGGTCGCCCTCAACCTCCGCCACCCGCGTCCAAGCGCCGCTGCAAGCGAAGGGATCGCCACATGCTCCGGGCGCTGATCCAGCGCATACCGGCGCGGGTGCAGGATCTGCTCCGCCGAGACCGGGCGCCGGAACCGGTAGATCGCGTCGATCGGCCGCCAACCCCCATGCTCGCCGCGGAACTCAGCGATGAACTTCGCACCCTCGAGGTACGGGAAGAACAGCAACTTCTCCAGTAACGGCGGTAGGGTGCCGCCGGCCTGACGGTTCGTGAGCTCCAGTACGTCGCCGAGACTCAGGTAGCGGTCCGCGTAGTCGATCATCAGCGCCGTGGCGGTGCCCTCGGCGAGCGCCGCCTCTGCCAGCGCGGAGTCGTCCGGCAGCCCTTCGTCCCTGTGCAGCCCGAACCGCTGGTCCTCGAGCGCGTGCACCAGCTCGTGTGCGAGCGTGACCTCGAGCAGCGGCCGCGGCGCGCCCGGTTCGCGGATCACGACCAGTCGCCGGCTACGGTCGTCGTAGAACCCGAGCAACTGCTCCTCGTCGACCGAGTCGATCGCCTTGTCCAGATCGCTCGAGGGCCGCAACAGGCCGAGCAGCTTCAGGCCCTCCGCGTCGATCCGGCGCCGGCGCTCCGGATAGCCCGACCGCGAGATCCTCTGCACCAGCTCGAGGGCCGCATCGCGGTCGAGGAATCTCGGTCGCACAGGCCGCTCGAACCTCAGCCCGCGCATCCGCTCGACGCGCTTCGCGATCCGTGCCACGTCCGCTTCCGAGAGGCGGGTGGTCGGCGGAGCCGGATCGCTCTCGCGGTCGAGCACCAGCGCCAGCACCAACACCGCCGCGACCGCCGCGACGACCCCTCGCTCGTAACGGCTCAGTGGATCGCCCTGCGCACCGCCGCACGCAGTTCGTCAGCCGAGAACGCCCCCTGGATTCGCTCGACCACGCGTCCGTTCCGCCCGATCGTGAACAGGATCGGCTCTTCGTTCAGGTGCCATGCGCGGAACTGCGGACGGGAGCCCTTCTTCAGGTCGTTGTCGTTGTAGATCTCCATGTGGATGAAGTCAGCGTCGTCTTCGAACTCGGACTTCACCTGCTCGGTCACGTCCGTGACCGGCCCGCAGATGCGGCTCTGGCAGAGCGCCGGCGTGGAGAACAGCAGGACGATCGGGCGGTGGCGGTCGAGCGCGTCGGCGAGGTCTACGTCGTGCATCGTGTCGGGAGGCACACGTGTCTCGATCTCCTTGATGTTGCCCCCGACCGATGTGAGCGTGGGGGTGTGCACCCGGATCGCGCGGTCCCCGGAGCCGGGCACGTTGCTGTCCTCGACCATCACCTGTGTGAGGGCGGCGACCAGCCTGCCGTTCAGCCTGGCGACAGCGGTCACCACGTAGTTGCCGCCGCTCGGGAAGGGAGTCTCGGCGACGTAGATCGACCGCGCGGAGTCCGGGTCCTCGACCGTGTTCTGGCTGCGGAACTGGGGCTTCACCTCGATCGAGTGGTAGCTCGCGACGTACGGCCCGCGTGCGGTCTCGTCCAGCCCGCGCGACACGTAGACCCTTACCTGCAGTCCGCCGATCTGGCGGTTGCCCCGGTCGAACAGCGCAAACGGGAAACGGTTGCGCCCCGGCTCGAGCACGGGCGCCGCGGGCGCCAGCTCCGGCCCCTTGTGGAGATCGTCGACCAGCACTCGCATGCTGCGCCCCGACGGCCGGGGAAACGCGGCCTCGGTCGCCCGCAGGGTGTCCTGCGCGTCCCGTGCGCCCGCAGCTTCCTTGTCATCGCCGCCGCAGCCTCCGCCGGCCAGGCTGGCAGCGACCAGCACGACGGCTGTCACGCCCAGGCGCGCTCTGCCCATCACCGTTCCAAGGTATCGGACCATGGCGGCGGCGATGCCGCTTGCTGAATATGGTTCCGTGCGTGCGGTTGCCGCTCCAGACTCGCGCGGAGATGCTCGCGGTGCTCGCGCGCAGGGGAATGGTGCGACCCATCCGCCCCGATCGCCTTGCGCGCGCCGGCTTGGCGCTGCACCGCTGGGGCCCCACCCCAGCAGGCTCGTTCACGGTGAATGCGATCACGCGCACGGACCAGCCGGCGTTGATCGACGACGGGGAGTCGGTCACCTATGGAGAGGTCGAGGCTCACTCGAACGCCATCGCACGCGGACTGGCCGCGGCGGGGCTGAGGCCGGGCGATCGACTGGGCATCCTCTGCCGCAACGAGGCCGCGTTCGTCGAGACGATGGTCGCGTGCTCCAAGCTCGGCGCCGAT
Organism: Solirubrobacterales bacterium; assembly: GCA_038203635.1. Lineage (GTDB taxonomy): Bacteria > Actinomycetota > Thermoleophilia > Solirubrobacterales > JBBDJG01 > DASRIA01. Next base: position 13,418 of record JBBRDT010000078.1, read on the forward strand.
TCGCTGATGCTCAACAACTCGATGCCGGCACCGGAACTCGGCGCCGTGCTGCGGCGCGAACAGCCCACCGTGCTGGTGCACGACGGCGAGTTCACGGACGTGGTCACAGAGGCCGACCCGGGTCAGATCGCGCGCGTCGTCGCGGCACCCGGCGGTCCGGCCACGGAGCTCCCCACGCTCGCGGAGCTGCGCGGCGGCGACCCCTCGCCGCTCGACCCACCGGCTCAGGAGGGGCGCACGGTGATCCTCACCTCGGGGACGACAGGCGCGCCCAAGGGCGCGCAGGTGCGACGGGCGGAGAGCCTCGAGCCGCTGGCGTGGTTCTTGAAGAGGGTCCCGATCAACGCCGGCTCCGTGTGCATGGTGCCCGCACCTCTGTTCCACGCGCATGGCCTCGGCCAGACGATGATCGCGACCGGCCTCGGGTGCACCGTCGTGCTGCCGCGGCGCTTCGACGCGAAGCAGACGCTCGCGCTGATCGAGCGTCACCGTGTGGAGGTGCTGACGGTCGTGCCGACGATGCTGCAGCGCATCATGGACCTCGACCCCGCCGAGCGTGCACGACACGACACGGCGTCTCTGCGCGTTGTGGTGTGCAGCGGGTCCGCACTGGACGGAGGGCTGGCCGGCCGGTTCATGGACGAGTTCGGCCCGGTTCTGTACAACCTTTACGGCTCGACCGAGGTTGCCTGGGCGACCATCGCGGAGCCGGGTGACCTGCGCGCGGCGCCGGGCACGGTGGGTCGCACTCCGCCCCACACCCGGCTGGAGATACTCGACGACGACGGTCGCCCGCTACCGCCCGGCCGGACGGGTCACATCTTCGTCGCACACGAGATGCTGTTCGAGGGCTATACGGACCCGTCCCAGAACGGGCGCATCGTGAACGGAATGATGACGCCGGGCGACCTCGGGCACGTGGACGAGGACGGCAGGCTCTTCATCGACTCGCGCGAGGACGACATGGTCATCTCGGGCGGGGAGAACGTCTACCCGGGACAGGTCGAGGAGGTGCTGCGCGGCCATCCCGACGTCGAGGACGCCGTGGTGATCGGCGTCGAGGACGAACGTTTCGGACAGCGGCTGGTCGCCTACGTCGTGCCGCGGACCGGCAGCGGTCTGACGGGCGAGGACGTGATCGGCTTCGGCCGCGATAACCTCGCGCGCTTCAAGGTGCCGCGAGAGGTGCATCTGCGCGACGAGCTGCCGCGCAATGCGCTCGGGAAGGTGCTCAGGCGAGAACTACGCCCGACCGGCTAGCGCCGAGCGGGAGGAGGAGGTCCAGTTGGCGGACAAAGCGGCATTGATCACGGGAGGCTCCAGCGGCATCGGGCTGGCGGTGGCCCGCGCACTCGGCGAGGACGGGTACGCGATCACAGTCTCGGCGCGGCGGCCCGACAAGCTCGAGGCAGCGGCGGCCGAGCTGCGCGACGCCGGTCTCGACGTGCACGCGATCGCGGCGAACATGGCCGACGAGGACGACATCAAGCGCATGGTGGCCGAGCACCTGGAGCATTTCGGGCGTCTCGACTTCCTGATGAACAACGCCGGCATCGGCATCGGCGGCGCGATCGCCGACGCGGAGACCAAGAAGCTCGACATGCAGATCGCCGTCAACCTGCGCGCGGTCTACCTCGTCACGCGTGAGGCGATCCCGTCCCTGAAGCAGGCGGCCGCCAACGGCGGCGCCATGATCGTGAACACGGCTTCGATCGCGGGCAAGCAGCCACAGGGCTGGCTCGCCGCCTACTCGGCCACCAAGGCGGCCGTGATCGCGCTCACCGAGGCGACGGCCAAGGAGATCGCGAACGACGGCGTGCGCTGCACCTCGATCTGCCCGGGCTTCGTCGACACGGCGATGACGGAGTGGATCCGGGGCCAGGTCGCCCAGGCCGACATGATCCGCCCGGAGGACGTCGCCGAGGTCGTGCGCTGCCTGCTGCGGCTCTCGCCGGCCTGCATGATCCCCGAGGTGATGATGATCCGGCCCGCGGACCTGCTGTCCGCCGCCGGGCCTTAGAGCCCCTTTCACAATGCCCCCGCCGTCTGAAGCTGCTTGAAGCAGATCAGGCAGCAGCCGATCGTCAGCAGGGCCTCATGGATGTCGGCCCGGCGCTCGTAGCGGACCCGCAGCCGGCGATGCTGGTGAAGCCAG
>JBBRDT010000079.1:0-15547 GCA_038203635.1 Solirubrobacterales bacterium
GACCGGGGGGACGCGGTGACCCCGCCACGCTGCCGCCTGACGTGGGCGTGTCCCCTGCGCCGGCCCGGCCGCCCGTCGCAGGCGAGCCCGCGCCGCTGCGCCGCGCACGGCCCGCGCGAGTGCGCCCACGTGAGAAGCGGCCCCCCGAGCGGCATCGGCGGCGCAAGGCGCACAGGACGGCGCCACCGCCGGTCGTCACTCTGCCGCCGCCCGTACCGGCAGCACCCCCCGCAGGCGGCGAGTTCGGGCCCTAGCAGGGCAGGGCGGTCATCCCGCCTCAGATGGGTTGGCCGGCTTGCCGGTCAACCGCTCGCTTCTCCTCGATGTCGGCGAGCTGGTCGTTGATCCAGTCGGCGGGAGTCCGCGACTCGATGATGTGCCGCAGCAGCCGCATGCGCCGCTGGCGTTCCTCCGGCGTCGCGGTGAGCGCCCTGTACATCGCATCCGCCTGCTCCTGCACGTCGAACGGGTTCACCGACAGGGCGCAGGCGCCGAGCTCCTCGTGGGCGCCGGTGTTCTCGGACAGGATCATCATGCCGTCGCGCGTGTTGACGAGCGGACCCTCCTTCGAGACCAGGTTCATCCCGTCCCACATCGCGTTCACCAGCAGGAGGTCGAAGTGCTTGTAGAGCGCGACGGCCTCCTCGAAGTCGTCGCGCAGCCGCAGGTCGATGGGCATCCAGTCGGTGGTCCCGTGGCGGTGGTTGATGACCGCGACGAGCGCCTCGATCTTCTCTAGGTACTCGACGTACTCGGGCACGTCCTGGCGCGAGGGCTGCAGGTGGGCGATGAACGTCACCTCCTCGCGGAACTCCGGGTGCTGGTCCAGGAAGATGTCGAACGCGGTGAACCCGCGCAGCACGTTCTTGGAGAGGTCCGCGCGGTCCACGCGCAGGATCAGATGCCTGCGCCGGCGACGCAGGATCTCGGGCTCGTGACGGGCGACGGCCTCGCTCGAGGCGGCCTCCTCGAAGGCCTCGCGGTCGATCGCGAGGGGGTAGGGCCGCACCCACGTCTCGTGGCCGCCCTTGTTGATCACCGCGCCGCGCTTGAAGTCGGTGCGCAGATCCATCAGCTCGCGGCAGCACTGCAGGAAGTTGTTGCAGTACGAGCGGGTGTGGAATCCGATGATGTCGTTGGACAGCAGGCCTTCGAAGATCTCCCTCCGCACATCCGCCGGCAGGACCCGCCACGCATCCGGCGCTGTCCAGGGGATGTGCACGAAGTGGTGGAGGAACACGTCCGGTCGCTCGCGGCGGATCAGCGCCGGGGCCGTGTAGAGGTGGTAGTCGTGCACCATCACGAGCGGCTCGTCGGTGCCCTCGATCGCCTCGAGGGCGGCTCGCGCGAGGTCTTCGTTGATCTGCTTGTAGCCGTTGTTCCACGCGTCACGCTCGATCAGGCGGAAGTCCGGCACGTTCGAAAGGTCCCAGAGGTAGTGCTGGATGAACCACAGCATGGGATTGGCGATCACGTTGTAGAAGGCGTCGTAGGCGTCCGGGTCCGAGGAGATGAGGCGGATCCTGTAGGTGGTGCCGTCCATCTCCACCTCGAACCCGTTGCTGTCGTGTCCGCTGCTGGCCTCGACGTCCTCGTCGGTCATCGCCGACGCGATCCACAGTGCGTCCCGATGGCGCAGCAACCCGGTGAGGGCGGTCACCAGCCCGCCGCCGCCCCGGCGGGGGATCAGCCGGCCGGAGTCGTCGCGCTCGAAGGTCGCCGGGCCGCGATTGGAGAGCAGAACGAGCCGGCGCTCCATGTCACTCATCAGTGCCCTTTCTCACGACCTCTCACCGTACACGGCGAGACGTCCCGAGAAGGGCCACCGGCCGGGCTCAAGCCAGATCGGTGAAGATCCGCAGCCAGTCCCGCAGAAGCCGCGGCATCAGGAAGTGCGTGCGGACGTATTCCTTGCCCGCGCGCCCGAGCTGCTTACCCAGCTCGGGGTCGGAGAAGACCTCCATGCACGCTGCGGCGGCCTCCTCGGGCGAGTTGACCAGATAGCCGGTCTCGTGATCCTGGATCTGCAGCGGGATGCCGCCGACGTTCCCGGCCACGGTCGGCCGTGCCTTCCACAGCGCCTCGGACACGGTCAGGCCGAATCCCTCGCGGATCGACTTCTGCATGACCACGTCGGCCTGTGACTGGAACGCGTTGACCTCGATCGCGCCGACGTTGTTGAGGTTGTTCAGGATCTTGATGTCCTCGTCGCCCTTGGCGTGCTCGTGCGTCATCTGGAAGAAGTCCCAGCCCTCGGGATCGTCCGTGGCCATCGAGCCGACCAGCGCGAGCTGCAATCCGTCGACTTCCTTCTTCAGCTGGCGGTAGCAGTCGATCACGCCCAGCGGGTCCTTCCACGGGTCGAAACGTGACACCTGGCACAGCAGTGGCCGATCCACGTCGACGCCGAACTGGTCGCACACGAATGCGGCGTCCTCCGGCGAGAGCGCCATGTTCTTGGGCGACAGCGGGTCGATCGCGGGCGGCAGGATCTCGACCTTGCCGTCCACGCCTTTCGGCACGTAGCCCTGCAGGTGGAAGACCTTGCAGTCGTAGGGCTCCACCATCGGCACCATCCTCTCCATGACGTCCATGTTGGGCGTCGAGAGGTCGATGTGACAGCGCCAGATCCAGCGCCCCGGGTGGCCGTTGTTGTAGCCGCGGAGCGCCGCCGGCTGGGGGTCGTGGACGATGATGTAGTCGTAGTCGCCGTCCATCTCCTCCGCGTTCAGCTTGTTGTAGCGGTCGAAGATCTCCCAGTCTTCCTTGGTCAGCCCTTGCGGGTTGCCCTGGAGCGCGTTGTGCATGAGCTTCGTGACGTTGAAGAACTCCTCGCGGCCGAGGATGATGTGCCAGTCCGTCTCGAGGCCCGCATCGCGCATCAACGGCACGAGGGCGTAGAGGATCTCGGACACACCGCCGCCCATCGCGGTGGCGCTGAGGTGCAGCACGCGCTTGCCCTTCAGGGGCCCTGCAAGCTCGTTGATCTCGTCGACCAGGGCGCGCCCGATCAGGTGCCTGTAGTCGCCTAGGGCCTTGTGGCCAACGCTCACCGGTTGTAGCAAGGGTCTCTCTCGCTTTGTGAAAGGGGGGACGGGGAGGTACAGCCGGCCGGATGGGGGTGTCCAGCCGCGTGGATTATCACAGCATCAATCCTGTTACTCGGGTGGAGATACCCGGTCTGCGACTCTCGCAACTCACGTGGCAGTCCTCAATCGCAGAAATCCCCGCTCGAGCTGCTCGAGCATCTGTACGTGCAGGTCCGCATTTGCCGCCGCGACGCACGACATCTGGTAGTCGACACCGGACCCCAGCAGGGGCCGGCGGCCGAGCGGCTCGCCGAAGGCGTCCGTGACCGTCGCACCCGCCTCCTCCAGGCACAGCACGGCCGCCGCGAGGTCGTACGGGGAATTGTTTAGGACCGCTCCACCACCGAGCGCCTCGAACTCGGCCCGCAGCGCGGGCACCTCGTCGATCATGCGAGATCCCACGTCGACGTAGCCGTCGAGCTGACCGGTGAGGATCCTCGTCATGTCGAAGGTGGCCGAGCCGAGGTCGAACACCCCGCCGCCCACGGAGGACGCGTCGATCAGGTAGCCCAGCACGGATGCCAGCGGCACGGCGGGCCGGCCCCGGAAGCCGAGCGTCCAGAACATCCTGGTGATGTCGGCGTTGGTGCTCAGGTTCGCCGTTCGCCGTTCGCCGTTCGCAGAAACTTCGACCCCGCCGCCGCGCTGCGCCACGAACAGGCCGTCCGTCTTGATCTCGCCCACGCAGGCGGCTGTTACGTCACCCATGGTCGGATTGCCGTCTCCGAGCGGTGCTGCGGCGACGGAGACGCAGCAGCATTCGAGACCGGCCATCGCCGGGCGGGTGCCGTCGATGGGGTCGACCACCAGCACGACCTCCGGGTTGCCCGCGGCCGGCGTCACGAGTCCTCGATCTTCGGAATAGAAGGCGACGTCCGGCGCCCGCTCGGCCAGGAACCGCTCGACCCAGGCCTCCGCCTCCTCGTCGATCGCGAAGGTGATGTCCCCGCCTGCGCCGGCCTGGACGTGCTCGCGGTGGGCGTGCGAGCCGAGGAACGGCTGCACGTGCGCGCGCAGCCCGCGCGCCAGTTCGACGAGCAGGTCCTTTGCGGTCGGGGACCTAGTCGGGACGCTCACCGAGGGTTACGCGCGCCGTGCGGCGCTCGCTGCCCCGGTAGAGCTCCAGCGAGACCGTGTCGCCGGGTGAGAAGCGGGTGATCTGCTCACTGAAGTCATTCTCGCGGGTCACCCGGCGGCCGTTCACCTTGGTGATCACGTCCCCTCCTAGCTTCACGAGGGAGGCCTGGAAGCGGACCTCCTTGCCGCCGCCCTTGATGCCGGCCTTGTCGGCGGGCCCGTCCTGCACCACGTCGGCGATCAGCGCGCCGTCCTCGACGGGCACGTTCAACCGCTCCGCGAGCTGCGGGTAGAGATTCTGTGAGCTGATCCCGATGTAGGCGTAGCGCGCGTTGCCGCCGTTCCGGATCTGGCCGATCGACTGCCGCACGATGTCCACCGAGATCGCGAAGCCGACCCCCACGCTCCCCCCTCCGGAGGAGCGGATCTGCGCGTTGATCCCGATCACACGGCCGCGGGCGTCGAGCAGCGGGCCCCCCGAGTTTCCCTTGTTGATCGCCGCATCCGTCTGGATCGCGTCCGAGATGGAGAAGTCGGTGAGCGCCTCGATCGTGCGGTTCTTGGCCGAGACGACGCCGATCGTGAGCGAGCCCTGCTCGCCGAACGGGCTGCCGATCGCAGCGACCGGCTCCCCGACGCGCACATTGCCGGTCCGCCCGAGCCCGAGCGGCACCAGCTCGAGTCCCTTCGGGTCGACCTTGATGAGCCCGACGTCGGCGTTGGGGTCGTAGCCGATCACCTTGGCACCGACCTGGTTGCCGTCCTCGAACTGGACGAACACCTCGCGCGCTTTCGTCAGCTGCTTGCCCGTGCCGTTCGTGATCACGTGCGCGTTCGTGGCGATGTAGCCCTTCGCGTCGAGGACGAACCCGCTGCCCTGACCGGCGCCTCCGCCCTCGAGCACGTCGGCGAGGCTGTCGGACTTGGAGAACAGCGACGTGATGGTCACGACACCGGGCGACAGGCGCTCGTAGATGGTGGTGGGATCGAAGCCGTGCTCGCCGCCGAGGCCCTCGACCACCTGCACGCGCGTGCGCTCGACGGTCGAGGTACCGGCGTCCTCGCCGCCGTCACCGCCACAACCGGCCGGCAGCGCGGCGAGCGTCAGCGCTGCCAGCAGAGCGAGCGCGCGGCGCGTCACGCTCCCACCTCGGCGCGCGGCGGCGCGGCGGTCGCGACCGCCGGCTGCGGAGAGTGCTTGCGCTCGCCCGCCAGCGGAAGGGTGAGGGTGAAGAGCGTCGCGCCCGGCTTCGAGGTGACCTCGAGGCCGCCCCGCATGCGCTGGGCCAGCTCGCGAGCGATCGCGAGCCCGAGGCCCGAGCCCGATGCGGAGTCGCTCGTGTGGAAGCGCTCGAAGACCGATGTCAGGTCCCGGCGCCGGATGCCCGGGCCGTTGTCGCTGACGAGCAGCTGCGCGGTGTCCATGCCCGCTCCCGGGCCGCCGTCGCCGGTGCCGCGCCGGGCGGCGATCGTGATGTGGGTCCCGTCCGGCGTGTGCACGAGCGCGTTGTCGATCAGCACGCGGACGATCTGGGCCACGCGCTCCGGATCGCAGACCGCTTCGATGTCGAGCTGGGACAGGCGATCGGTGACCTCGATCTCGGAGTCCTTGCGCGCGGCGGCCGCGGCGAACTCACCGGCGACCTGGTTCGCGAGCGTCCGCAGCGGCACCGGCTCGAGCTCGAGGTCGATCGAGCCGGCGTCGAGGCGCGACAGGTCGAGCAGGTCCGTGGTGAGCTTCTGCAGGCGGTCGACCTGCTCGCGCATCGTCGTGAGGAACTCGGCGCGGGTGGCCTCGTCGAGCTCCTCGTCCTGCAAGAGCTCGACGAACCCACCGAGCGAAAAGATCGGCGTGCGCAGCTCGTGCGAAGCGTTCGCGATGAACTCCTTGCGGGCGGAGTCGAGACGCGCGAGCCGGTGCTGCATCTCGTTGAAGGCCTGCGCGAGCTGACCCAGCTCGTCGTCCGAGTCGATCGGAATGGGCTCGGAGAAGTTGCCGGCCGCCACCTCTCGCGCCCCGCGTTCGAGGCGCTTGACGCGCCGCGCGAGCGCGCTCGCTGCGAGGTATCCGATCGCGGTCGCGAGCAGCAGGGCGAGCAGCCCGGCGATCAGGATCTGCCGCTGGATCAACGAGACGTTCTCCTCGACCTCGTCCAGGGGCTGCGAGAAGACCACCACCCAGGATGGCCGGCCCTGGTAGAGGAGTGGGCGTACCGCCTGGGCGAGCTTGCCCCCGCCCTCGGCACGGGTCGTCGTCTGTGCCCGGCCCGTCCGCGCAGCCTCGAGCACGGTCGAGTTCGACGGCTCCACACCCGTGTCGGACCGGCGGGAGTCGGAGATCACGTAGGGCGGCGACTCCTCCGGCGTGGCGCCGGCGATGCTCTGCTCGTCGCGAGGTATGCCGAGCAGGGTCACGCGGGTGCCCGTCTCCTCGCCGATCGCGCGCGTGATCCGGTCCAGCTCCGCAGCGGTCACCTCGCGCGCGATTGCGCCCTGGAGGGAGCGCGAGTAGGCCGAGGCGTCGCGTTCGAGCGCGTCGGTCTTCTGCTGCGTGAGGGTCGACTCGAGCTGCGGCACCACGTAGAAGTAGAAGACGAGGATCGCGCCGGCGGTGATGCAGAAGAACAGGAACGTCAGCCTGTTCTTGATCGATCGGTGCCAAATCCGGTGCCACATAACTAGCCGTTGTTCACAGAATATTTAGGCGGCTTCGCCGCCACCTAAAGTCCTGAGAGTCGCGCTACGCGCGCCTCCACTCATTATTTTCACGCCTGCGGCGCTCGCCCGGATCATCTAGTCGTCCTTGAAGCGGTATCCCACGCCCCGGACCGTCAGAAGGTACTCGGGGTTCTTGGGATCGCCCTCGAGCTTTTCGCGCAGGTGCCGGATGTGCACGTCGATCGTGCGCTGGTCCCGGAACGCCGAGTCTCCCCAGATGCGGTCGAGCAGCATGTCGCGGGTGTAGACCCGTCCGGGGTGTGCCGCCAGTACGGCGAGGATCTCGAACTCCACATAAGTGAGCTGCACCGGCTCGGCCTGCAGCGCGACGGCACGCTTGGCGAGGTCGATCCGCAGGTCGCCGCGCTCCAGGGGCTCCTCGTCGCCGTCGACCTGATCCCTCATGTCCGCGCGCCGCAGCGCGGCACGTACGCGACTGCGGAACTCCCGCATGGAGAACGGCTTGGTGATGTAGTCGTCGGCGCCCAGCTCGAGGCCGAGCACCTTGTCGATCTCCTCGGCCTTGGCGGTCAGCATGATGATCGGCACCGAGCTCTTGGCCCGCAGCTGCCTGCACACCTCGAGCCCATCGACCTTGGGCAGCATGATGTCCAGCACGACCAGGTCGAACGGCTGGCGGTCGAACTCGTTCAGGGCGGCCTGGCCGTCGAGTGCGGGGACGACCTCGTAGCCGTCCTTCTCCAGCGGATAGCTGAGAAGTTTCTGTACGGGCTGCTCGTCATCCACGAGCAGAATGCGTGCCGGTCTCGAGTTCATTGCCGTCTTCCAAGGATTCTAGGCGGCGCGGGAACGATCCCCTCCCGCTTCGGCCGCTGCTATACACCGAGCGACCTTGGTCGATCCGCGTATCTACAGGGCGTCGTTCGTGCTTGCCCTGCTGGCGCTCGTCGTCGTGATGTTCTCGCTCGAGTCGCGTCCTCGTGCCCATTCATCCGATCTGGCGCCGGAGGCGGTCAGCGGTCCGGACGCCTATGCCGAGACCGCGAGACTCGCCGCGCGCTATCCGGACAGACGTCCGGGCAGTCCCGACGACGCCGCGCTCGGCGGCTTCGTGGAGCGGCGATTCCGCGAGCTGGGCATGGAGACGTCCACTCAGCGCTTCTTCACCGACGTGGACGGCAAGGACGCTGAGCTTTCCAACGTGGTCGGCAGGCTGCGCGGCCGCTCGGACCGCCAGGTGGTGGTCCTCGCCCACCGCGATGCGGCCGGTCGCCCCGGCGCGGTCGCCGCCTCGAACACGGCGATGCTGCTTGAGCTCGCGCAGGCGATGGGCGCGATCGACCGGCGCAGGACGATGGTGTTCGTATCGGCGGACGGCGGGTCGCAGGGGATGGCCGGAGCACAACGCTTCGCCGAGCGCTACGTGGACCGGCAGAAGGTCGAGGCCGCGCTCGTCCTGGATGACCTGGGCGCCGCCGGCGACCGGAAGCCGTACATCGTGCCGTGGTCCTCGGGCTCCAGCCGGGCCTCGCTCTCCGCCGTGCGGAGTGTCGACGCCGCGCTCGTGGGCGAGACGGGAGACGGCGGAGGGTCGGAATCGTGGCTCGGCCAGGTCGTCCACCTGGCATGGCCGCTCACCCTGCGCGAACAGGGCCCGCTCCTGCGCCACGGGATCGACGCCGTCACGCTCACGGCGCGTGCAGAGCTCCCGCGCGGTTCCGGCCCGGACACGGTGGCCGGCATCTCGGAGCGGCGCCTGACCCGGTTCGGGCGAGCGGCCTTCGCGAGCGTGCTCGCCTTCGACTCACCGGGCTACCGGGGCAAGCCGCCCTCCCGCTACCTGACCGCCGGTCCCAACGTCATCCCCGGCTGGTCCTTGGCCCTGTTCGCGATCGGTCTGATACTCCCGGCCGTGATCACGGCGGTGGACGCCGTCGCGCGCGCCGGCCGGCGCGGCGCTCCGGTGGGCCCGTGGCTGCGCTGGTCGCTCGCGACCGCCCTGCCGTTCGCGGTCACCGTGGTGGGCGCCCTGGTCTTCGAGCTGGTCGGATGGCTGCCCGGCACCGTGGCCGAGACGGTCTCGCCGGCGACCCGGCCCTCGTTCGGCGAGGCGGTCGGCCCGCTGCTCGCACTGGGAGTCCTGTTCGCCGTCTCATGGGTCGTGCTGCGCCGCCTCGCGCTGGGCGACGTGCGCCCGCGCCGGCTCGCGCGCGAAGGTGCGGCCGCGGCGCTCGCGCTGCTCCTGTCGGTCGAGGTGCTCGTGATCGGCGCGATCAATCCCTTCACCGCCCTGCTGCTCGTCCCGGCGGCGCATCTGTGTCTGCTCGCCGCTGTGTCCGAGACGCCCCGGCGCGTGTTGCTGGCCGCCGCGCTGGTCGCGGGTGCGCTGACATTGCCGGTCCTCGCGATGCTCTATTACGGAGCGCGCTTCGACCTCGGCCTGTCGGTTCACAGCTATCTGCTGATGGTCGTCTCGACCGCGGCGGGATCGGTCGGCAGCGCGGTCCTCGGGTCGCTTGTGGCCGGCAGTCTCACGTCGAGTGCCCTGCTGGCCGTGAGTGGCAGCGGGCCCAGGACGGCTACGGAGATCACGGTGCGCGGCCCGCTGTCCTACGCGGGCCCAGGGTCACTGGGCGGGACCGAGTCGGCCCTGCCCCGATCCTGAGGCCAGACGCAGCCGGTGGACGCCAATCGTATCCCGCGGCAGACCGTCCGCGTCGATAACAACGGCGATTCGGCCATGAGCTCTTCGCTGACACAGCCGCGCGACGTGAACCACACGCTCGTCAAGCGCGCGGTCAAGTGCAACAGCTACACGGTCGACCCCGACCGGGTTGCCACGGCGCTGATCGTCAAGCTCGTCGAGGCGACTCTGGCGCCGCATCCGCCCGCGAGAAGTGGTCCCAACCACGCAAACGGCGCGGCCGGCCCTCTGCGTCAAGCAGCCTGACCGCACCCCCGGCATCGCCCGAGGCCGGCAGGATGCGGCCGATCCAGCTCACGGCGACGTTCGCGGCCTCGGCCGCGCGCTCGATGTCGTCACGCGCGCCGGCGGGTGCGGTGAACAGCAGCTCGTAGTCCTCACCCGCCGTGGCGGCAAGCTCGAGCGGGTCGAGACCATGGTCGCGCGCGACCTCTGCGACACCTTCCTCGAGGGGCAGGCCCGTGAGCCGCACCTCCGCCGCCACGCCGCTGCGCTCGCAGATCCGGGCTGCGTCCGAGGCGATCCCGTCGGTCACGTCGATCATCGCGTGGATGCCCGCCGCGACGAGTGCCCGGCCGGCTCCCAGCAGCGGGCGTGGTCGCAGGTGGCGTTCGAGTAGGCGCTGCCCTGCCTCCAGGCCCAACTCCAGGTCACCGCCACGATGCTTGCGCTCGAGGAGCAACAGTCCCGCCCCGGAGCCACCCAGTGCGCCGGTGACGCCCAGCAGATCTCCCGGCCGTGCGCCGTCGCGCCGCGCGAGTTGCTCCTCCGCGTCGACGTAGCCGACCACCGTGACCACGACGAACAGCTCGTCCGCGCGGGTCATGTCGCCGCCGCAGATCGTTACGCCGCAGGACGCCGCGAGCGCCTCGGCGCCGTCGGCAAGCTCGAGCACCTCACGTTCGCCCAGGTGGTGGGGCAGCCCCAGGGCGATGTATGCCTCGCCGGGGCCTGCACCCATCGCGGCCAGGTCCGACAGCGAGGCCGCAAGGCACTTGTGACCGAGGTCGCCGAGCGATGTCGTGACGAGCCGGAAGTGAACGCTCTCCACGAACGAGTCGGTCGACGTGACGCTGATCGCGCCACCGGGTCGCACCGCGGCAGCGTCGTCGCCCGACCACACGACCACGCGGTCGCTGCGCGAGGAAAGTCGCTCTCGCATGCGGGCGATCAACTCGAACTCGTTCATCAATAGGGAGAGAAGGGTTCCAGGGGAACGGCGATCACCATCATGTAAGCGCACAGGACGATGCTTGCCAGCAGCAGCCGCCTGTCTGCGCCGAGCGCGGCCAGCGGCAGCAGCCAGATCGCGTACCAGGGCACCAGCCACGCGGTCGCGAGCAACACGCCGAGGGTCGCCCACCCGGCGGGCGCGATCCATCCCCCCGGCTGCGCGCGCCTGCGCCAGGCGGTGCGCAGGAGCAGCACCACGGCCACGATCAGCACCAGCCCGAGGACGGTGCGCGTGTAGTCGACGATCTCGCTTGCCGATCCGCCGGTGATTCCCGCGACGGCGTCGGCGGTGCGCTGCGGGATGCTCCAGCGGCTCGTGCGCTCCTGGTTGTCGCCGAGCAGGGCGAACGCCTCCAGGGCGCTGTCCCCGAAGGCCACCAGCGCGACCGTGACCGCCAACAGCGCGCCGGCCCCCGCACCGGCCATCAGCGCGACCCTGCGGCGCGTGCCGATCAGCATGAATGGCCCGAGCACCGCGGCGGACACCTTCACCGCGCCGGACAGAGCGGTGAGCCCGCCCGCCAGCGGTGCGCGGCAGGCGAGCAGCGCGGCGACACCGCTCATCCACAACAGCACCGTGAGCGCGTCGTTGTGCGCGCCGCCGACGACGTGGACCAGCACGAGCGGGTTCAGCCCGACCACCATCGCGGGGAGCCGAGGATCCCGGTCCAGGCGCCGTGCACACAACCAGACCAGCGCCACGATCCCGAGGCTCGCCAGCGCGGCGACGACCTTCAGGGTCCAGAAGGCAAACGGCACGCCGGTCTTCGCGAGCGGAAACGTCGCGACCGTGAAGAGCGGACCGTAGACACTCGTGAAGTCCTTCGATCCCGCATAGGCGAACACTGCATCGCCGGGCGCATCGCCCGGGCTGTGCGTGTACGGGTCGAGACCGTGCACGACGTCGAGCCGCGCGTACGCGATGTAGCTGAACACGTCCTGGGAGAGCAGCGGCGGGGCGAGCAGGAAGAGCACGTGGGCCGCCACGATCGCGGCCACGATCGTGCGCGTTCCGAGGCTGCGCGCGTACGCCAGGACGACGCAGTACGCGAGCAGGGCCACCCAAAGTCCGGCGTAGAAGAGCGGACCGCCGAGCCCTCCGTCGGCGAATGCTGCGCCGAGCGGCTCGAACGGTCCCAGCAGCCAGCCCGGTGACCCCCCGGACGTGGCGAGCACGACGTTCGAGCCGCGCGCCGCCCACAGGACGGCCAGCGCTACATAGGTGAGGCCGAGCAGCCCGAGGGCCGCAAGCGCCGCGCTAGCGCGTCCCGCCTGTGTCGCTGCCGGGCCCGGCGCCGCCGTTCCCGTCATCGGCGGGAGGGCTCCCGTTGGGGTCCCCATAGAGACGCGGATCGTAGCCCTGGTAGCCGCCGCCCGTGGAGTCCCCGTAGTCGTACTGCTGTCCGCCGACGCTGTAGTCCGCCCCACCCTTGGAGTACTTGCCGAAGAAGGGCGACCAGCTGATCGTGCTCTTCGGCAGCGGGAAGTCGCTGCAATTCTTGCCCTTGGCCACCTGCATGAACTTGTTCCAGATCATCGCGGGGAAGGTCCCGCCGGCGACCGAGATCCCGTGCACGCTGCGCATCTCCTTGAGCGCGTCGGGATAGCCGACCCACACGGCACTTGCGAGATTGGGCGTGTAGCCGTCGAACCACGCGTCGTTGAAGTTGTCGGTCGTCCCGGTCTTGCCCGCCGCAGGGCAGCTGATCTTCGCCCGGGTCCCAGTCCCCTCCAGCACGTTCTGCTTCAGGATCTTCGTGACCTCGTAGGCCACTGCGTCCGAGAACACGCGCTCGCGCTGGGGCTTGCCCAGGTCCTCGTCGTCCCCGCCGGCGAACTTAACGCGCAGGATCGCGATCGGCTTGTTGCGGATCCCGCCCGCGGCAAGGGTCGCGTACGCATTAGCCATCTCGAGGGGAGACACTCCACGCTTCAGCCCGCCGAGCCCCTCCGCGGGGTAGCCGTCGAGCTTGGTCGTGATCCCCATCTCCTTCGCCGTGTCGGCGACGCTCTGCGGGCCGAGATCGAGGTCGAGCTGTGCGAAGACGGTGTTGTCGGACTTCAGCGTCGCGCGGGCGAGGGTCATCGAGCCGCTGTAGCTCTGGTCGTAGGTCTGCACCTTCCACGGGCCGTAGTCGCGGGTGTGGAGATCCAGCGGCTTGGACACGTAGCTGGTCGAGTACGGGTTGACGCCACGCTTGACGGCGGTCGTGAGCACGAAGGTCTTGAACGCGGAACCGGGCTGGCGGTGTCCCTGCGCGGCGAGGTTGTACTGGTTGTGCTTGTACTTGGAGCTCGACGCCATGGCCTTGATGTAGCCCGTGTGCGGATCGATCGAGACGACCGCCGAGCTCGGATCGCCCGGGTAGTTCAGCGTCGAGTCGATCGCGTTGCGACCCGCCTCCTGCAGCTTCGGGTCGATCGTCGTATAGATCTTCAGCCCGCCCTTGCGGACCGTGTTGACGCCGAACTTGTCGATCAGCTGCTGCTTGACGTAGTCGAAGAAGAACGGTTCGCGGATCTTGATGTAGAGATCGCCGCGGCGCACGCCGAGCTTCGAAGCGCGCGCCTGCCTCGAACGCTCCTCGGAGATGTAGCCCAGCTCGGCCATCTTCGCCAGGACCTTGTTGCGCCGCTCGAGCGCGTCGCGCTTGTTCTGGAACGGGTTCAGGCGGCTCGGGGCCTGCGGCAGGCCGGCGAGCAGCGCGGACTCCTCCAGCGTGAGGTTCTTGGCCGGCTTGTCGAAGAACGTCTGCGCCGCCGCCTGCACTCCCACGGCGGTCTGCCCGTCGACGGTGCCGTACGGCACGGAGTTGAGATAGCTCTGCAGGATCCAGCGCTTGGAGTGCGCGTCCTCCAGCTCCTCCGCGAGGCGCGCCTCCCTGATCTTGCGCTCGAGGGTGCGCTCGCGCCCGACGTACAGGTTGCGCACCAGCTGCATCGTGATCGTCGATCCGCCCTCGACCGCCTTGCCGGCCTCGAGGTTCTTGAAGGCGGCACGCACGACGCCTTCGTAGTCCACGCCGCCGTGCTCGTAGTAGCGCTCGTCCTCGATCGCGACCGTCGCCGCCTGCATCGACTCCGGGATGCGCTGTAGAGGGATCGGTGTCCTGATCTCGTCGGACTGGATGTAGCCCAGGCGCGAGCCGTCGGCGGCAAACACGACAGAGCTGGTGCCCTGGTCGATCGGCTTCAGCGACTCGAGGGCCGGAGCCGAGGCGGCGACGGAGAGCACGTAGCCGGCGCCGGAGAGCACCGCGATCCCCGCCGCGAAGGCCAACACAAGCACGGCCAGCAGGAGCTTGCTGGGCCGGTGGCTCCGGCGGTGGCGCTGTCGCGCGCGGTAGGTCAAGTGAGATAGGTGCGGCGCACGCTGGGTTCGGGATCAGACGCGCGGGTCCCTGCCCGGGACTGAGAAACCGAGTATAGACCTGCAAAATCGACTCTCTTCCAGAGCTCCCGGATTTCGCGGCGAGGCGAAATCCAGAGCTCCCGGGTTTCGCGGCTAAGCGAAATCCGGAATTTTTAGAGGGGGTAGACTCGGGATCGTGGCGGTCGACGAGAGGGTCACCTTCTGTCGCATCTGCGAGCCGTTGTGCGGCATGGTCGCGACGGTCGAGAACGGCAAGCTCACGCAGCTGCGCCCGGACCGGGACCACCCCCTCTCGAAGGGCTATGCGTGTCCGAAGGGGATCGCGATGGCCGACGTCCAGAACGACCCCGACCGGGTCGTCTACCCGTTGAAGCGCACGGGCGGGCCGGGCGAGTTCGAGCGTGTCACGTGGGAGGAGGCGATGAGCGACATCGCCGCTCGCATGCGCGCGATCATCGCCGAGCACGGCAGCGAGTCGGTCGGCTGGTACATGGGCAACCCGGGCGCGTTCAGCTACAGCCACACGCTGTGGGCAAAGGGCTTCCTCGACGGGCTCGGCAGCCGGCACTACTACTCCGCCGGGTCGCAGGACGTCAACAACCGCTTCGCGGCCTCCGCCCTGCTCTACGGGTCGCCGCTGCTCGTGCCGATCCCCGACCTCAACCGCACCGACTTCCTGTTCGTCGTCGGCGCGAACCCGCTCGTGTCGCACGGCTCGGTGTTGTCGGCGCCGCGGGTGCGCGAGGGGCTGAACGCCGTCATCGACCGGGGCGGGCGCGTGGTGGTCGTCGACCCGCGGCGCTCCGAGACCGCGCGTCAGTACGAGCACGTGCCGATCCGCCCCGACACGGACGCCTGGCTCTTGCTGTCGATGCTGCATGTCGTGTTTGCGGAGGACCTCGCGGACAGCGCCGCGATCGCGCGTCAGACGCGCGGTGCGGACGTGCTTGCCGAGCACGCGTCGCGCTTCGACCCCGAGCGCACCGCGCCGATCACCGGCGTGCCGGCCGAGACGGTGCGCGAGCTCGCGCGCGCCTTCGCCGCAGCGCCGAGCGCGGCTGCGTACGGGCGCACCGGATCGTGCCTCGGCCGCTTCGGCACGCTGGTCGCCTACCTGCTCGATGCGCTGAACGCCGTCACGGGAAACCTCGACAAACCGGGCGGGGCGGTGTTCGGCCGTCCGCCGATCGCGCTCGACGAGATCGCCGAGAAGGCCGGCCTCGCGACGTACGGGAAGGAGCGATCGCGGATCGGTGACTTCCCGGACGTGATCGGCAACCTTCCCGCCACGCTGATCCCGCAGGAGATCACCACGCCGGGCGAGCGGCAGATCCATGCGTTCTTCGTCTCCGCGGGCAACCCGGTGCTGTCCGTGCCGAACGGGTCCGCGCT
>JBBRDT010000080.1:0-15049 GCA_038203635.1 Solirubrobacterales bacterium
AGCCCATCATTCGGCGCAGCGGTTGCGCGCTATAAAGCCGAATCCGCCGCACGTCCACTCGCGTGGCCACACCGATGGCCACACCGCCGAGCTTGGCGCCTCAGTGTCTTGGCCGTTCCAGCCAACAGGGCAGGGATCAGCCGCGCTCGGCGAGCAGCCCGAGGAACTGACGCGGGGAATAGACCGGTATCTCGTTGGCCAAGTCGAGGAGGTGGGTGTCGCCCGAGACGAGGACGGCCCGCTCGGCTGATGCGAGCGCGATCAGGTAGTCGTCGCCGGGGTCCGTGGAGCGCATCGGAGGCGGTGGCTCGGGGGCAGGAGCTGTGGTCGCTGGCCTGCTGATCCACCGTGCGACAGCGTTGGCGTCATTCTCAGAGACGCGCCGGCGCAGCTTCGGATAGGAGAGAGCGCTTCCTCGATCACTTCGCTGTCGCCGCGTCCGGTGCGCGCCGCACGGATCCACGCAGGGCGGTTTCTCCGAGGGCAAGCCGCACTGTCGACTGGCGGCCGAGCGAACGTTCGCCGGTCATGATCTCGCTCCATTCGTCGAGGGACCGCCCACCAACTCCACGACTTCGCGGTCGCCTTGCGGGAACGGATCGGACACATCGAGTGGGGCCAGCAGCGTCGGCTGGAGGCCGAGCAGCCGCATGTCCGTGAGCGCCTGGGCGAGGCGACCGCGGGCGAGCAGGGGCTCCCGATCGTCGAGCTCGAGCTCGACGATCCAGCCGATGTCGATGTCGACGTCCGGCAGTCCCTGCGTCAGGCGCGACAGCCGGATCGTGCCGTGCGGCGCAGCAGCCCGGAGGTCACGGACCTCCAACTCGAGCCACCCCTCGAGCTCATGGGGGTCGACCGGCACGCGGGGGTGGCAACGAATCGTTAGCTTGACCATGTGTCGATTGTCGGCGACAAGGGAGCCGGCGGGAATGGGTTCCAACCTGCATTGCGCTCGACCGAGTTGTGTAGCCCGCTCATCGTGGGAGCCGAGAGCCGGTCATGAAACGAGAGGAGGCCCTTCGTCCGCTATCGCGAGACCACCATGAGGCGCTCGCCGTCGCCCAGCGCCTGAGTCGTGCGGATGAATCGAACGCCCGCGAGCAGCAGTACGCGTTCATCGACTTCTGGCGAGCGCACGGGCGCCGGCACTTCCAGGTCGAGGAGGAAGTATTGCTGCCTGCCTACGCCCGCTTCGGCGATATCAAGCAAGCGTCGGTGGTGCGCGTGCTCACGGACCACGTCGAGATTCGCCGGCGCGCACACGACCTGCAGCGAGAGGGAGATGCGCCCTTCACTTCGTTGCGCGAACTCGGAAAGCTGCTCGCGGACCACGTGCGGCACGAGGAGCGGGTCCTGTTCCCCATCATCGAGGCAGCGCTACCGCGGGACGAACTCGTCAGCCTCGCGGCCGCGATAGTGCGAGCCGAGTCGACTGATGCCCACTGAATCACCTACGCCGCTCAACCGTCCTCGCTCCGAAACGAGCCCCCGCGCTGCCGGCGCACGATCCGGGTGGTCTCGATCGCACGATGCTCGCCGGTCGGGCCGCTCGGCCGCGGAAAACGGGCGAGCAGGTCGCGCCTGCCACCGGGCTCGCGCATCTCGACCTCGAGCAGATCGCTCGTCAGGGTGACGAAGTTGTAGGAGGGGTGGGCGTAGCCACGCACCCGCTGTGTCGAGGCGGTGCCCGAGTGGACCAGGAACAGCCCGGCCACCGGCCAGACGTGGGGCACGTGCCGGTGGCCCCCGAGCACGATGTCGACTCCCGCCGAGCGCAGGATCTCGAGCGCATCGCCCGCGTCCCAGACCTGGTTGCGATCCCGTCCCGTTCCGGGAATCGCAACCAGATGATGGTGCATGACGAAGATCCTCAGCGCCGCTGAACCGGAGAAGGAGTCGAGGATCCAGCCGCAGAGCTCTCGCCCGATCTCACCATCGTCGAGATCGGGCTTCGATGAGTCCACGCAGACCACCTGAACCTTGCCTTCGGGCGCTTCGATCGTGCGGGCATGGACCCGCTCCCCGAACAGGTCCTCGAAGTGGAGGTAGCCGACACTGCGCGCGTCGTGGTTGCGGGCACGTAGACGACCTCGCGCGCTTCGATCCCGTCGAGTCGCTCACGCGCGTACTCGAACTCCTCCCGATATCCGCTGGCGGTCAGGTCACCGGCGACCACGACCAGGTCGGGGTTCTCGGCGTTGATCTCCTCGATCGCCACGTCGAGCAGCCGCGGCTCGAAGCGGGGGTCGAGCACGTGGATATCGGAAAGCTGCGCTATGCGCATCAGCTGCCGGCCCCGGAAGTCTGCGGTGCAAGAGCCTCCAGCTCGTGGCCGGCGAGCAACGCTGCGCCGAGGACGCCCGCTTTCGGCCCATGGCGGGCAAGACGGATCTCCGTCCTCTCCCCCACTCCCGGGAACACGAAGCGCCGGGCAGTCTCCCGAGCCGGCTCGAGCAACAGCGCGCCTGCGGTCGCCACCCCGCCGCCGATCACGACCAGCGCCGGATCGAAGACGTTGATCGCGTTCGCAATGCCGATCCCGAGACGCTCGCCGAGAAGCCTGATCGCCGCGCGCGCGTCCTCGTCACCCTGCTGGGCTGCCGCAACGACGTCGGTGCCGTGCACCGGATGTCCCTCCGGCACCCGTCCGAGCACCGATCGCGGCTGCTCCCGCGAACCTGGCGCCGAGCGAGTCGAGCGCCCGGCCCGATGAAAGGGACTCGAGCGACCCGGGCTGAGGAAAGCTCGCACTGGCCGGCGCCCCGTGCTCCAGATCGAGGCCGATCAGCGTGTGGCCGATCTCGCCGGCGGCACCCGTCGCGCCGCGGTAGATTCGCCCACCCAGCACGAGCCCGCCGCCGACGCCGGTCCCGACCGTGAACATCACGAGAGCGCGCGCGACCATCCGCCCGTCCTCGTGGGCCTCGGCCAGGGCGGCGCAGTTGGCGTCGTTGTCAACGAACACGGGCATGCCGAGTCGCTCCTGCAGGACCATCCTGAGCGGCACGTCGGCAAGCTTGACGTTGACGCTCGACTTCACCCTCCCCGTCGCGAACTCGACCACCGAGGGCACTCCCACGCCGACCGCCGCCGCGTCGGGACCAC
Organism: Solirubrobacterales bacterium; assembly: GCA_038203635.1. Taxonomy (GTDB): domain Bacteria; phylum Actinomycetota; class Thermoleophilia; order Solirubrobacterales; family JBBDJG01; genus DASRIA01. The sequence goes on from JBBRDT010000080.1 coordinate 3,106, forward strand.
GTGCGCTCTCCACTCCCTGCACGATCTCGTCGATCAGCGCCCGGCCCCCCGCGGTCGTGGTGGGCATGATGCGTGGGCTGTCGAGCCCCGCCTGCGAGAGCGACGCCACGGAGACCTTCGTCCCGCCGACGTCGACGCCGATCAGCTGTCCGCTCACGGCCGCGGCTCGACGGGTGGCCGCCCCGCCGCGGCCGGGTCGAGCAGCACAGTCAGCCCACCCGAGGCCGGGGCGACCAGGCTGGCAGGAGCACTACGATCAGGCCTGCCGCCAAACGCCCGCTCGACCGCCGCCGTCTTTTCGGTGCCCGCGACGAGAAACACGACCTCGCCGGCGGCGTTGATCACCGGCAGAGTCAGAGTCACACGCGGAACCCACGGGGCGAGGCCGGGTCGCTCAATGCCAACCACGCACCGTTCGCGCTCGTCGAGGGACGGCTGGTTCGGAAACAGCGAAGCACAGTGCGCGTCCGGCCCGAGGCCGAGCAGGACCAAATCGAATCGAGGGAGTCGATCGCCGAAGACCTCCCGCAGCTCGCGCTCGTAGGCGTTCGCCGCCTCGCCCGGTCCTCGCTCGCCCGCCATGCGTCGCACATCAGGGGCGGCGCCCGGCAGCCGGTCCAGCAACGCCTCGCGGACCATGCCGAAGTTTGATCGCTCGTCATCGGGCGGCACACAGCGCTCGTCACCGAGCCAGAGCGTGCAAGCGGACCAGTCGACCTTCATCGCTGCCAGGCGCTCGTAGGCCGCCCGCGGGGTTGAGCCCCCTGCCAGCACGATCTGGCTCCCTGCGTTCGCAGCTGCCGCGAGCCGTTCGGCCGCTGCGGCGGCGGGATCTTCCAGGACGAGCGTGCCCGTCACAACGCCTCCGCCACGCGCGTGCCAAGTGGAAGCTCTTCCTCCGGTGAGTCGAGTACATGGTCGGCGCCTGCCTCACGAAGCTCCTCGCTGGTGAAGTGGCCGATCGCGACGCCGACGGCGAAGGCACCTGCGCCGTGTGCGGCGTAGATGTCGTGCGGCGTGTCGCCGACGACCAGCGCCTCTTTGGGATCGATCTGATCGCCGAGCAACGTGCCCGCCAGTTCGAGCGCCCTGCGTGTCAGCTCGGTCCTGTCGCTTGAATCCGACCCATAGCCGCCGAAGCAGAAGTAGTGGCTGAGGTTGGCCTGCGCGAGCTTTGATGTGCGCGGACGCCTCCATTCCACCGGTCGTGATCCCGAGCAGATAACCCCCCGTGCCGAGGCGGTCGAGCGTCTCCCTCACCCCCCGGCAGCACCTTGAAGCTCTTCGATTCCGAGACAGTCTGCGGCAGGTACTGAAGGCGAGTCGACATGACCCGCGCAAGCTCCTGCCTCGTTGAGTTCCCGCGCGGAGGCCAGATCGGTGCCGAAGGACTTCTCCATGATGACCCGCGCTCCCTTTGATCGCTTCGTGCCCCGGGGGGCGATCGCTGGTAACTCCATGCTGACGAGCAGGTGCCGTTTTCGGCACCTGCTCGTGACGTTCGATCGCGTCAGTGGCGACGGAACCGCAGGGGGGCGTCATACACGGACGCCAAGCGCGCCAGAGTCAGGGCGGCGAGCATTAGCCCGAAGTCTCGCAGGGCGATGTCGTAGTAGCCGGAGTAGGTAAGCAGGTTGATCACGATGCCCCCCAGCCAGCCGGCCACCACGTAGGCACCGTAGCGAGGCTTGAGCGCAACGATGATGCCAGCGAGGATCTCGGTGCCGCCGACGAAGTACATGAAATCCTGCCCCGAGCCCGGTGCGATGTCATTGATCCAAGGCGCCAGGTACTGAGGCCAGTCGACCATCACGTTGAAAAACTTGTCGACGCCGAATGCGATCGGCGCGACGACGAACGCGAGGCGGAGCATGGCGAATGCCTGATAGCGCGGGTCGCGCCAGTCGGCTCGCGCGACGCGTGCGTTCCCATTGGTCGAAGCCTTGACGTGATCGTACTCTGAGGTGTGTCTCTCGAGTGTGGTTCCGCTGGGCATTGAAAGTCTCCTTTGTCCTTGACGCGCCGCCCGCGTCTGGCGGGGGCTTCTCAACCTTTGTGTCCGGACAGCGAAGGTTCTTACCTGCTACGCCACCATGGGGCGATGAAGATATGGACAGTCGGTCATTCCACGCACAGCTTCGACGAGTTCGTGGCATTGCTGGCGCAGCACGGCATCACCCTCGTTGCGGACATCCGCGCGGTGCCGAAGTCCCGCCGTCATCCGCACTTCCAAGCCGACGCGCTCGCGCGAAACCTGCCGGACCGTGGCGTGGCGTACCGACATCTCCCGCGCCTGGGCGGCTGGCGGCGGGCGGAAGCGGACTCGCCGAACGGTGCCTGGCGGAACGATTCGTTTCGTGGGTACGCCGACTACGCGATGGGCAGCGAGTTCGCCGAGGGGTTGACGCAGCTTCGTGAGCTTGCCGCTGCACAACCCTCGGCAATGATGTGCTCCGAGGCCCTGTGGTGGCGCTGCCACCGCCGGCTCGTCGCAGACCGTCTCGTCGTCGGCGGAGACACCGTCTGCCACATCAGCTCGGACGGGCACGTTTCCGCGCATCAGCTGACGTCGTTCGCGACGGTCGGGGCCTACGGGCAGGTCACGTACCCCGCGCCGCCTTAAACGATCTTCAGCGAGTCGAGCAGCAGGTGGAACTAGACAACCCCGGCGTAGGGATGCCATGGGGCAACCAGCCGTTGCACGCTGTCGTAGTCCAGCGCGGTATCCACGCCGAACAGACGCCTGAGCTTGTTGTGGGCGCCCACGTCGTCTCCGGGAAATACGTGCAGGCGGCCGAGGCCGCGCAGCATGACGTACTCCGCGGTCCAGCGACCCACGCCCCGTATGCTCGTCAAACGCTCTACGGCTGATCCGTCGTCCATGTGCTCCAGGGACTCGAGATCCAAATCGCCGGCTACGACCGCCCGCGCGGTCTCGACGATCGTCCGTGCCTTGGTAAAGCTGAAACCGTGGCGCCTGAGCTCGTCCGGATGCACGGCTGCGAGGTCCTCGGGGGTGGGAAACGCGCGCGGGCCGTCGGGGACTGCGGCCGGTGGTCGTCCATGACCGGCGACCAGGCGGTTCAGCATGTGGATCCCCACGGGCAGCGACAACTGCTGGCAGGCGACCCCGTTGACCAGCGCCTCGAAGACGGTCGGAAAACGTGGTGGCTTGAGCCCACGCAGACGCTCGGCAAGCGGCCGAGCAAGGGGTCCGGCGCGGCAAGCGCAGCGAACCCGGATAGATCGACGGTCAGGCCGAGCAGCCTGTCCAGTGCGCGGCATGCGAGCACCTCAGCGTGCTGATCGACGGGCCTGCCGGCGAGGGCGACCGACAGGCGTGGCGCGTCCGGCGCGCCATCCTCGGTCACCGAGATCGCCACGGACCCGTCCTCGATCGACACCACGCGCATAGGTGGATGCGTCCCAGCGGTCGAGGACGTTGTGAGCGCGGCGACGCGGGGCCCAGGCCGTGAGGTCGAGCCGAAACGGCGGATCCGGATCGATCACCTCGCCAGGCCGGTCCGCTCGGCTTTGCTCTCCACACAGCCGAGCAGCTCGTGGTAGGAATCGCAGAACGAGCGCACGCCTTCGCGTTCGAGCTGGGCGGTGACGGCGCCGAGATCGATGCTGGCTTGCTCCGCTCGGCCGAGAACCCCCTCCGCTGCGCTCACGTCGATGCTTAGGGTGCGGCTCACGTGGCCATGGTCTGCGAACGAGCGGAGGGTGGCTTCGGGCATGGTGTTTATGACGTCGGGAGCGATCAGCTCCTCGACGTAGAGCACGTCGGAGTACGCCGGATCCTTGGTGCCGGTGCTGGCCCACAGCGGTCGCTGCGGGCGCGCGCCGGCATCGCGCAGCGCGAGCCAGCGCGCATCGGAGAACCGGTTACCGTATCGCGCATAAGCGCGGTGGGCGTTCGCGATCGCCACGCGACCGCTCGAGACCCGCGATGTAGGCGTCGATGACCTGCTCGTAGCGCTCCACGGCGAAGAGCAGGGTGACGTTGATGTTGAGGCCACGGGCGGTGAGCTCTTCGATCGCGGGGACACCGGCTGCGGTGGCCGGCACCTTGATCATCACGTTGGGTCGCGCGAGTCGGTTCCACAGCCGGGCCGCCTGCTCGATCGTGGCCGCGGTGTCGCCCGCGAGGTCGGGCGTGCACTCGAAGGAGACGAAGCCGTCGCGTCCGTCACTCGCCTCGTAGGTGGGGCGCAGCAAGTCGGCGGCCCGGCGGATGTCTTCGAGCGCCAACTCGAAGAAGAGCGCCTGCGGCGCGCGGACCCCCGCGGCGACAGCGGCGCGCACCTGGTCGTCGTAGCGATCGGAGCCCGTGATGGCCTTGGCGAAGATCGTGGGGTTCGAAGTCGCGCCGGTCACCGCGCAGTCGGCGATGAATGTTGCGAATCCGCCGCCGTCCAACAATTCGCGAGAGCGTGTCGAGCCAGATCGAGACGCCAGCGTTGTGCAGCTGCTCGAGACGGTTCATCCCTTGGTGCCTTCCCTGGCTGGGGCGAGCTCCTCGAGCGCGACGCCGGGATCCGCGAGGCGCCGGTCCTCGACCGCCACACGGCCGCGGATCAACCGCTGGATCGGGTCGGCGACGTCCCACACGTTCACGTTCATCCCCGCCACGACGTGGTCTCCGGTGAGCCAGAAGGCGATGAACTGCCGGCTCGCGGGATCGCCGCGGAACACGACCCGGTCCCAGGTGTGAGCGAATCCCGAGTACTCCATGCCCACGTCGTATTGGTCGGAGAAGAAATATGGGACGCGGTCGTAGGCGTCCATGTGACCGAGCATGGCCCGGGCGGCGGCCGGGCCCTGGTTCAATGCATTGGACCAGTGCTCGACCCGGATCCCCTGCCCGTAGAACGGGTGGTGAGCACGGGCCACGTCGCCCGCGGCGAACACGCCAGGGCCACTGGTCCGCAGATGGTCGTCGACGAGGATCCCGTCGTTCACCGCTATCCCTGCCTCTGCGGCAAGCCCCGTGCGCGGCTCCACACCGACTCCGACGACCACGAAGTCGCACTCGAGCTCGCGGCCATCGCTGGTGCGGACGCGTTTGACGGCCTTGTCTCCCTCGAATGCCGCGACCCCGGTCCCCATCAGCATCTGCACCCCATGGCCGGCGTGGATGTCACGGTAGATGGCGCCTACCTCGAGGCCCAGCACGCGCTCCAGAGGGACCTCGTTCGGATCGAGAAGAGTGACGTCGAGACCGCGCTGGCGGGCCGAGGCGGCGACCTCGGCGCCGATCCACCCGGCGCCGACCACGACGACCGTGCCGCCGCTGTCGAGCCGTTCGCGGAGAACGTCGGAGTCCTCGACGCTGCGTAGGTAATGCACCCCGTCAAGCTCGTTACCCGGAATCCGCAGCTGTCGTGGCTCGGCACCGGTGGTCAGCAGCAGCCGGTCGTAGCGCAGGCGGTCGCCGTCGTCGAGCGTCAGCTCCTTGGATGACGCGTTCAGGTGCACGGCGCTCCGGCCGAGCCGCAGATCGATGCTGTGCTCGGCGTAGAAGCCCTCGGCATGAACGTGGACCGTCTCGCGGCCGACCTCCCCGCGCAGGTAGTCCTTGGAGAGGGGTGGCCGCTCGTAGGGGCGTTCGTCCTCGGCGCCGATCAGCACCACGCGCCCGTCGAATCCCTCGGCCCGCAAGGTTTCCGCGGCCTTGGCGCCGGCCAGACTGGCGCCCACGATGACGAATGTCTGCTCAGCGGTCATGGGGTCTCCTCGTGGTCAAGGCCAGGAACTCCTGGCGTGAGCGGGCGTCGTCCCGAACCAGGCCGTGCAGCGCCGAGGTCACGGTCTTGGCGCCGAACTTCTGCACGCCGCGCAGCGACATGCACATGTGCTCGGCCTCCAGGACCACTCCTACGCCCTTGGGCTGGAGCTCTTGCTCGAGCCAGCCGGCGATCTGCGTCGTCAAGCGTTCCTGGATCTGGAGGTCGCGGGCGAACAGTTCGACGACGCGACCGAGCTTGCTCAGGCCGATGATCCGGTCGCGGGGGAGGTATCCGATGTGCGCAACGCCGTGAAAAGGCAGCAAGTGGTGCATGCACAGGGAGTGAAACGGGATCGCCCGCGCGACGATCAGCTCGTCATATCCGTCGTTGGGGAAGGTGGTCGTCCGGAACGGCTGCGGCGTGAGCAGCTCGGCATAGCCGTCGGCCATCCGGCGGGGCGTTTCGCGGAGCGCCTCGGTGTCGACATCGGCGCCGAGTGCCAGCAGCAGATCGCGAGCCGCGCGTTGCAAGCCGGCATGGTCGATCTCGCGGTGGGGATCGCGGCTCGCGGCTGGTGCCGCCGCGCGGCCCGCGACCCGAAGTTGTGCTGGGGTCATGTTGTGCTTAGCGTCGCCGCCAGCGGATCTCTTACCGATCGGGGCTGCTCCGCCCCGACCTCGTCGCCGTGCCGATGGATGACCAGCGTGGGCCGGCCGGCATGATGGACGACGGCGCTGGAGACGCTCCCCAGCAGCATCGAGCGGAGGCCGGTGAGCCCGCGCGAGCCCATCACGATCACCGCGGCGCGGCGGGTATCGGCGATCTCGATGATCGTCCTCCAGACGGGCCCGATGGCCTTCGCAGCCACCGGCTCGGCCCGCAAGCCCGCCTCTCGGGCGATGCGGACGCCCTCGTCGGCGATCCTGCCGCCGTCCTCGGCGACCGCGCGATCGAGTTCGGCGAAGTTGACCATGCCGGCGGTGGCGCCCGCCCAGGCAAAGCTGCCCAAGTCAGCGGTGAGCTGCCACACCGTCAGGACCAACGCGCGTTCCCCGCGGAAAAGGCTCCCCGCGTGTTCGATGGCGTGCTTGGCATCCGCGGAGCCGTCGTAGCAGAGGATCAGTGGGCCGGCAGGGGGCGTTGCCATGGAGTCTCCTAACGTTGCTTTTGGAATGTGAGGGACGTCTGTCAGCAGGCCTCACCACTCTGCTTTGCGTCGCCTGGACGCCTGTTCTTACCCGTGCCTTGCCATGCGGACGCAATCACCTGTGGGGCGGCTCGCGTGCGGTAAGAAGCCTCGTGTTCCGACTCGCTAACAGGACATGAACACCACGAACTGCGAGGAGACAGCGCCATGAACGACCTGCGTTTCGATGTTGAGTTGAGATGGTCGGAGACGGGAGGAAAGGGTGTGGGAGAGATCCAGACCGATGACCTTGATCTCGAGCTCTCCGGGCCGAAATCGATGGGTGGCCGCGGCGTGGGCACCAACCCCGAGGAGTTGCTGGTCTGCGCCGTGTCCTCCTGCTACACGGCGACGCTCTTCGGGGTGCTGCGTCGCGCCAAGCTTCCGGTGGACTCGCTGGCAGTCGGCGCGAGCGGCACCGTGACAGGTTTTCCCGGTCATGCGCGGTTTGCGCGCATCGTGGTCAGCCCCACGATCCTGGGCGGCAACGTGGAGCGTCGGGAGGAGTACGAAACGGCGGCGGGCATCGCTCATGATCGCTGCTTCATCGGCCACGCGCTCGCACCCGACGTCGCCTACGAGGTCGGGTCCGTAGCAGTGCACGAAAACGCCGTGCTCGAGCTGGCGCCCGCTTGGCGCGCGGCATGAGCTTGCTCAGCGTGGCCGCGGGTGGAAACGAGGCCGTCGCCGGAAGCGAGCGGCCGCCGACGCAGGTCGAGGAGCTCGCGCGGTTCGCCTGCCGCTCGCGCTGGGAGGACATCTCCGAGCCGGCGCGCGCTCAACTCAAGCTACGGGTGCTCGACTCGCTCGGTGTGGCGATCGGGGCGCTCGAGGGCGAACCGGTGGCGATGGTCCGCGAACAACTACGGGAGTTCGGGGGGTTGCCCCTGGCGTCGCTGATCGGAGGCGGCCAGACCGCGCCCGATCGTGCCGCGCTTTACAACGGCGCGCTCGTGCGCTACCTGGACTTCAACGATTCCTACCTCGCACCGGGCGAGACCTGCCATCCCAGCGACAACCTCGCGCCGGTGCTTGCCGCGGCTGAGTACGCGCACGCCGACGGCCGCACGCTGCTGACCGCGCTCGCGGTCGCATACCAGGTCCAGAACCGCCTCTCCGAGGTGGCGCCCGTGCGCGCGCGCGGGTTCGACCACACCACCCAGGGCGCGTACGCGGTCGCCGCCGGCGTCGCGCGGGCGCTCGGCCTGGATGAGCAGCGCACCGCCAACGCGATCGCGATCGCCGGCACGTCGCTGAACGCGCTGCGCGTGACCCGCACGGGCGAGCTGTCGCACTGGAAGGGGCTGGCGTATCCTGCGACCGCGTTCGGGGCGACGCACGCCGCGTTCCTCGCGATGCGCGGCATCACCGGCCCGCGCGAGGTGTTCGAGGGCAACAAGGGCTTCATCGAGGCGATCGCCGGCCCGTTCGAGATCCACTGGTCGCGCGAAGACCTCGAGTCGGTCCGGCGCACGATCCTGAAGAGGTTCAACGCCGAGATCCACTCGCAGTCCGCGATCGAGGCGCTGCTCGAGCTGCGCTCCGAGCATCACGTGACCGCTGCCGAGGTGGAGCGGATCGAGCTCGACACCTTCCAGGTCGCCTTCGACATCATCGGCGGCGGCGAGGAGGGCGACAAGCACCGGGTGCGCTCCAAGGAGGAGGCCGACCACTCGCTGCCGTATCTGCTCGCGGTCGCGCTCATCGACGGCCAGGTGCTGCCCGAGCAGTATCTGCCCGAGCGGATCGTCGCCGACGACGTGCAGGCGCTGTTGCGTCGCGTCGAGGTCCGACCGGACCCAAACTTCTCGCAGCGGTTTCCGGAGGAGCACAGCGCTCGCGTGACGCTGCGCCTGCGCGACGGGCGGACACTCGAGCGCGAGCAGCACGACTATGAGGGCTTTCACACCCGGCCGATGGGCTGGGACGCCGTGGCGGCGAAGTTCGACCGGCTCGCCGCCGGCCATGTCGAGCCCGCGCTGCCAGTGCAGATCCGGGGCGTTGTTGCCGACCTGGACCATCTCCAGGTCCACGACCTGACGCGCCTGCTCGCCACTCCTGCGACCACCGATCGACCAAGCCCGAGAGAAGAAGGAGAGACACGATGACACCCGAAACGCTGACTCCGACCGACGCGCCTGCGTTCTCGTTCCTGCGCGCCAGCCACCGCCCGCCCAAGCCGCGCACGCGCGGCGTGACCGAGATCCGCGGCCCGTACTACTCGGTGATGGGAGCGCGCTACCTACACGACGTGCTCGACACGATGGGCGAGCACGTCGACGCGCTCAAGTTCGCCGGCGGCTCGTTCACGCTGATGCCCGAGCCCGCGCTGCGCGAGATCATCGAGATCGCGCACGAGCACGACGTGCTCGTGTCGACCGGCGGGTTCATCGAGCACGTCCTCACCCAGGGGCCCGACGCCACGAACCGCTACATAGAGGAGGTAGCGCGCCTCGGCTTCGACATCCTCGAGATCTCCGCCGGCTTCATCAGCATCCCGACCGACGACATCCTGCGCTTGGTGGAGCGAGTCCAGCGCGCAGGCCTCAAGGCGAAGCCCGAGGTCGGGTTCCAGGTCGGCGCCGGCGGTGCCACGACGCCGGAGGAGCTCGCGCAGGAAGGCACCCGCGACGTCGGCTTCGCGATCGACCTGGCGCGCCGCTGCCTGGACGCCGGTGCGTACATGATCATGATCGAGTCCGAGGGCATCACCGAGGAGGTCACGACCTGGCGCACGGACGTGGTCGCGGCGATCGCGCGTGACCTCGGCCTGGAGAAGGTGATGTTCGAGGCCGCCGACCCCGAGGTCTTCGGCTGGTACGTCAAGAACTATGGGCCCGAGGTCAACCTCTTCGTCGACCACAGCCAGATCGTCCAGCTCGAGTGCCTGCGGCGGGGCATCTGGGGCACGAAGAGCCTCTGGGGACGCGTCGTCACGTACCCGGGGAGTGAGCGGCGATGACCATCGCCGTGCATGTCAAGCGGGTCTACGACGCGGCCGAGCCCGGCGACGGCTACCGCGTGCTGATCGACCACATATGGCCACGCGGAGTCTCCCGCGAGCGCGCCCGCCTCGACGAGTGGGCACGCGAGCTGGCGCCCAGCGACGAGCTGCGCAAATGGTTCGACCACGTTCCCGAGCGCTTCAAGGAGTTTCGCTCTCGCTATCGCGGCGAGTTGAAGGACCAGCGTGAGCGGGTCGAGGACCTGCGCCGCCGCGCGCGGAAGGTCCCGGTGACGATCGTCTACGCGGCCCGCGATCGCGAGCACAACAACGCCGTCGTGCTCGCCGAGCTGGTGGGTGAAGCACGTTCGTACCGTCCCAGCCGATGAGCTTCGAGGAACGTGTCGGGTGCTCCGCCAGATACTCAGCGGAACGATGGCTCGCTGATCTCATAGAGGTCGTCGCCAAGCCGTCGGATCCTGCCGCTCGAAAACGGCTTGAGCGAGCGCTCCACTGAAGCCAGAATCGGACCAGTGAGCCGCTCCACAGGCCTCCGCGAGTCGTGCACGAGTCAGCACTCCATATCCGCGAAGGGCGCTCACGACAGCTTCGACCTCCGCCTCCTGTCGGCTGTGAGGCCACGGCGACAATGCATCGGCTAGCTTCGTCTCACCATCGCTCGGCGCGGCAAACTGCCGCGGCATGCGGCTGACAGACTCGCGGCCCAACACGTTCGCTTACGGAGCCTGGCTGGTCGTGTTTCTCATCCCGCTGATCGTCTGGACCTGCAGAAAGATCCATGCCCACTATCAGCAAGCTCACGATGACAACACTCGCTCCTTGCCCTCAGGCGAAATGCGCCCGACCGCAGATGCCCGCATCAGCGCGCCACGCAGCTCGTCGTCGTGCTCGGGTAGATCGGTTCCGTCCAATGCGGCACCTGCCGGTAGGGGGTGCTCGGCCCGGCCGCTGCGGATCTGCACAAAACGCCCTCGTCGAGCGCCGGGCTCAGCCTCATAGGACAGTTGAGGGTCCACCGGCAGCGCCCGCTCCCACGAGGCGCGGTCCTGCACCGAGCCCTGCCACTGACGACCCACCGCCCGCAGGCCGGACAGCTCCCGATCGGCTAGCTGCGCCGCTTCCCGGCCGCCGTCGCGCCCGTGCTCATCCCGGCCCGTCCCGGTCTGTGAGGCGCTCACACGCACATCGTCTCAACCGACGAACACCCCGTTCGAGACGCCACCGGTTAGCCTCCTCGACCGACAGTGCTGACAGTGCGACCTGGACGACAAGGAGACAGGGTGAACCGCTGGGACCTCAAAAGGCTTGACCTCAGTCCACGGCTGCCGGAGATCCTCTCCTCGAGCGACGCGGCGCGCGCGATCGTGCTCGACCTGGCGGCCGGCGAGAGCCTCCCTGACCACGAGGTTCACGAGCGCGCGTGGCTCGTTGTGGTCGATGGCGAGATCGAGGTCGCGACCGCCGCCGGCGAGCGCGCGAGTGGTGGCGCCGGGCTGCTGGTCGAACTCGCGCCGGGAGAGCGTCACGAGGTCGTAGCGTCCTCGAAGGCGCGGCTCCTGCTGCTTCTGACCCCGTGGCCAGGCAGCGGCCATCCCGGTGCGATGACGATCCGCGAGAAGCTCTACGCGCGACGTCACGCGGCCAAGCGACGGTAAGCCCACGTCGCGGCGGTTTGCCATGGCCCATGCCCGCTCTAGTGCTGCTCGAGTTCGGTTCGCGCGCTGGTCACCGCCCGGAATCGCCGCTCATCGGTCAGTTCGACGGGACGGTCTTCTTCACCTCCCACGTATCGTGATGGCAGGTCTCCAACATATGACCCGATGCGAAGCGCGCAGCCGCCTCGCGCAAGTGATCGAGGCAAAGCCCGGCGGAGCAGTTACGACAGAGCGCGACCGCCGGTCGGTCGGCGCCTTGCTCGGCGCATACGTAGCAAAGTATGGCCCCGGCCTCCTCTCGTTGTGCGGCTCCTGGTAACACTGCTAGCGTCGCCAGACTGCGGTGTTCTTACCCCCGTTGCCCAGAGCCCGCGACCTGCCCCCGTTCGGCGCCATCAGGCTTGCG
>JBBRDT010000081.1:0-14960 GCA_038203635.1 Solirubrobacterales bacterium
CCCCCCCCTTCTCTTGTCTCCCTCCTCCCCCCCCCCACCCCCTGGTCTGCGCCCTCCACTTCCGTCCACCCCCCCCCTCCACCACCCCCCCCCCCCACCACCCCGGGGGGGGGGGGCGGGCCCCCCCCCCCCCCCGCCACAGCCCCCTTCATGTTGCCGTAGCTCGATGAGCCCGGAACGTGAAGATTCTCTGTCTAGATGCCGAGGGCGCGCAGCCGGCGCACCCGCTCCTCGATCGGGGGGTGGGTCGAGAAAAGCGCCTTCATGCCACCGCCGGCGAATGGCCTGACGATGTACAGCGGCTCCGCCGCCGCGTTGACCTGCATCGGGGCAGCCCTCGCCCCCGCCTCGAGCCGCTCCAGCGCGTCGGCCAGCGCGTTTGCGCTGCCCGCGATCCGGGCGCCCGTGGCGTCGGCCGAGAACTCCCGCTGCCGGGAGATCGCGAGCTGGATGATGGTCGCGGCGATCGGCGCGAGCAGCACCATCGCCAGTGCGCCGACCAGGCCCAGCGGGCTGTCGTCGTCCCCGCCCATGAAGAGCAGCATGTAGCCCAGCCAAGTGATGGCACCGCCGATCGCGGCAGCGACGGTGGTGATGAGCACGTCACGGTTGCGGATGTGTGCCAGCTCGTGGGCGATCACCCCACGCAGCTCGGTCTCGCTGAGCAGCTTCGTGATGCCCTCGGTCACCGCCACAGCCGAGTGCTTCGGGCTGCGTCCGGTTGCGAAGGCGTTGGGCTGGCTCGCCGGGATGAGGTAGAGACGCGGCATCGGGATGCCGGCGGAATGCGCCAGCTCGCGCACCATCTGGTGCAACCGCGGCGCCTCCTCCTCGGACAGCGGCCGCGCCTTGCTCATCTTGAGCGCGATCTTGTCCGAGAACCAGAACATGACCATGTTGAAGGCCAGGCCGACGAACAGGAAGGTGAGTGCGGTCCCGGGGCCTCCGACCAGGTACCCGATGCCGACCAGCAGACCGGTGAGGGTCGCCAGCAGGATCGTGGTCCGAAGTCCCGCTTTCCAATTTGCTTGCGTTGCTTGGTTCATATCTCCAACCACAGACTCAGGGCCTCTTGCCCGACGTGTCGGCTGCCGTGCCGAGTACAAGTATCGTCCACAGTAGGCCGATTCCCTGTGGGGTCGTCACCCCTTTCCGCTCGCCCGGGCACCCCAATGGGGGCAGGTTCGGCTCTGGGAAGCCATGAAGCGCCCTTCTCTCCTCAGCCAGATCGTCGCCCTCAACCTCCTGATGGTGACCGCCGCGATCCTGGTCGTGATCTTCGCGGCCGGATTCGACTTCTCGATCTCCCACCAGCGCTGGCAATTCCTCGTGCTGGCGATGGCGATGCTCCTCACCTTCCTCCTCAACACCCTCCTGCTGCGGCGCCGGTTCGAGCCCCTCGAGCGCCTGCTGGCGATGATGGAGCGAGTCGACCTCTCGCGGCCCGGACGGCGTCTCGAGCTCGATCCCGATATGGCCGGGATGTCGACCGACATCGAGCGGCTGGCGGCCACGTTCAACCGCATGCTCGAGCGCCTCGAGAACGAGCGGCGCCGGTCGGGCGAGCTCGTGCTGCGAGCCCAGGAGGAGGAGCGGCGGCGTGTCGCCCGTGACCTTCACGACGAGGTCAACCAGTCGCTGACGGCGCTGCTGTTGCGCATCGAGGCCATGACCCAGGAAGCGCCGCCCCAACTGGGAGCGCAGCTTGCGGAGACGAAGCGGCTCGCGGACAAGGCGATGGGCGAGCTGCTCGACCTCGCCCGCCAGCTGCGCCCGACCGCGCTCGACGACCACGGCCTCGTCGCCGCGCTGACGACCCACGTGCGCGACCTCGACCGCCGTGGCCCCGCGCGCGCCAGTTTCTGGGCGGATCCACGCATGGGCGAGCTGTCGCCCGACGCCCAGGTGGTCGTGTACCGCGTGGCGCAGGAGGCGCTCGTCAACGCCGCCCGTCACTCCGGGGCGACGCGCGTCGAGGTCAATCTGGAGCCGCGCGACTCGCAGGTGCGCCTCGAGGTTTCGGACAACGGGTCCGGCTTCGCGTTCGCGGAGGAGGGCAAGGGCCTCGGGCTGTCCGGCATGCGCGAGCGTGCGCTGCTCGTCGGCGGAAAGCTCGAGATCGACTCGCGGCCGGGCAAGGGCACTTCGGTCGTGCTCGAGGTGCCGGCCGAGGCCCCGGCGACCCCTGCGCCCGTGCCGGACGACGAGCAGCTGCCGCTCGAACAAGGCGAACACGTCGAGAACATCGAGGCGGCGTGAAGATCCTGATCGCCGACGACCACGGCATCGTGCGCTCGGGCGTGAAGCTGCTGCTCGACCGCCAGCCCGACATGGAGGTCGTCGCCGAGGCCGAGGACGGCGTGGACGCGCTGGAGCAGGCCGTGCGCCTGAAGCCGGACATCGCGGTGCTCGATGTCTCGATGCCGCGGATGACGGGACTCCAGGCGACGCACGAGATCAAGCGGCAGTCGCCCGACACCCAGGTGCTGATCCTGTCCATGCACGACGACGAGCGCTACCTGTTCGAGGCGCTGCGCGCGGGGGCGTCGGGCTACGTGCTGAAGCGCGCGGCCGACAAGGACCTCGTCGATGCGGTCCGGGCCGCGAGTCGCGGCGAGCCGTTCCTGACGTCGAACGCGCAACAGGCGCTGATCCGCGACTTCATCGAACGCGGCGAAGCGGCCACGGACGAGCTCAGCCCGCGCGAGCAGGAGGTCGTGAAGCTGATCGCGGAAGCGCACACGAACAAGGAGATCGCGGAGATCCTGCACCTCTCCGAGAAGACGGTCGAGTCGCACCGCGGGCGGGTGCTGCAGAAGCTCGGCATGCGCGACCGCGTGGAGCTCGTGCGCTATGCGATCCGGCGCGGGCTCGTCGAGCCGTAGTCGCGCTCTAGCTTCCCGCCTACCCTTAACGGGGTGTCCCCGCGTGCCCGCCTCGTGCTCGTCGTGATCGCGCTGCTGGCGCTGGCCGCGGCCGTGCTCGCCGGGATCGCGGCCAGCTCGGGCAAGGACGACGGGCCCGCCGCCGTCGTGGAAGAGATCGACGCCGCCGGGGTCGAGGGACCGCGCTCTCCGTACGAGGGGGCCGTGCGGCCACCGGCGCCGCCGGGCGACTTCGCCCTGCGCGATCAGGACGGCAAGCTCGTGAGCCTTGCCGACCTGCGCGGGACCGTCGTGGTGCTCAGCCCCACGTACGCGACCTGCGACGAGACGTGCCCCGTGACCGCGCAGCAGATCCGGGGCGCGCTCGACGATCTGTCGGCCCCGGAGCGGGCGCGCATCCGTGCCTTCGCGCTGAGCGTGGACCCCGCCAACGACACTCCCGACCGCGCACAGGAGTTCTTGCTGAGCCGGCGCCTGCGCGGCTACCTCGACTTCCTGCTCGGCACGCGCCGAGAGCTGCAGCCGGTGTGGCGGGAGTACGGGTTCGCCCCCCAGACCAAAGAGCGCGAGCACAATTCATATGTCGTCCTGCTGGACGGCGAGGGCCGGCAGCGCGTCGGGTTCCCGGTGAGCTTCCTCACCCCGGAGGCGCTCGCCCACGACCTGCGGCTGCTGGTGCGCGAGGTAGCGGGTTGACGTAACCCGCTGGCGGCGCTCACGGGACGAAAATGGGACGCCGCCTGTGCAGTGGGGGCCCACAGGAGCAGCGTCACCAAGAAGGACGAGCCCCGTTTTCCCCAACCCCAACACCTCGCGGCAACCCCTAGCACCGGTCCAGGGGGCCTGAGCAGAGGCCCAGCAGGCCCTATCTGCGTTTCAGGTACCCGCCGGGGTTGAGCGTCATGAAGAACTTCTCGCACGCCGGGTCCACGGTGAAATCGCGGCCGGACTCGGTGGCGAGAAACTCGTTTACGGCCTCCATCGGGCCTGGCCCATGCCCCGGTACCACCGGATGTCCGTTGACATTCGTGTCCTCGACTATGAGATAGGAGCCCGGGCTCACGAACGGCGCATAGCACCGCAGCTCCTCAAGCACATGTTCGGCGGAGTGGTCGGAGTCGAGCACGACCATCACGCAGGCCTCGCCGGCTGCCTCGCTCCGCACGCGTTCGACGACGGGGGGGTCGGTGGACGATCCGAGCAGGTAGGTGATCCGCTCATGCTGGGGGCGCTCGACGTCTCGCGTGTCGACCGTGACCACGCGCCCGTGTTCGATCAGGTCGCAGACGCTCGCCATGAAGACGGCGCTACCCCCGCGGCCGCTGCCGGTCTCGACGATCAGCGCGGGGCGGATTTCGCAGATGATCTCCTGGTAGACCCAGAGGTCGAGAGGGCACTTGATCACGCGGTTGCCTAGCCACTGGGTCTTCCGCAGCGTCTGGTCAGCGTTGTTGTAGTAGAGCTGGTGGAAGCGGGCCACGACTGCCTCGGCTCCGGGCGCTCCACTGTCTCTGTCTCCGGGCTCTCCCGCCATGGCCTCGCGACGCTGCTAGCGCTTGCGCGCGCGCAACTCCCTTCCCAAAGCGGCAGCCTTGGCCAGAAGGTGGATCCGGGAATCCTCGAGGCGCCTACAGTGATGCGCGAGCCAGGCTGGGGACTCGAGCTCCGCCAGTGCCTCGCGCAGCCGATCGATGGAATCGAGCTGTTCCTGGGAGACGATGATCCCGAGCCCGTTGTAACCGGCAACGGTCTTGAACACGAGCACGAGGCCGGTGTCCGTCAGAAAATCCTCCACCGCGGTAAGAACGCCATTTCTGTCGGTCCCTTCTTGGAGCGCGTTGTTCGCGCCGAGGTTGATCCCGCTGGTTGGGGACAGCTCCGTCATCCCGGGCACCACGCCGGCCTTCCTGAACGGCTGCCGATGCTCCGGCGGTATGGCGTCAGGGTCGTAGTAGGCATCCCGGCGACCGTAGGGCCAGCCGATGTCGTGCAGGAAGGTCAGCGGGAACGGCTGCGAGCGCTGCACGGCGGCTGCGGCCAGCAAGCGCAACTCGTTGACGACCGTATACCAGTTGTGATCTCCGTCGATCAAGATCGCGTCCGGCTCGTCGATCCGGGGCAGTGCATCGAGGCTCTTCTCCTGGTGGAAGACGAAGTGCCGGCCGTAGCGCTGTCCCAGGTCGTCGATGAACTTCGGCGCGGCGGGCACCGGATCGATAGCGTGCACGACGCAGTCGTGAGCCTCCGCATACTCGAGCAGCTTCACGGTGGTGTCGCCGCCGAGCACTCCGACCTCGACGATCACCCGCGCTGCGCGCGCCTCCAGCAGGGGCGCGACGACGGTCTCCCAGAATGCGATCACGTAGTGCTCGTGCCCCTAAGCTGAAGCTCGATGGACGGATCCGGCCCGACTGTAGCTCATGCCTCAACCCCATATTTCTCGGTCTGCTCGATGTTCAGAGACCATGTCCGTGATCTGGCCGAATGGATCCCAGGGCTGACCGCAGCGTTCGACGAGTTTCTGTTCTCACCGACGGGCGAACTCGTCTCCGACGCGTGACTTCGAAGGGGCTCCCGGCGTGGGCATCAATCGCGTGCCGTTCGAGACCTCAGGACATCGCAACCGCCCGGAGGGCCTGGTGATCGAGAACTATCTGCGCCATGCGACGCTCCTGAACAACGTGATCAAGAGCGTCGTGCACCCACCCGCCACCAAGCGCTGCGAGGGCGTGCATCACTTCACCTATCGTGAGGGCCGCCTGGCGGTGGATGAAATTCAACGGCCCGCTAGACCCGGCGCAGTCGGTCGGGCCTCGCAAGCAGAGCGGCGCCGCCTTCACGCAGTCGTTCTCGGCTGAGCGCCTGCGGATCAATCACTACATCACGAAGTCGCTCGAGGAGTTCAACGCGAAGACGACGCAGGCACGGGCGGCGACCGGCGTCCCAAGAACCCCGCCTGGCAGCTTCAGCGTCTCGACGCATGCCGAGACGAGACGATCCTTCGATACGCGCCGCAGGTGCGACCAGCGGTGGGCGCCGCAGCTCACTGAGGAGCCTGCGACATGCGCCCGCTGTCGACGGGCGACGACTCCATCACCCGCGGCGGCATCACGTCTCCGTGCGCGCACTTCTGCTCCTCGAGCCGCCGCAGTGCCAGCTCGGTGTCCGTCTGCACGACGATCATTCCGCGCTCGGATGCCACGGTCACGACGATGTCCGGCTGCAGCTCCCGGACGAGCTCGTGGTCGAAGTACGAGTGCGCCCAGAACGTGCGCTGAAAGGCCTCGGCGACCAGCGGCATCAACCGCACGGCGTACGACTCGCCGAACACGAGGCACGTGAGCGCGTTGTAGCTGTCGGCGTGGAACTCGACGAGCCGCCCATGGTTGCGCACGCGGTTGTCGTGCACCAGCCGCGCGCGCGGCTCGATCACGTCCACGTAGACGTACCTGGACATGATCGGCGGGTCGAACTTGCGGCCGAGGTCCCCGGACCGGGGCTCGTACGTGAGGTGCACTTCGCGCGGCGTGAGCCTGCGCACGGGCATGGTCTCGGTGATCCGCGCCATCAGCGCGCGGTAGGCGACAAACGCGCCGAACTCGGACCAGTCGGAGCCGGTCTTGGGGTACACGAGTGCGTCCCGCTCGGCGACCAGCTCTTCGAGCGGATACAGCACGGGAGCCCAGGAGTGGCGCTGCTCCAGATGAGCGAGCACCTGCAGGACCGGGCGCGTGGCCCCGGGCACGACGCCTTCCGGAAGCATCTCGGCATAGACGGCGTGCGGGTCGGGCGCGATCATGAAGACATAGGGGATGCCCTGGAGGTTCAGCCACGCGGACCGGGTCTCGAGCAGGTCCTGCCACTGCTGGACCTGATGGTCGGTCAGCAGCCAATCGCCCGCATGCTGGCCGAGCGTGTCGTTCGAGTCGTTCGCGAGGAACAGCCAGCCGTCCTTGCCCTGAACGACCTTGTCGTCGACGGTCGGCAGCGGCAGGTCCAGCCGCCGCTCGGCCAGCGCCCCCGACATCCACTCCGTCTGCTCGCCCTGCAGCTGGGTCTGGTCGTCCTGCATCTCGACCATGGTAATCGGAGACCGGCTGAAGCGCTGGTATCCTGACCCACCAGCTAGGAATTAGTCTGATTGCCGACAGGAGGCGTCTGCCGATGTTCTCGACCAAGTCCGAGTACGGAGTCCGTGTGATGGTGCAGTTGGCGCGCCGCCGTGGCGCCGGCCCGGTTCCGCTGACCGAGATCGCCCAGGCCGAGAATCTGCCGCTCCCCTATCTCGAGCAACTGGTGTCACGCCTGCGCCGGGCGGAGCTCGTGTCGTCGACACGTGGCGCTCACGGTGGCTATGAGCTGGCGCGCGACCCCGCCGACATCACCATGGCGGCTGTCGTGCACGCGCTCGAGGAGACCATCGTCCCGATGCAGTGCGTGAGCGGCCTCGGCGCGGGCCGGATGCTTTGCAACCATGAGCTGGACGGGTACGACAACTGCGCCACGAAGCTCCTCTGGACACGGGTGCAGGGCGGTGTCGAGCGAGTGCTCGAGCAGACCACCCTTGCCGAGCTGGCGAGCTTCGAGGAGGGGGGCGCCGTCCCCGACCGGCCCCGCACCCGTGCAGCCCGCCCGCGTGTCCGCACGACCACCTCACGAACCCAGGAGAAGCGAACTGTCCGAAATGGCTGATCTAGAGATCCAGGACCTGCATGTGAACGTCGAGGGCAAGGAGATCCTGCGCGGCGTCGACCTGACGGTCGACCGCGGCGAGGTCCACGCCCTGATGGGGCCCAACGGCTCCGGCAAGTCCACGCTCGCGAACACGATCATGGGCCACCCCAGCTACGAGGTCACCGCGGGCAAGATCCTCTTCCGCGGCGAGGACGTGACGGAAGCGGAGCCGGACGACCGCGCCCGCGCCGGGCTCTTCATGGCCTTCCAGTACCCGTCCGCGATCCCCGGCGTCTCGGTCGTGAACTTCTTGCGCACTGCGATCAACGCGCATCGCAAGGCGCGCGGCGAGGACCCGATCAACCTGAAGGAGTTCCGTAGGACGCTCGAGCAGCACATGGAGGTGCTGGGCGTGGATCGCGAGTTCACGCGCCGCTACCTGAACGAGGGCTTCTCCGGTGGCGAGAAGAAGCGCTGCGAGATCCTCCAGATGGCGATCCTGAAGCCGAACGTCGCAGTCCTGGACGAGACGGACTCCGGCCTCGACATCGACGCTCTGCGAACGGTCGCAAACGCCGTGAACGCCATGCGCGGGCCGGAGCTCGGAGCGCTCATCATCACGCACTACCAGCGCATCCTCAGCTACATCCAGCCCGACTTCATCCACATCATGCTGAACGGGCGCGTGGTCGAGGAGGGCGGTCCCGAGCTGGGTGCCGTGCTCGAGAAGAAGGGCTACGACTGGGTGCGCGAGAAGCATCCGGATGAACCCGAAGAGGTTCCCGCCTAGGTGGAGGTCACCACCGCACAGGCCGCTCTGCCGCGCAGCGTCGAGGAGATCCGCGCGGACTTCCCGATCCTCGAGCGCGAGTTCGGCGGGAAGCGGGTCGTCTACCTCGACAACGCCGCGACCGCGCAGAAGCCGGCCTCGGTGATCGAGGCGATCGACTCCTACTACCGCCGCTCCAATGCGAACGTCCATCGCAGCATGCACGAGCTCGCCGCGGAGGCCGAGCACCTGTACGAGGGCGGCCGCGCCAAGGTGGCGGGGCTCGTCGGTGCTCCGGCGCGCGAGGTGGTGTTCGTCCGTAACGCCACCGAGGCGATCAACCTCGTGCGCTACACGTGGGCCCGCGAGCACGTCGGCGCCGGCGATGTGGTGCTGATCAGCGAGATGGAGCACCACTCGAACATCGTTCCCTGGCAGCTGCTCTGTGAGGAGAAGGGCGCGCGGCTGGAATACCTGCGCGTCGACGGTCAGGGCCGCCTCGACCTCGCCGAGCTCGACGAGCGCCTTGCGGCCGGCCGGGTCCGGCTCGTCGCCGTCACCCATGTCTCCAACGTGCTCGGCACGATCAATCCCGTCGCGGAGATCTCCGAGCGCGCGCACGCCGCCGGGGCGCTCGTGCTCCTCGACGGCGCCCAGGCTGTGCCGCAGATGCCAGTCGACGTCAACGAGACCGGCGCGGACTTCTACGCCTTCACCGGGCACAAGATGCTCGGCCCGACCGGCATCGGCGTGCTGTGGGGACGCCGCGAGCTGCTCGAGGAGATGCCCCCCTTCCTCGGAGGCGGCTCGATGATCAAGGCCGTGGAGGACCAGCACTCGACATGGGCCACGGTGCCGGCGAAGTTCGAGGCCGGCACGCCCGCCATCGCCGAGGGCGTCGGGGTCGGCGCGGCCGCCGACTACCTGCAGGCGCTCGGCATGGATGCGGTGCGCGAGCACGAGCGCGAGGTGACGGCCTATGCGCTCGAGCGGATCGCGGCCCTGGACGGCGTGACGGTCCACGGGCCGGGCGACGCCGCGGAGCGCGGCAGCCTCGTGAGCTTCTCCGTGGAGGGCATCCACCCGCACGATCTGGCGGAGCTGTGCAACCGCGAGGCGGTCGCGATCCGCGCCGGTCACCACTGCGCGCAGCCGCTGATGCGGCGCCTGGGCGTGCCCGCCACCGCGCGGGCCTCGTTCGCGGTCTACAACACGACCGAGGAAGTGGACCGGTTGGTCTTCGCGCTCGAGAGCGCAAAGAGAGTCTTCGGCGCATGAGCCACCACACTGCCGACTGCCGACTGCGGACTGCCGACTGACATGGACCAGCTCTACCGCGAGTTCATCCTCGACCACTACAAGAACCCGCGCAACTTCGGGGACCTCGAGCAGCGGGATGCGGAGTTCGCGGACACGAACCCGCTGTGCGGCGACGAGATGGGCGTCCACATCAAGCTCGAGGGCGATCGCATCGCGGACCTGCGCTTTCACGGGCAGGGCTGCGCGATCTCGCAGGCGACGGCCTCCATCATCTCGGACGAGCTGAAGGGCAAGACGGTCTCCGAGGTGGCCCAGCTCGACCGCCGGTTCGTGGCCGAGGAGATCGGCATCGAGCTCTCCCCCACCCGCCTGAAGTGCGGCCTCCTGTCGCTGAAGGTCGTGCAGGGAGCGCTGCTCGGCACCGACGAGTGGCCCTCCGGAACACCGGACGAGGATCCCGACGCGGCCGACGTCGCGCGGCTCCGCAACGAGATTTAGGCCCGCATCATCGCTAGACTAGAAACCTGACTGCATTACTCGGATATGACTGAGACGACCACCACAATCGACGTCTGTCCCGCGGGAGAGCTTCCGGCGGGCGCATCGCGCATCGTGGAGGCCGGCGAGCGCAAGATCGGCGTCTTCAACTGCGACGGCGCGCTGCACGCGATCGAGGATCGCTGCTCGCATGACGACGGCCCGCTCGCCGAGGGACCGTTCGACCCGAGCACCTGCACGGTGGAGTGCCCGCGCCACGGTTCGCTGTTCGACCTGCGCACCGGCAGGCCGCGTACCCTGCCCGCCTACCTTCCCGTCGAAACTTTCCCCGTCCACGTCGTGGACGGAACCATCAAGCTGGAGGTCCCCTAATGGCAACGCCTGAAATCGCAATTGCCGCTCCCGATCAACTCGAGGGGATCAAGGACTCGTACGAGTACGGCTTCCACGATTCCGAGACCGACTACGCCTTCAAGGCGAAGAAGGGCCTCAGCCGCCAGGTGGTCGAGGACATCTCATCCCACAAGGACGAGCCGCAGTGGATGCGTGACTTCCGCCTGAAGGCGCTGGAGCACTTCGAGGCGCGGCCGATGCCCAAGTGGGCCGGCGGGCACATGGACGGGATCGACTTCCAGAACATCCATTACTTCGTGCGCGCATCGGAGAAGCAGGGCCGCACCTGGGACGAGGTCCCGGACGACATCAAGAACACGTTCGACAAGCTCGGCATCCCCGAGGCCGAAAGAAAGTTCTTGGCTGGAGTGGGCGCGCAGTACGAGTCCGAGGTCGTCTACCACCAGATCCGCGAGGACCTCGAGAAGCAGGGCGTGATCTTCAAGGACATGGACACGGGATTGCGCGAGCACGAGGACCTCGTGCGCGAGTACTTCTCCACGGTGATCCCCGCCAACGACAACAAGCTCGCGGCGCTCAACTCGGCCGTCTGGTCGGGCGGCTCGTTCGTATACGTCCCGCCGGGAGTGCACGTCGAGATGCCGCTGCAGGCCTACTTCCGGATCAACACGGAGAACATGGGCCAGTTCGAGCGCACGCTGATCATCGCCGACGAGGGCTCGTTCGTGCACTACATCGAGGGCTGCACCGCCCCGACCTACACGACCGACTCGCTGCACTCAGCGGTCGTCGAGATCATCTGCAAGCCCGGCTCACGGGTGCGGTACACGACGATCCAGAACTGGTCGCACAACGTCTACAACCTCGTGACGAAGCGCGCGGTCGCGTACGAGGGCGCCACGATGGAGTGGATCGACGGCAACCTCGGCTCGAAGCTGACGATGAAGTACCCGTCGATCTACCTGATGGGCGAGCGCGCCCACGGGGAGATCCTGTCGATCGCGTTTGCCGGCAAGGGACAGCACCAGGACGCGGGCGGCAAATGCGTCCACATCGCTCCCAACACGACCTCGACGATCACGTCGAAGTCGATCTCGAAGGACGGCGGGCGCGCGAGCTACCGCGGCCTGCTCGAGGTCGCGCCCGGCGCGACCGGGTCCAAGTCGAAGGTCGTCTGCGACGCGCTCCTGCTGGACGAGGAGTCGCGCTCCGACACCTACCCGACGATCCGGATCGGCGAGGACGACGTCGATGTCGGCCACGAGGCGACCGTCTCGAAGATCGGCGAGGAGCAGCTCTTCTACCTGATGAGCCGCGGTCTCTCCGAGGAGGAGGCGTCGGGAATGATCGTGGGCGGGTTCATCGAGCCCTTCACGCGTGAGCTGCCGATGGAGTACGCCGTCGAGATGAACCGCCTGATCGAGCTGCAGATGGAAGGCTCGATTGGCTAGCCCTGGGACCGCCACCACCTCATCCGCGACGGAACCGGGCTGGCTGACAGACCTGCGTGAGCAGGCCCGGGCGAGGTTCGGGGAGATTCCCCTGCCCGTGCAGAAGGACAAGGGCTGGGAGTTCACGGACCTGTCGAGCTTCGACCCGGACGGCTGGGATTCGCCCGGCGAGGGCGATCTCGGCGTGCAGCCGGCCCGCGACGCGGTGGTTCCCGCCGAGGGCGCGGGGGTGCTGCAGGTGGACGGCACTGCGACAGCCCGCGGGGACATCCCCGACGGCGTCGTCGTCTGCACTCTGGCAGAGGCCGTCACCGAGCATCCGGCGCTGGTCGAGCCCCATCTCGGCGCGCTCGTCCAGGACCGGGACAAGTTCGCCGCGCAGAACACGGCGACATGGCGCGGCGGCCTGTTCGTGCACGTGCCCGCGGGCGTCGCGGTCGCGGACCCGATCGTCGCCTCGGTGATCCAGGCCACGACCGGCGCGCTGCCATGGCGGTCGCTGATCGTCATCGAAGCGGGCGCACAGGCGACCGTCGCAGAGCAGTGGCTGTCCTCCGACGCGGCGCTCGACGGCTACTTCAACCCCGTCGCCGAGGTCGTCGTGGGCGAGGGCGCATCGCTGCAATACCTCTGTGTCCAGGACCTCTCCGAGCGCGCGTGGATCCTCGGCAGCCAGCGTGCACAGGTGGCGCGCGACGCCTCCCTGCATTGGGTCGGGCTGGGCCTCGGCTCGGGACAGGGCAAGCTGCGCATGGAGACCGACATCAACGGGGCGGGTGCGAGCGCCCGCGTGACGGGCGCGTATGCCGTCCACGGCACCCAGCACATCGACTACGACACGACCCAGGAGCACGCCGCTCCCCACACGACATCCGACCTTGCATTCCGGGGCGTTCTGCGCGACCGCGCGACCGCGGTCTGGAGCGGCATGATCAAGGTCGACAAGGGCGCGCAGCGCACGGACGCGTTCCAGGAGAGCCGCAACCTGCTGCTGACCGATGGCGCCCACGCCGACGCAATCCCCGGGCTCGAGATCGAGGCCAACGACGTCCGCTGCACGCACGCGGCCACGGTCGCCCGGCTGGACGAGGGCCAGCTGTTCTATCTCCAGACCCGCGGGCTGAACCGCGCCGAGGCGGAGCAGATGCTCGTGGGCGGGTTCCTCGAGGTGATCGCGGGGCGGCTGGATGGCTCGCCCTTCCTGCAGGACATCGTCTCGGCCGCACTCCAGCGCGAGCTGGAGATCGTGCTCGCCTAGAAAAAGGCCGGAATTCGCTTAGCCGCGAATTCCGGGAGCTCTGCGGCTCGCTTTTTTTCGCTATTCCGTCCCGCGCCAGGTGAGCCAGGCGAACAGGCCCTGGACCGGCAGCCGCGCCCACAGCAGCGCGGCCGGGAACTTCGGGAACCGCTCCGGTCGCAGCGCCATGTGGATGTTCGCCGGGTAGACGGCGAGCAGCGTCGCGAGCAGCCACCAGCGGGCAGCGCGACGGGTGCGCGTCGGCAGCACTGCGACGCCGCCCGCCAGCTCCGCCACACCGGCGGCCACGTTCACCTGGTTCTTCCACTGGTCAAGCGGCGGCGGCACGATCGCGGTGTAGAACCGCGGGCTGCGGAAGTGGTTGGCCCCGGCGAAGATCCAGAAGGCGGCGGTCACGTAGGGCCAAGCCCGGTTCACGGCGGGAAGGCTATTCGCCTGACACGATTCGGGGCATGGAGCTCGATCCCGACACCGGCACGGTGCGCATGGACTGGCATCACTATTCGCTCGACCAGGTCGACACCTGGGCGGACCAGATCGTCGAGGCCGCGTGGAGCCACGGGTACGAGTTCGTCGAGTTCGTGCACGGGGCGCCCGACGTGAGTGCGCGTGGCACACTCGGCTGGGACGGGCGCGCGGCGGCGGGACGGGGCACGATCAAGGAGCTGCTGCGCAAGCGACTGTTCGGCAACCGCTGGCACCGCTGGGCGCGCGAGCGCCGCGAGGGCATGCACCGCCTCGAGGAGGGCAGCATGACCATCGCCCTGCGCGAGAACCCGCGGCCCGCGAAAGGCGCCAAGTGGCCCATGGTGCCGCCGCCGGCACACGGGTAGCGACCCGCTACCGTGTCGCGGCCATGCGGCCGACGACCGAGGTCAACCTGCCCGACTTTCCCACCGAGACGGCGTGGATCAACGCGCCGTTCGTGAGGGTCGGGACCTTGCTCGGGCGCAACGCCGTACTGGTCTGGTTCTGGGACATCGGCTCGCTCAACTCCATGCGCGTGCTGCCGTACGTGCTCGAGTGGCACCGTCGCTACGCGGACCTCGGCCTGCGCGTGATCGGGGTGCACAGTCCCCAGTTCGACTTCGGTCACGACGCGGCGACGGTCGAGCAGGCCGTCAAGCGACTGGGGATCCCGTTCCCGGTCGCGAGCGACTCCGACTATGCGATCTGGCGCCTCTACGGCAACGAGGTGTGGCCCGCGCTATACCTGTGGGACCGCCGCGGCGTGCTCCGCTACTACCACTTCGGCGAGGGCCTCTACGACGATTCGGAGAACGCGATCACCGAGGCGCTGCTCGAGATCGACGACGCGGTGCAGCTACCCGACACGATGGCTCCGCTGCGGCCGACCGACGCCCCGGACGCGCTTGTCAAGCCTCCCACCCCCCACACCTACCTCAACACCGACCGCTCCGCGCGCGAGATCGCGCCGGGCGAGGCGCTGCGGACGCGTTACGCGGCCGCAGGAGCGGCCGCCGTGCTGGACGGCGCCGGCGAGGTCGAGGTGTTGCTCGACGACGACCGTGTCCGCACGCTGGTGCTCGACGGCCCGCGCCTCTACGACCTCGTCGACACGGGCACACACGAGGAGCACGAGCTCGCGCTCGTCTTCGAGGACGCGGCCCGCGCGTACGCCTTCAGCTTTGTGCCCGGACCGGCCTAGTTGTAGCTCCTAACCACGTTGTTTCATCCGGGCCTCCTTGGAGGCTGGGGGTGTCTAAGCCACCAGTCCCAAGGAGGACACCGGATGAAGCTTCACGCTAACGCCAAGACCTGTCCGAACAGCCGGGCCCTGATCGCCTCTC
>JBBRDT010000082.1:0-14595 GCA_038203635.1 Solirubrobacterales bacterium
CGGCGGGGCGGGGAACGTGCCGCGCCGACGCCGTGCGCATCCTCTGCGAGGAAGCACCCGCCCGGGTGCGCGAGCTGGTCGACCTGGGCATCCCCTTCGACCGCGCTCCCGACGGCTCGCTGCAACTCTCGCTCGAGGGCGGCCACAACCGGCGACGCGTCGTGCACGCCGGGGGCAGCTCCACCGGTCGTCATCTGACGGCGCGCCTGTCGGAGCTCGTCGCCGCCCACCCACGTATCGACGTGCACGAACGCACCTCTGCGCTCGCACTGTGGCTGGACGCGGGCCGCTGCGTGGGCGTCATTACCGAAACGGCCGCCATTCCGGCCCGCGCGACCGTGCTCGGCACGGGCGGAGCCGCGGCGCTGTGGAGCCGCACGACCAATCCTCGGGGCGCGATCGGCGCAGGCCTCGTCCTCGCACTCGAGGCCGGCGCAGCGCTTGCGGACCTGGAGTTCATGCAGTTCCATCCAACGGCGCTCCGGCTGGAGGGAGACCTGGATGGATTTCTCGTGACCGAGGCAGTGCGCGGCGAGGGCGCACTGATCGTGGACGCCGGCGGCGAGCGCTTCGTCGACGAGCTCGCGCCCAGGGACGAGGTCGCACGCGCGATCGACGCGCGCCTGCGTGCCGGCGACGCCGTGTTCCTCGACATGCGCGGCATCGACACGGGCCGGTTTCCGAACATCGCGGAAAAGCTCGCCCAAGCAGGACTCGATCCTCGCCGCGAGCCGATCCCGGTTGCGCCCGCCGCCCACTACATGATCGGGGGCGTCGTGACAGACGATCGGGGCCGCTCCACCCTCCCCGGCCTGTATGCGGTCGGCGAGTGCGCATGTACCGGTGTGCACGGGGCGAATCGCCTGGCTTCGAACTCGCTTTCCGAATGCTTCGT
This sequence comes from Solirubrobacterales bacterium, assembly GCA_038203635.1. GTDB lineage: Bacteria > Actinomycetota > Thermoleophilia > Solirubrobacterales > JBBDJG01 > DASRIA01. Next base: position 896 of record JBBRDT010000082.1, read on the forward strand.
GTTCGGCCGGCGCGCGGCGCTCACGGCCCTGGACGAGCCGTCCCTGTCGCCGGGGCCCGCCTCGCCACGCGGCGGCCCTGGTCCGGCGCTCACCGAGGTCACGCGCGATGCGCTGTGGCGCTGTGCGGGACCGCTGCGCGACGCCGATGGCCTCGCCGCCCTGACGACAGACCCTCATCCGCTGGTGCGTGCGATCGCGCTCTCGGCGCTCGAGCGCCGGGAGACGCGCGGCTGCCACCAGCGCGCCGATTTCCCCGCGGTGGAGCCCGCGCTCGACTCGCGGCATTGGACGGTGACCGGCTCCAGCGCGGTCTGGGAGACCTGGGAATAGCCAAATGGGCGGCTCCCGTCGCCGCGCAACCCGGCTTCACAAGCGGGATGCCGGTGTCTTAATCCAGGCTTAACCGGTCATACGCGTCGTATTCACAAGCGCGGGAAACACTTCCCGAGTTCTGAGGTTCGGGGGAACCTGGAGGAGAGACCGTGACCACAGACACTGCGAGGACACAACCTGATGTATCACTTTAGTCGCGCCATCTACCGCGACCTCGCCCCGTACGTGCTCGAGGAGAAGCGTTCCGCGCAGCACGAGAGCAACCGCACGCTGTTGCTGCGCGAGTGCGAGTCCGCGATCGAGCGCCTGATGACCGACCGGCGCTATTTTGCCCGGCCCTCCCGCACGCTCTTCAACGACGTGCGTCCGTACTTCTCCATCGCCGACCTGCCGCGCGTCTATGTGACCATCGACCGCAACATCCAGCTGGCCTTGCGTTTCCTGGCGCAGATGCCCGACTATGCCCAGGAGGCGAGTGGGATTCCGCGCCATTGCCACGCGATGACGCGCAAGGGCCAGCCCTGCCAGCGCCAGCCGCTGCCGGCCAACGACTACTGCCCTTCCCACCAGCACCTGATCGAGACGTTCGACGATCTGGAGCTGGCGGACATCGCCGCCTAGTCGCACGCATCTCAGAGCTCCCGGAATTTCCGGCTAAGGAAATTCCGGCTGATTAGATGCGGGCGTGACCGTTGTCGCGCCCGACACCTCCGCGCCCACCTGGTCACTCGGCGTGGACGTCGGCGGCACGTTCACCGATGCCGTCCTCGCCTCCTCGGACGGTGTTTTCACCGGCAAGGTGGCGACCACTCCCGGCGACCAGCCGGAGGGCGTGATGGCGGCGGTGCGCATGGTGCTGGCGCATGCGGGGGTCGAGCCGCACGACGTGGCGAGCTTCGGTCACGGCATGACGGTCGCCACCAACGCGCTGCTCGAGGAGCGAGGGGCGCGCACGGCGCTGCTGACCACCGAGGGCTTCACCGATGTGCTCGAGCTCGCGCGCCAGACGCGGCCGGAGCTGTACCGCCCGTGCCGGGCCGGGCCGGCGCCGCTGGTTCCGCCGGCGCTTCGCTTTCCGGTGGCCGAGCGATGCGGTCCCGGCGGTGTCGAGCAGGCGCTTGACGAGCAGCGGCTCGCAGACACCATCCGCGGCCTGCGCGATGCGCAGGTCGACTCCGTCGCCGTCTGCCTGCTGCACTCCTACGCCCATCCCGAGCACGAGCGCCGCGTCGCTCGCGCCGTCCAGGCCGCCCTGCCGGGCGTGCACGTGTCCGCCTCGCACGAGCTCGTGAGCGTCTTCCGCGAGTACGAGCGCACCTCCACCACGGTGATCGACGCGTACCTGTCGCCGCTCCTGCGCGGCTATCTGGAGCGCCTTGCCGGCCAAGCCGCCGGGGCCGGCCTGCCCGAGCCGGAGATCATGCGGTCGAGCGGCGGGTTGACGAGCGCCCAGGAGGCCGGACTGCACGCAGCCTGGACGGTGCTGTCCGGACCCGCGGCGGGCGTCATCGGCGCCGCCCACGCGGGCCGTCTTTCCGGACAAGAGGACCTGTTGTCGTTCGACATGGGCGGCACCTCGTGCGACGTGGCGGTGATCGACCGCGGCGTGGTGCGCGAGGCCTCGGAGCAGTCGATCGGCGGCCGTCCGATCCAGCTCCCGATGGTGGACGTGCACACCGTGGGCGCGGGCGGAGGGAGCATCGCCTGGGCCGACTCCGGCGGTGCGCTGCGCGTCGGCCCGCGGTCGGCCGGCGCCGTGCCGGGCCCGGCGTGTTACGGACACGGCGGCAAGGACCCGACGGTCACGGACGCCAACCTCGTGCTGGGCTACCTGGGCGCCGATGCTGCGCTCGCCGGCGGCGTCCGCCTCGACCGGCACGCCGCCGAGCAGGCGGTGCGGGGGCTCGGCGACGCGCTCGGGCTCGACGTCGAGCAAGCCGCACGGGGCATCGTGAGGGTGGCCGACGAAGAGATGTTGCGCGCGCTGCGCGTCGCAACCGTCGAGCGCGGCGTCGACCCGCGCCGGTACGCGCTCGTCGCCTTCGGCGGCGCGGGGCCGATGCACGCCGCCCGCCTCGCGCAGGAGCTCGGTGTCGCCCGTGTCCTTTGCCCGCAGGCCGCGGGTGTGCTATCGGCGCTCGGGCTGGCGACCGCGAGCCGCCGCCGCGACGCCGCACGCACCGTCCTGATGTCGCAGGAGGACGTGCGCGGCGGCCGCTGCGCGGACGTCGTCGCGGAGCTCGCGGCCGAGGCCGTCCGCGGGCTCGACCAGCCACGCATCGAGGTGACGTGGGACGTGCGATACGCCGGCCAGGCCTTCGAGCTGCCGATCACCGCGCCGGCCGATGCCGGACTCCCCTTGCTTCGAGAGCGGTTCGAGCAGGCCCATCGCGAGCGCTACGGGTATGCCGACACCGAGGGAGTCCTCGAGGTCGTCACGCTCCGCGTCACGGCCACGGCCACGCGGAGCGGCCACGCGGCGACCCGCGCAGGTGTACCGGCCGCGCCGCGGCGGACGTCGCGCAGCGCCGACTTCGACGGCCACAGGGTCGACACCGAGGTGCTCTCCGGCCCGCCCGCCGCGGGCGAGCGCCTGCGCGGTCCGGCGGTGCTCGAGCTGCAGGAGGCAACCGTCGTGGTGCCGCCACGCTGGGTGGCGACCTCCGACGAGCACGGAGCCGTGTTGCTCGAGCGGGAGCCGGGCGGATGAGCGGGCCCCTCGACCCCGTGACCCTCCAGGTGATGCTGGGCGGCCTGCGAGCGGTCTGCGAGGAGATGGGGGCGGTGCTGATCCGCGCGGCCCACTCGGCGAACATCAAGGAACGGCGGGACGCCTCGACCGCCCTGTTCGACGCCGCGGGCCAGATGGTCATGCAGGCCGAGCACATCCCCGTGCACCTGGGGGCGATGCCGGACGCCGTGGCGGCGGTGCTCGGCGAGGAGCACGCGGCGGGCGACACGTGGATCCTGAACGACCCCTACCACGGGGGCACCCACCTGCCCGACATCACCCTGGTGTCGCCGCTGTTTCGCAGGCAGCGCCACGTGGGGTTTGCCGCCACGCGGGCACATCACGCCGACGTTGGTGGTGAGGTGCCCGGCAGCATGCCCGCGCACTCCCGGCGCCTCGAGCAGGAGGGCGTCGTGATCCCTCCCAGCCGCCTCGCCCGCGACTGGGAGATCGACGGCGGCATGCTCGACTCCCTGGTCGCGCGGATGCGCGCCCCGGGCCAGCGGGCGGCCGACCTGCGCGCGCAGCTCGCGGCCAACCGCCTCGCGGCGCGCCGCATCGAGGAGCTGGCAGACCGGCACGGCGACGAGCTGCTCGACAGTGCGATGCGGGAGGTCCTGCTGTACGCGGAGCGGCGCACGCGGGCGTCGATCGCCGCGATGCCGGACGGGCGCCACCGCGCATCCGATCTCCTGGAGGACGACGGCGGTGGAAAGCCACACGACCTTCGCATCGAGTGCGAGGTCCTGATCGCAGGCGACGAGCTGACGGTCGACTTCGCCGGCACCGACCCGCAGACCGACGGCAACCTCAACTGCCCGCTGTCGGTGACCAAGTCCGCCGTGTACTACGTGGTGCGCGTGCTGACGGACGCCGACATCCCGCCGTCGGCCGGCGCATACCGCCCGGTGCACGTGACCGCGCCGCCGGGCACGGTCGTGAATGCACGCCCGCCGGCCGCGGTCGCCGGCGGCAACGTGGAGACGTCGAGCCGCATCGCCGACGTCACGATGGCCGCGCTCGGCCAGGCGGTGGCCGCGCCCGCCGCCGGTCAGGGCACGATGAACAACCTGACGCTCGGCAACGAGCGGTTCACCTACTACGAGACCATGGGCGGCGGGCAGGGGGCGTGTCCCGACGCGAACGGTCCGTCGGGGGTGCACGTCGCGATGAGCAACACGCTCAACACGCCGATCGAGGCGCTCGAGGTGGAGTTCCCGCTACGGGTGCGTGAGTACGGGTTGAGACGCGGATCCGGCGGCGCCGGGCGCCACCGCGGCGGAGACGGCATCGTGCGGGAGGTCGAGGCGCTCGAGCCGATGACGTTCTCGCTGCTCACCGAGCGGCGCCGGGTGGCGCCGCCCGGCGCCCACGGCGGCGAGCCCGGTCTGCCGGGGCGGAACGTCGTCGTGCGCGATGGACAGGAGCCCCAGAGCCTGCCCTCGAAGGCCGAGGGCTTGCTGCAAATGGGCGAGCGATTGCGCGTTGAGACGCCCGGGGGCGGAGGTCACGGTCCGGCGGACCCCAGACGGGGCGTCGATCCCGCTCGCACAGCCGCCCCGGGCGGTGAATGATTCCCCGTTCAGCACTTGGAACTTTCGGGATCAGCGCCTACAATGGGCCGCAGGCAGCGGTTTTTTCCGCTTGCGGCGGGCTTTGGACGCCACCGATCCAGGGGGAATGAAGCTCACCGGGCACGGGATCCGTGCGTCCTGACCCGCACCCAAAATCATGCCAGTCGCATTCAAAGAATGGGCCGTCACCGTCCGCGCGCTCGCCGAGGGCGAGCAGCTGCTCACCCTCCGCAAGGGCGGGGTCAGGGAGGACAACAAGCACTTCGAACTCGACCACGAACGCTTCTTCCTCTATCCCACCTTCGATCACCAACGTAACAACCTGGTCAGACAGTCCCACCACCCCGAGCTCCGGCGTGCACTGGAAGAGGGCGTGTGGGCGGACGGCGAACCGCCGCCCAAGGCACTGATCCAGGACGGCGGCATCGAGCAGCCCGACCGGGTGCGCATCCGGGCCTGGGCCGAGGTGCACGAGCACTACGAGGTGGCCGACCCCCGGATCGTGGACTCGCTCAGCCCGTTTCACATCTGGACGCCCGACTACGCCTTCAAGCGGCTGCGCTGGAAGCCGCGCCACCCGCTGCACGTGCTCGTGCTGCGGGTCTACAGGATCCAGCGACCCGTGACCGTGCGCGTCCGGCCCGAGTACGAGGGCTGCAAGTCCTGGGTCGAGATCGACCGCGACCTGCCGTTCGAGGGCACCCCCGTGATCGCCGACGAGGAGTTCGAGCGAGCAGCGGCGGGCATCGAGGCGGTCGTGCGCGAGGCGAGCGTGCTCGCCCCGGCTGTCTCGGTCGCCTGAGCGGTCGCCTGAACCAGGCTCACCGCCTGCTTCACGACACCGTGCGGGCCGCCTCCCGTGCGCTGGTGCTCGGCATCGGCGGCGGTGGTGACGTGGTCGGCGCGCTTGCAGCCGCCGAGCTTTGCCGCCGGCTCGGGACGGAGTCGGTCATGGGCGGCGTCACCTGGGAGCGGCTGCCGATCGACCCCAAGCCGGGCCCGCGTTCGGCGGCAGAGATCGTCGGCGGGAAAGAGGTCGCGCCGGGGGTGTTGCTCGCGGGGCCGGACACGCGAACGGAGAACGGTGTGCTCTTCGCCGAATCCCGCATGGCCGGTCTGCTGGGCGAGGAGACGGTGCTGGTGGACCCTGGATTGGGGCCCGCGCGCATCGCGGCGAGCCTCGCGCAGGCAGCACCGGCGCTCGGCGTCGACCTCTTCGTGTTCGTGGACGTCGGCGGCGACGTGCTGGGCGCGGGGTTCGAGCCCGGGCTCGCCAGCCCCCTGTGCGATGCGGTGATGCTTGCGGCCGGGGCGTTGCTCGAACGGAGCGGGGCCACCGTAGTAGGCGCCGTGTTCGGCCCCGGCTGCGACGGCGAGCTGACCGTGGAGGAACTTCTCGGACGGATCGCGTTGCTGGCGGGAACCGGAGCGCTGCTCGCAATCGAGGGACTCAGCCCGGCCGCCGTGCACGACGTCGAACGGGCCGCAGCCGTGATACCGACAGAGGCCAGCGCGCAGGCCGTGCGCTGTGCGTGGGGGGAGTTCGGGGTCACCACGATTCGCGGTGGGCGCCGCGCCGTGCACCTCTCGCCCTTCGGTGCGGCGACCGTGTACTTCGATCCGGAGGGAGCACTGGAGAGCGCCGCGCCACTCGCCCGTGAGGTGCTGGACGCGCCCGATCTGCTCGCTGCGCTGGAGCGCCTGCGCGCCCTCGGCGTGACGACGGAACTGGACTACGAACGCACGGCGGGCGATAGATGAGGCCGGATTTTCCTTAGCCGGAAAATCCGGGAGCTCCGAGGTATGGTGAGGCCGTGCCCTGGGTCGAGACGCCGTCACTGTCATTCACGGCCAGGCACGAGGCATCGCAGGCAGACGACGCACTGGCCGTGCTGGAAGACCTCGAGCAGCAGCGCGCCCGGCTGGAGGAGCTGCTGCCCCGGGTGCCCGGGAGCGTCACGGTGATCCTGCACGACTCACCGGTACAGCTGCTGTTCGCCAACCCCATGCTGGCGCTCATGCGGCGAGTCGCTTCACGCGCCGCGCGCCGCTACATGGTGGGCTGGTATCGCACGGGCGAGGTGCACACCCTCGCGGCGCCGGCGCTGCGCGCGATCTCGGCCGGCCCTGACTCCGAGCGCGCGTTGCTGCTCAGCCCACGCCGTACCTATACCGCGCTCGCGATCGGGACCAACAATCCGCTGCTGCCCCCTCCCGTCCGCCTCGGCCCGCTGTCACGGCTGCTGCGCGAGGCATGGCTGCCCGAGGGTGCAGCGCAGCACTTCTCGGGGCAGGTGCCTTTCCTGCGCGCGGCGATCGCGATGCGCCTGCGCACCGGCCGGGTCAGGTTTCCGCCAAGCACGCGCGACGCCGGCCTGATCGGCGGAACGCTCTTCGATCTGCTCCGGCAGGAGCATGGCGAGCGGGCCTGCGTGCGGCTCGCGACGCACCCCGCGCGCGATGCCCGAGCGGCGCTCGAAGATGCGTTCGGCGCTTCAGTGGCCGAGATCGACGCCGCCTGGCGCGGGCACCTCGAGCGGCTCGCGACACCTGCGCCGGACGTTTCTTCAGTGCGCTAGACACCTGAGAGGCATGGAACGTCTGACCCGACGCCAGCTCGTCGCGCGTGGCGGCGCCGTCGCCGCAGCGGCGACGTTCGGCTCGCTGGCCGTCGCCCGGGAGGCCAACCGCTCTGGCCCGGACGTGCCCGCTCCCCCGCAGGGCGGGGCGCGGCCCCTGAAAGGCCTGGCGCTTGGTGGCTTCGGACCGCTGAGGTCACCTCACGACCCGCACGACTACCTCGAGTGGGGCAACCGCGAGTTCGTGCGTGACAGCCACACGGATGTGATCCGCATGCAGGTCTCGTGGCGGTTCCTGCAACCGCAGCCGGCCACGAGCCTGAGCGCGTCGTGGCAGCAGCTGAACCGGGACCACGGCAACGGCGCGCTGCGCCGCCTCGACCGCCAGATCGCCGCCGCCAACCGCGACGACGTCCGCGTGATCCTCGGTCTCTATCACTCCTATCCCGAGTGGTCGAACGGAACGACGCCCGGGTTGACGGAGCCGGTCACCGGGAAGCCGGCCGACGCGAGGCTTCCGCTCGACCTGTCTCCGGACGGCCCGTGGTCGTGGTTCGTGGAATACCTGTGCAATCGCTACGGCGGGCCGTCGCGTCCCCACATCTGGGGGCTCGAGCTCTGCAACGAGCCGAACCTGCTGTGCTGGCCGCAGCTGGACGTCGCGGACGCGGTCGTCGCGATGGCAAGGACGGCGGCGCGCGCGTTGGTGGGCCGGCCCTACCCCGCTCTGCTGATGCTTCCCGGCACCTCGGACTTTCCCGACGAGGACGTCGTCGAGCAGGGGGTCACCGTCGCCACGGGCTGGCCCGGCTTCACGTCCGCGGTGCTGGACGGCCTGCGAGGGCTCGACACCGGCAGCGCGGCGCTGCCGGCGTGGTCGCACCACAACTACCGCGACACAAAGGCCGCCGACGGGCGCAGCGACCGCGCCCTGCAGGTGATCGGCCTGCTCGCACAGCACTCCTGGCCCGGCGATCGCCGTCTCTACCTGACCGAGGGCGGTGCGGACATCAACCGGCTCGGCCCCAAGCATTGCCCGGAGCTCGACCTGCCGGCGGCCGGCGACGGCCAGGCCGCGCGGGAGCTGTGCCAGGCGCGGCTGATCCAGCAGAGCTTCGCCGAAATGAGCACGCGCGACGTCGCGCTCTGGACGCAGTACAAGGTGAACGACCAGCGCTCGGACGTGACGACGTCATCGGGGCTGCGACGCGACTTCGAGTACGCGGCGGACGGCTCTCCGCTGGGGCCGGGGCCCGAGCGCCCGGCGTGGCACGTGTGGCGCGAGCTGTGAGCGCGATCAGCCGCCGGTGAGCCAGATCAGCAGCGCCGCGACGCCTGCCGCCAGCAGCAGGCCCGCGAGCAGCATCCCCGGCGCGGGACCGCCGCCCTCGCGCTCCAGGTGCGGGGCCTGGGTGACCTCGATGTCGCTCTGGAGCAGCACGTCGCGGGCGGCGTCGACCCCCGACTCCGGGACCAGCACGTCACGCGGGCCGGCGGCGAGCATGTCGGGGACGTCGAACCCGGCCGAGCGCCGCAGCGTGCTCGGGATGCCTTCCTCGAGCAGGAGCATCTGGATGAACTCGGCCTCGGGCTGCTGGCGGCCGGTGGCCACGCGCCGCAGGTCGCCCCGCGCGTACTGCGGCTTGATCTTGCGGGCGCGTGCCTGCTTCTCGCTCGTCACGTGCTCGACGTCCACCTCGCCGGCGTAGGTGAGCGGCATGCCGCACCGCGTGCAGAACCGCTCATCCAGCGAATAGCGGATCGCGCACCGTGGGCATGCGAGCGGCTCGGTCACTCCACCGCCAGCTCGACCTCTTCGACCTCAGGACCGGTGATGCGGAACGCCTTCAGGTCGGGGGAGTCGGGGTCGGCGAGGGACACGATCAGCCAGACCAGACCGGGCCAGTCCTGCGCGAAGTTCACGTCCGTCTGCGACGGATAGGCGGGGCTCTTCGTGTGCGAGTGGTACATCGACCCGAGCGCCTGACCCGCGCTTTCGACCGCCGTGTAGATCCGGATCAGGTCACGCGAGTCGATCTCGAAGCGCAGCGGGCTCTCGAAGGTATTCCTCGCGCGGTAGACCTCGACCGCGGTGCCGTCGTTCGTGGAGACGATCCCGCAGCACTCGTTCGGCAGGTCCTGCCGGGCGTGCTCGATGATCTCCTCGACCAGAGAGCGCGCTATCCGCATGGCAGTTCTACCACCAGACGGTGGAGTCGACGGCCTCGAGCTCGTCGAGCGACTTCGTCCACAGCCCGGCCGACATGTACTTGTTGCCGTCGTCGGCGACGAGGAACACGACGTTGCCCTCGTCCAGCTCGTTCGCGATGCGCACCGCGACGGACGCGATCGCACCCGACGACACGCCCGCGAAGATGCCCTCTTCGAAGAACAGCCGGCGTGTCCAGATGATCCCGTCGCGGTTGGTGACGATGATCTTCCGGTCCAGGACCGAGAGGTCGATGATCGGGGGAATGAACCCGTCGTCGAGGGAGCGCAACCCTTGGACGTCCTCGCCCTGCAGCGGCTCGGCCGCGACGATCTTCGTCGCTGGGTCATGTTCCTTGAGACGGCGCCCGTTGCCCATCAGCGTCCCGCCGGTGCCGAGTCCCGCGACGAACGCGGTCACGTCGCCGATGTCCTTGATGATCTCCTCGGCCGTGCCGTAGTAGTGCGCGTCGGGGTTCGCCTGGTTGCCGTACTGGTAGGGCATGTAGACACTCGGGTCCTTCTGCGCCATGTCGAGCGCCAGCTCGACGGCCCCGTTCGATCCTTTCGAGCCCTCGGAGTAAACGATCTCCGCGCCGTGCATGCGCAGCAGCTCGGTGCGCTCCGACGTGACGTTCTCGGGCATCACGGCGGTGAACGGGTAGCCCTTCAGGCGGCAGATCAGCGCCAGCGAGATGCCCGTGTTGCCGGACGTCGGCTCGAGGATGCGCTGGCCCGGCGCAACGGCGCCCTCGGCTTCGGCGCGCTCGATCATCGACTTCGCGACGCGGTCCTTCACGGACCCCGTCGGACTGTAGAACTCGAGCTTGGCAAAGAGGCGGACTCCCGGTTTGGGACTCAGCTTCTTGAGCTCGACGATCGGGGTGTTGCCGATGGCCCCGATCACGTCGGGGCAGCAGTTCGGCGGCTCCCTCAAGGGCCTTGCCTGGAGCATGGGGCAAAGCATAGAGGGGCCGACCATCCGCCTGCCGGAGATTCGGCGCGCGCGTCCTGTTGCAAACCCGCAAGTCTGCTTACGGACTTGCGGCCCTATTCTTGGCCGCCGGCCATCGCCGGCAGGATGACGACGGTGTCGCCGACACCGACGCCCGTGTCGAGGCCCTGCTGCACGCGCACGTCCTCGTCGTTGACGTAGACGTTCACGAACCGGTTCAGCTCGCCGTCCTCGGCGAACAGCTGGCCGCGCGTCTCCGGGTGCATCCCGGCCAGGCCGCTGAGGACCTCGCCGACGTTCGAACCGTCGACCTGCACCTCGCTCATGCCGCTCACGGCAGGGCGCAGCACAGGCGGGATCTTCACTGTTGCCATGACGGCGAACCCTAGACGGTCGGTTCCGGAGCCGCGTGCCCACGGGGGCGCGAGAACCGAGCTGGGCAAGGACGCAGGGTGAGGCCCATGCTGGTTTGCATGGGCGAACCCGAGGACGCAGATCTAGCGAAGGTTCGCAGCGTCATCCGTGGGTGCCGGGAATCGGAATCATCCGTCCCTAACCAGCGGCGGCGCAGAGCGCCTCGTAGTCCTCGAACTCCGTGTTCTCGAGGTCGACGCCCTCACCGCAGGTCGGGCAACCCTCGACGTCGCGGCGCACCTTCAGCTGGGTGAACTCGGTGGAGAGCGCCTCGAACAGCAGTAGCCTCCCGACGAGCGGCTCGCCCATGCCGACGACGAGCTTGATCACCTCGTTGGCCTGCAGCAGGCCCATGATGCCGGGCAGCACGCCCAGCACGCCGTTCGCGCCACATGACGGCGCGAGCTCGGCGGGAGGTGGCTGCGGGTACAGGCAGCGATAGCACGGGCCCTCGTAGGGCACGAACGTGGTGAGCTGACCGTCGAAGCCCAGGATCGAGGCGTGCACGACAGGCTTGCGCTCGCGCACTGCGGCGTCGTTCAGGAGGTAACGCGTGGGGAAGTTGTCGGCGCCGTCCACGATCACGTCGTAGTCGCGGATCAGGTCGAGCACGTTGTCGCTGTCGAGGCGAATCGGGTGCGGGACCACCTTCACGTCGGGGTTGAGCGCCTCGATCGTCTGCTTGGCCGACTCCACCTTCAGCACGCCGATGCGCTCGTTGTTGTGGATGACCTGGCGCTGCAGGTTGGACAGGTCGACCAAGTCGTTGTCGACGATGCCCAGTGTGCCCACGCCCGCCGCGGCCAGATACAGGGCGGCCGGGGAGCCGAGCCCGCCGGCGCCGATCAGCAGCACCTTGGCCTCGAGCAGCTTCTGCTGTCCTTCGAGGCCGACCTCCGGGATCAGCAGGTGACGCGAATAGCGCTCCCGCTGCTCGGATGTGAGCGCGATCGGACGGTCGAAGTCGTACCCGCGGTCCTTCCAGAGCGTGAAGCCGCCGGTCATCAGAGACACGTCCTCGTAGCCGAGCAGCTCCTTCATCGTGACGGCCGCCAGCGCGGAGCGGTTCTGCGTGGAGCAGTATGCGATCACCCGCCTGCTGCGGTCCGGGACGGCTTGCTCGATGCGGGTCTCCAGGTGGCCGCGCGGAATGTGCACGGCACCCGGGATGTGACCCATCTCGTACTCCTGCTGCTCGCGGACGTCGAGGATCACGGGCGCCTGGTCGGCGGAGCCGTTGGTGTCCCGGTGCTCGAGGATGTCCTTGACCTCCGAGGGGTCGAGCTCCTCGATTCGCGACCGCGCGTCCTTGATGAGCTGCTGGCCTGAACGTGTCTTCGTGTCTGAAGTCATCGGAGTTCCTGCCCTCTGTATCGGCGGAAATACCTAAATTCCGACTGGCTTTAGGAAATATAGCAGCGGGTAGGCGGTCATTCGTGGCGCTGACGGACCTCTACCACGAGGATCGCGATCTGGTCCCGCGGCCTCCCGCGTCGTGCGCGCGGACATGCCGCGGGAGCTCACGCGGACCGAATCGAGTGGACGGTTGAGTACCCCATAGGGTCATCAACTGTCCAGCGAGTGCCGATGCCCAGACGCCGCGGCTAGTGGGCCTTCTCAGAACGTTTCACCGGAAACGTCATCGGTCAGGCGGCGATGGTGAGTTTGCGTTCGAGTGCGGCGATGCGTCGGTCGCGGTCGGGTCCGTTGCGGTGCTGGACGTGGCGGGCGAGGGCGTGGGCGAATGCGTCCCAGTCGATGTAGTCGGCATTGGAGACGACGAACTCGTTGATCGGCCGGAAGTGCGCCTCGATGCGGTTGAGGTAGCTGGCGTAGGTGGGGATCGGGACGAGCTCGACGTTGTGCTCGGCGGCGAAGTCGCGGACGTCGGGGGTCCAGTTGGCCGACAGGCCATCCTGGATCCAATAGATCCGCAGTCGGCGCGGGTAGCAGGAGCGGATCGTGCGCAGGAACGCGAGCGTGTCGGCACCGGCGCGCCTGGGTCGCAACCGCAGGCGCAACCGGTCGCCGTGCACGTCGTAGGCGCCGAACCCATAGCGGGTGCCGTGGCGGCGGTTGAACGTCGCCCGCAGCCGTTCGGGTTTGCGCTCGGGCGCCCAGCCCGAGCCGTGGGTGGGGCGCAGCGAGATCGGCCCCATCTGATCGAAACTGATGACCACTCCGCCCTTCGGAGCCCGATCGTAGAGCGAAAGCACACGCGCGGCCTTGGTCTCGTAGTCGGGATCGGGGCTCGCCTTCCAAGAGCGCGTGCGCTGGAAGGAGAGCCCCGCTTCAGCCAACATCCGGCCGAGGTGGGCGGGCGAGATCTCGATCCCCTCCTCGCGCAGGTGGGCAGACAGGCGCGGCAGCGACCAACGCGTCAACGGCGCCCCTGGGTGTCGGGACGGGCACCGGCGACCGCCACGATCCGCGCCCGCTGCGCGGCGGTGATCCGGCGGGGCCGCCCGCCCCGATAGTCAGGGTCCAGCGAGTCGAGCCCGCGCTCGTTGAACTCGTGGATCACCTTCCGCACATGCGACTCGTCGGTCTGCCACATGCGCGCGATCTCGGGCGCCGACATGCCCGTATTCGACGCCAGCAAGATCGACGCCCGCTCGCGCGTCGAGAAGTGCCTGGCGCTCTTCGAACGCCGCTTCAAAGCAACCGCCTCGCCATGCGCCAACGGCCTCACGAACACCTCTGGGGGACGCATCACCACCTCCATCATCGAGATGCGTCCCTCTTCGCCACCAACCAGAGGTTTCCGGTCAAACCTTTGGAGAAGGCCCACTAGCTGTAAGACACGCACCCACAAAAAAAGGGCGGGGGGGCCGGGCGGGGCCCCCCCCCCACCCCCCCCCCACGTTTGCGAGAGCGCGGGGCGCCCGACCCGGAGACTTGATCT
>JBBRDT010000083.1:0-14507 GCA_038203635.1 Solirubrobacterales bacterium
ACAGCTGCCGCGGCTCTCCTCCGCCGGCGCGCGCGAGCCGCGCCGTGAACGCGAACTGGTAGCCCTCCACCTCGTTCACCCGCGCACGGCCTTCGAACGTCAACCGGAAGTGGTCGTAGCGCCGCGCCGCCGCACGTTCGAGGTCGGTCGCCACGAGCGGCAGGTATCCGGCGAGGAGACCTTCGCGGCGCTCCATCCGGAACGGCGAGACCGTCATGCTCGCGACGAGCTCGCCGTCTCTGCGCCGCTCGGCGCGCACGTAGGCGCCCTGCGGCTTCGACAGCTCGAGCTTGCTCGAGTGGTCGAAGCGGAACTCGATCGGGTTGAGGCCGCGGGCGCGGGCGTCCGACTCGGTCTGCTGATAGGTCCCCACCGCGGCCTCGCTGCGAATCACGAGCGCGGCGACTCCCACCACGAGCAGCAGCAAGGCCGCTCCCAGCGCGATCCGCTGCGGGCGCGAGCGCGCTCGCAGCCATGGCCGCAGGATCTCGGGGAGGGAGGGGCCGTAGTCGGGCTCGGCCGGAGCGGTCGGTTGCGCCACCGTCACAGCTTGACGATGACGATCACCGCGGAGATCAGGACGCAGATGATGATCAGGATCTGCACGGCGATCCAGAAGGGAGGCATCGGCTGTCGGTCCATGGCCGGGCTCAAGGGTAGCGGTACACGCGCGGGTCCAATGTGAATCTGCGTGCGGTTCGTCGGACTTCGTCGACCCCACGATCCACTGGCCGCCCTCGAGCCCGCTATAGGGGCTCGAGGGCGGCCAGTGAATTTCGCCGATGTGGCGTTCCTGTCGCAAGAATCACAGAACGCTTATGATCCGCCCGCTTTTCGGTGCACCTGATTCCTCGGAGGAGGGAAGATGTTCTCTCGGATCGTGGTCGGAACGGACGGCTCTGAAACCGCCAAGCAAGCCGTGCGCGAGGCGACCGAGCTGGCGAAGAAAACTGGCGCGTCGCTCGAAATCGTGAGCGCCTACGACCCGGTGCCCGCGTCGCGGTTGCGGGAGGAGCGTCTCGAGGCGCCCGCCGACATCGAGCACACGGTCAATCCCAGCGAGGATGTGGACGCCACGCTCGCGGAGGCCGCGAAGGAGGCGGAGGAGGCGGGTGTCACGGTCCGCACATATGCACGTCAGGGAGAGCCGGCGGACGTGATCCTCGATGTCGCCGACGAGGAGAACGCGGACCTGATCGTCGTCGGCAACAAGGGCATGACGGGCGCCAAGCGGTTCCTCCTGGGAAGCGTCCCGAACAAGGTCTCGCACCACGCTTCCAGCTCGGTGCTGATCGTTCGCACCACGTAGAACGGAATTCGCTTAGCCGCGAATTCCGGGAGCTCCGAGGGTCCGGCTTAGCCGCGAATTCCGGGAGCTCCGAAGGTCCGGCTAGGGCGTCGGCGGAGGCGCCGGCGGCGGCGGGGCCGGTGGCGCAGTGGCGGCGGCCGCATTCAGCAGCCCCCACCCGTAGAGCTGGTCGTACCCGGGCGGGCCGAGGTCCCGCGCGGTCGACTGCAGGCGTGACGCGATCGCCTTGGCCCCGGGGCGCGCGCCGAGCGTGTGGGCGCCGAGCGTGCGGGCGCCGAGCATCAGCGCGATCGTGCCGGTCACGTGCGGAACGGCCATGGAGGTGCCCTCGTAGCCGCTCGGCAGCCCGAACTTGCGTGGACTCACTCCGCGGAACGTGAACTGGTAGACGTCGCGCCCCGGATCCTCGAGCGGCCTGCAGTTGGCGTCGGTGTCGATGAACGCATCCGCACCGCCGCCCGGTGCAACGAGGTCGAGGCCGCTGCCGGAGTTGGAGTAGTCGGCGACGCATCCGTGCTCGGTGGTCGCCCCCACGGAGATCACCTGGCGCGCGCGTGCCGGATAGGCGATGCGGGTCTCCTCGGTGTTGCCCGCCGCCGCGACCATCACGACGCCCTTGCGGCGTGCGAAGCGCACGGCCGAGAGCACGTCGGGTATCTCGGACGACGTGAGCCCGATGTCGAACTCGAAGCTCATGTTGATCACCCGCGCCCCGCGCCGGGCGGCAAGCCGGATTCCGCGCGCGATGGTCGCGACGTCACCCTTGCCCTCGTGGTCGAGCACCCGGACCGGCATGATGCGCGAGTGATAGGCGACCCCGGTCAGGCCGATGCCGTTGTTCGTGGCCTGTGAGATGACCCCGGCCACGAAGGTCCCGTGCCCGTTGCGGTCATACGGCAGGGCGTTGTTGCGCACGAAGTCGTAGCCGCGCACGAAGCGCGTGCGGTCGAGGTCGGGTGCGACCAGATAACGGCGGTCGGGCGAGGTCCGGTATGCCACGCCGGTGTCGAGCACGGCCACGGTCACCCCGCCACCGCCTGCATTGCCGGCGGCGATAGCGTTCTCCCAGGCCGCGTTCACGTTGATCCCGAACGGGCCCGTGAAGTTCCATTGCAGCGCCGACCATCCCCCTGGGCCGGCCTTGCCCGGGTCGTTGGGTGCGAACGCGGCCGCGGTGGCGACGTAGTTGGGCACGGCATGGACGACACTGTCCTCGCGCTGGAGCGTCCGTGCAGTCTCACGGACCGTGCCCTCGCCGACCGTCACGCGCTCGGTGCGAGCGTCGACCGGGGTCGCGGTGAGCACGCCGGCGGCCGCGCGCGCCTTCGCACGGGCGGCCGGGGAGGCACCCACGCGATACTTGACCAGCAGCTCGCCCGGCACGTGCGGCGCCGCGGCCGCAGGCGACGCTGCAGCCAAACATAAGAAGACGGCCGCGAGAGCCGTCAGACGTCCAAAATATCTCGGTTCAGCCACGATTCCCGGAAGCGGTCGATGGTACAGGGCCGGCATGTGTCGAAAACGCCGTCAGAAGGAGAAGTATCGGTGAGCAGCAGGGCGCGGGCCATAGAAATCGACTTCGAGCGATGAGAGTCTGCGTCACCGGGGCGACGGGCTTCCTCGGCGCTCACGTCGCGGCCCACCTGGTGGAGCGCGGCGACGAGGTGCGGATCACCGTGCGAGACCGTCGCCGGATCGCCGCGCTGGCGGGGCGGGAGGTCGAGATCGTGGGTGCCGACGTGCTCGACCGGCGCTCCATGCGCCGGGCCCTCGACGGCTGCGACACCCTGTTCCACACCGCCGGGATGGTGGCGTCACGCCCGCTGCGGCAGGTGTGGCGGGTGAACGCCATCGGGCCGCGGATCGCGGTCGAGACGGCGGCCGAATGCGGACTCCGGCGCGTCGTGATCACATCCAGCGTGGCGTCGATCGGACCGGCCGCGGGCGACCGGCCGGCAACCGAACGGAACCCTTATCCCGAGCGCGGCACCGGCCTGCTCTACACGGACTCGAAGTTCGAGGGTGAGCGCAGCGCGCTCGCGGCCGGCGCCCGGCTGGGGGTCGATGTCGTGTCGGTGTGTCCCTCGTACGTGCTCGGCCCGGCGCTCAACCGCATGCGCGCGGGGGAGACGTCGACGCGGATCGTGGCGAACTACCTGCGGGGCAGGCTCCCGGCGATCGTCGACGCGTACACGAACATCGTGGACGTCGAGGACGTCGCCGCAGGACATCTCCTGGCGGCCGAACGTGGCCGGGCGGGGGAGCGGTACATCCTGGGCGGGGAGAACCTGCCCTGGTCCGACGTGATCGAACGGATAGCGCGCATCTCCGGCGTGCGGCATCCGCTGCTGGTGCTGCCGCCCGAGATCGCGGGAGTCGCCGACGCGCTGAAGCGCGCGGGCGTTCCCTTCGGGCTGCTCGAGGGCATTCGCCTGATGGCGCCGAACTGGCGCTACTCCTCTGCAAAGGCGCGGCGTGAGCTCGGCTATAGCGCGCGGGGTGTGAACGAGACGCTCGAGCGCACGGTGTCCTGGTATCAGGAGCTGATCGAGGACGACCGGTTGGCGGCGCCGAGCAGCCGGTCACTCGACCGCATGTCGGCCGGCGTGCGCGCTGCTGATCGTCTCGGGCTGCTCCTCCCATTGCGCGCGGTGGGTCAGCTCGCGGGCCGCCGGACGGTGCTCTAGAAAATGGACCGTTTCTTTCCACGCGACGAGTACTACATGCGCCTTGCGCTGCGTGAGGCCGAGCGCGCGCCCGAGCACGACGACGTGCCGATCGGCGCCGTGATCGTGCGGGAGGGAGAGGTGCTCTCCGCGGCCTGCAACGAGCGCGAGCTGCGCAACGATCCCACGGCGCACGCGGAGGTGCTCGTGCTGCGCGAAGCGGGCCAGAAGCTGGGCGGCTGGCGACTGCCCGGCTCGGTCCTGTACGTGACGATCGAGCCCTGTGCGATGTGCGCGGGGGCGATCGGCTGGGCCCGCGTGCCGCGGCTCGTGTACGGCGCTCCGGATCCGAAGGCGGGCGCCGCCGGCAGCGTGCTCGACGTCCTGGGGGAGCCCCGTCTCAACTGGCGGCCGGAGGTCGCCGGGGGATTGCTCGCCGAGGAGTGTGCGGTGCTCCTGACGAGCTTCTTCGGGTCGCGCCGCTAGACGGCTACCGACTGCGGTGCGTGCTCCAGCGTGTACACGTCTAGGGACACGCGCATCGTGCGGCGCCGGTACTCGAGCGTGTAGCCCGGCCAGTTCGTGGGGTCACGGCCCTGCTCGTCCAGGTACCAGCTCGAGCAGCCACCGGTCGCCCACACGGTGCGTCGCTGGCGCTCGTGCAACTCGGTCATGAACGCGTCGTGCGCGTCTGCGCGCACCTCGATGGCCCGCGCGCCGGTGCGGCGCAGCTCGCGGACGGCCGCGACGACGTGGCGCATCTGGCTCTCGATCATGTAGATGGCCGATCCCGAGCCGCCGAAGGTGTTGGGACCGTAGATCAGGAACATGTTCGGGAATCCCGGCACGGCGAGCCCGTGCCATGCGTGCGGAACCTCGTTCCACACGTCCTGCAGCGTGCGCTGCCCGCGGCCCGCGATGCGCATCGGCGCCACGAACTCCCGCGTGCGAAAGCCGGTGCCGAAGATCAGCACGTCGAGCTCGACCTCCCGGCCGTCCGCCAGCACGAGGCCTGTCTCCGTGGCCTCGGTCACGCCGTCGGTGAGGACCTCGACGTTCGGCTGCGTCAGCGCCGGGTACCAGTTGCTGCTCAACAGGACCCGCTTGCAGCCCATCCTGTACGCCGGTGTGAGCTTGCTGCGCAGCTGCGGGTCGCGCACCTGACGTCGCAGATGCGCGCGCGCGATCGCGGCCAGCGGGCGCATCGCCTGGTCGTGCCCGACGAACCCGGCGATCCCCGCCTCCAGGAAGGCCCAGAAACCGAAGCGGCCGGCGAGTTGCGCCAGCGGCAGCCGCTCGAACAGCTTCGTGTCGAACGGGCGGTACGCGCGGTCCGGCTTCGGCAGGATCCAGGGCGGAGTGCGCTGCAGGACGGTCAGAGACTTCACGAGCGGCTGGATCGCGGGCACGAACTGGATCGCGCTGGCGCCGCTGCCCATCGCGCCGACGCGCAGGCCACGCAGGTCCACGTCGTGTCGCCACTGCGATGAATGGAACGCCGGGCCGGCGAACCTCTCGAGCCCGGGGATGTCTGGCACCGCCGGCCGCGTCAGCTGGCCGCATGCGCACACGAGCACGTCCGCCTCCACCGGGCCACCGTCGGTCTCGAGCCGCCAGCGCGCGGCGTCGGAGTCCCACGTCGCCGAGGCGACGTTCGTGTTCAGGCGCACTCGGTCCAGCACGCCATGCTCGCGCGCGACGTCCTCGACGTAGCTCTGGATCTCCTCTTGCAGCGCGAAGCGCCGGCCCCAGCCGGGGTTGCGCGCGAACGAGTACGAGTAGAGGTGGCTCGGCACGTCGCAGGCGGCCCCCGGGTAGGTGTTCTTGTCCCAGACGCCGCCGACGCGCCCGCCGCGCTCGAGGACGGTGATGTCTTCGACCCCTGCGCGCCGCAGCGAGATCGCGGTGCCGATCCCGCCGAAGCCGGCACCCACGATTGCGGCCGACGTCACGGCTTCGGGCGCGGGAAGTTGCTTGCGTTGAACGCGTCCCAGCCGCGGTCGGGCAGCACGGTGTGGATGCCCATGATCATGCGTGCCGACGGCGTCACGGGGTAGCGGGTGCGCGGCCGGCGCCGCGAGATCGCCTTCTCGATCTTGCGCGCGACGGTCTCGGGTCCGCCGCCGAGCCTCGCCAGCGGGCCGTCGTAGGCGCCGGCGGTCGTTGCGGCGACCGCCGCATTGAACTCCGCGTACGGCCCGTTGGCGTTCGTGCCGCTCTCGATGCTGTTGACCGCGGCTTCGCCGAACTGCGTGCGGATCAAGCCCGGCTCGATCACGATCACGTCCACTCCGAAGCCGCGCACCTCGAACCGCAGCGCGTCGCTGATCGCCTCGACGGCGTGCTTCGTCGCGTGGTAGATCCCTCCGCCCGGGAAGGTCATCTTGCCGCCCATCGAGCTGACGTTCACGATCTTGCCCCAGCCCTGGCTGCGCATGCCGGGCAGCGCGAGCTGGCACATGCGGATCAGCCCGAACACGTTCGTCTCGAACTGCGAGCGCACGTCGTCGAGGTTCACGCTCTCGACCGCGCCGCTCTGGCTGTAGCCGGCGTTGTTGACAAGGACGCCGACGGCGCCCTCGGCCTGTTCCACCTGGCTGACGGCATCCCGCATCGACGCCTCGTCGGTCACGTCGAGGGCCAGGGTGTGGCAGCCCTTCGCCTTCAGGTCCTCGATCGCCTCCGTGCGCCGAGCGGTCGCGTAGACCGTCCAGCCCTTCCCGGCCAGTCGTTCGGAGGTCGCGCGCCCGATACCGGTCGAGCACCCGGTGATCAGCACCGCCTTGGATCTATCCGCCATCGTTCCTCCAATCGGGATCTATGCTGATCGGTCAGCATAGGTCCCCTGTACGCTTGCGTCAATGAGCACGGCTCCGACCGTAAAGCAGGAGCAGTCGGCGCGCTCGCAGAACGCGCTGATCGAGGCGGCCACGGCGCTGTTCGCGGCGCGCGGCTACCGGGGCACCTCCGTCCAGGCGATCGGGGAGCGCGCCGGCGTCAGCCGCGGGTCCATCTTCTGGCACTTCGACTCCAAGGAGGGGTTGCTGTGGGCGGTGGTCGAGCGCGCGTTCGAGGCGTGGGAGGCCGAGGTCCTGCTGCCCGTCGTCGGCAAGGCGACCGGCGTCGAGGCGATGAGCCGCGCGCTCGCGGCGCACCGGCGCTTCCTCACCGAGCGAACGGAGGCGCTGCGCCTGTTCTACGTCCTGATCTTCGAGGCGCTCGGCCCGCGGCCGGAGCTGGCGCCGGAGTTCGCCCGGCTCCATGCCAACCTGCGCGCGATGACGGTCGGGTGGATCCGGCAGGCGATCGACGCGGGAGAGATGCGCGACGACGTCGACGCGAGCTCGGTCGTCACGTTCATCACGGGCGCGCTGGGTGGCATCGCCTACCAGTGGCTGCTCGACCCGGGCGGGTTCGACCTCGACCGCGTCTACGCAGATCTCGAGAAGACACTCGCGCGCGGCATGCGCTGAGCCCCTCGCTAAGGTTTCCCGGCGGTACGTCCCGGAGGGGTGCCGGAGTGGTTGAACGGGGCGGTCTCGAAAACCGTTGTGCGCGCAAGCGCACCGAGAGTTCGAATCTCTCCCCCTCCGCTTTATGGAGCGGGAACCTGGCTCCGGAAGCGGGTTCCCGCTCCTGCAAGGCCGTCAGGGCGATCGCCGCACTTCGTCAGCGATGGTCAGTAGAGGTCCCTTTTGGGCGTCATGTGTTCCCGATGTGTTCCCGACGATCGCTTATGTGGGTCACTGGGAGGCGGCTTAGCGCCGCTCGCGCTCGCTTGCCCGGATCTGCTCTTCGGGCGACGTGCCGTCCGGCTCTGGTGGCAGCGCCGGGTCCGAGCCGGCGAAGTATTCGTCCCAGTCGCTGTTCACGGCGCGCCCAAGGTCGCCCTCTGCCAAACCCCAGTTACTGACGCCGAGGTCCTTCCGCATGGCCTTCACGAACGCCTCGTACTTGAGCATCATCGCCTTGGTCTGCTCGTGCGACCAGTTCTCGTTCTGAGGCAGCGCGTCCCGCCACACACGCAGCGCCCTTAGCACTGACGGGCTTGCATAAACCAGTGACCTCCGCATGAAGTCAAGGATCACCTTCTCCTGCTTCCGGGCGGGTATCTCGCGTCCGGCTAACACGAACGAGAGTTCCTCGCACAGCTGGCCCAGGCGTTCGCGGCGGTGAGCGTGGTTCCCTCTGACCTTCGTAGCGGCGCACGATCACGGCTCCACCGACGGTGGCGAGCGCGGCCAGGGTCGTAGCGAGGAGGGTCGCGCCCTCGCGGATCGCCAGGGTAAAGAGCCAAACGATCCCGACGAAGGCCGCGAGGCACAGGACAGCCCCGACGATCGTGTGGACGATGCTGGTCAGGTCACGCTTCTCCACCATGTCGTAGAGATACCGGAGCTATCGGACAAACGGTTCGGCTACGAACCAACTGGCGCGCCGTATTGGCGACGATGCGCCTCACGCGGCCAGGATGGGGGGCGACTGTTAGGCTCGCGCCCGGATCGTGACGCCGAGCACTTCGCCCAGCCCAGATCCGGAAGTTGGGGCTACGTCGGAGGCTGCGGCCGCCCCGTCGCTACCGAGTGTCGTATCGCCTGCATCCGCGGGTTCGCACGGTTCCTGAACTCCTCGGTCACGAGCTTCGGTGACACTTTGCCAGCGAAGAGCTGGAGCGAGGGCACGAGGTCATTTGTCAGCCGACTCAGCTCCCAGGGCTTGAGGTCGTCAGTGACCAACAGGCGGGCGTAGGTGAGATGGACCAGTTCCTTGTTTGCACGATCCTTGAGCTTGGTGAGGGACTCCGGCATCTCCGGACACATGCGGTTCCATTCGCCCTCGCCGAAGTACTGATCGGCGAACGCGTCGTCGTGTAGCCACCGATCTGGCCGGTAGAGGAAGTCGGTCAGGTTGCGCGCGTGCACTCCCCACGACTCCAGGAGCGCGGCTTGCCACTGTGTCGCGGTCGCAGGCACGTGCTCGGGTCCGAACTGCTCGACGCAGTAGAAGAGCATGTCCATCTCGTAGAGCACATGATCCGACATGGCGCGCAGGTCCTCGGGAGTCCGCTCGGGCATGGCGCATCACGCTAACAGTCAGCGTGCTGGACGTTGTGACAGTTGCACAACCCCCGCTGCCGCTTCTCGCCTAAAAGGGGCGCTCCGGCGTTTTGTGCGCTTCTGATGCGTTTCGTCGCCCATCCCGAACGGGGACGCACACGACCTACCTCACGCGCCCTATGTTCGCCTCCCGGGGGGAAGAGGAGGGGTCGGGCGCACAACGGGGAGCAGAACTATCCACCTACGCTCACGCTGCTGGTCGCGTGAACCAGTAGGGCTTCTGTGGTGCGATCTCCCACGCCTTGCGGCGTTGGGAGAACAGAACGATGTGATGTCGTTTCTCCCACGCTGCAAGGCGCCAGCTGAGCACCGTAGACATCGCGATGGTTGCAAGTAAGAGGCCGGCCCCGATGATCGCGAATACTGCGATGACTACAGCATCGAGTGCGAGGTCGAGGGGAACTCGGACAAGGTGATGCCTTCGCGTCTCCGCTTCGGACTCAATAACTGCGTTCGCAGGGAGGGGAGAGAAGGCGGGAGAGTCCGCCGAACTGTTACGACGTAACATCCACATCAGCCAGCCATGGCCGACCCCCATCGCCGCTACTCCAACCGAAACGCCGATGAGGAACTCCAACAGAGTTTCGCCCTCGTAGATCACGAACGCTGCGGCTGCAGCGATCGTCGCTCCCGGCGCCCGCGCAAATGCCCTTATCGTTAGGTCGCTCCGGAGCCGCGTTAAGGGCATTGTAGAAGCGCACCCTAATGCCCTGGTGCATCTCGGGGGCGGAACGCACAACCCCCTCTGCCGCTTCTCGGCTAAAAGGCAGTGAGCCGAGCGCCCGCCGCCTGAGTGTCCCGCGTCGGGACTGAACAACCAGGGCGGGGCGTACGCCGAGTTCGGACTACGGCGTCGCGGGAGGAGGTGGTGACCCCTCCCGCCGTGCGCGCGCCTCCCGCGCGCGCCGGTTCGACTGCCTAATACGTATCGGGATCTCGATAAGGCGCGGAACGACGAAGATGGCTACGAGGATGGCGATGCCAACTGCTGCATGGCCGTTGACTATCGCCCACGCTGCCACCAAGCCCGGCACGGCCATCAGGCTCAGCAATACCCAGGTTCGGGCCCGTATCGCTGGTCGAGCCTCCGCGCCTATGCCTGCTCTCCGGGTGAACCGCAAACCGAGCCATAGGCCGAACGCGGTCGCGCCACCCGCGAAGACTAGGAAGAGCACGAAGTCCACGATGCGAAGCTACCACCGCCCGCACAACCCCCGCTGCCGCTTGTCGCGCGCGTGCCGTCCCCGGCTACTTGCTCGGCGTGTGTGTCATGACGGTATGGGAAGTTTGTTGGCCTTGCGGGTACGCCCCCTCTCGACGTCGGGCACGGCTTCTCCTAGCTCATCGACACGCTCCACCGCCGGCATCCGTCCGGTGCCGATCCCCGGTCAGCTTGCGGTGATCCTGGACGAGTACGATGCCTACCTGTTGGACAAGGGTCGTTCACCCGGGGAGGATGATCGCTACTTCCCAGGAGAACGTTCAGACCGGTTCTCGCACAGCGCTCTGATCGAGCGCGCACAGAAGCACTGGACGGCAGCGGACCTTGAGGCAGTCGGCCTCCACGATGCGCGCCACACCTACGCGAGCCTGATGATCGCGGCGGGGGTCAACGCCAAGGCCCTCTGCACCTACATGGGGCACTCATCAATCCAAGTCACCTTCGACCGGTACGGGCACCTGTTCCCAGGCAACGAGGCCGAGGCAGCCGCGCTGCTGGACGCCTATTTGACGAACGACCTGAAGCCCGACCAGCTTCCCTTGCCAAGTGTGCCCGACGGTGTGCCCAGCGAGGGTGCGGAAGCCTGACTTTCGGCTCTACACGCGGCAGCAGGAGCGCCACCCCACTTGTCTCGAAAACCGTTGTGCGCGCAAGCGCACCGAGAGTTCGAATCTCTCCCCCTCCGCTTAACTGTTGCACCCGCGCGTTGTTCCGTCACGCGGAACAAACGACGGTTTCCGCGATGGGCCGCGCGCGGGTGTACAGAGGGCAGTCATGCCAGGGCGATAAACCCGATTGGGAGCCCTTGGTGAACGCTGTCGGCGAGCGGGTCACCGCTGATTTCATGTGGATGTTCGAGGTCGAGTTGACCACCGGCGACCGGCTCCAGGCCTACAAGCACGTCGACACCAGACGCTACGTCCACCTCGCTCACGACGGGACTGCGTACACCTACGAGCCAGAGGACCGGTACCGGGTAGTTCCCCTTGGCGATGTGCTCGTCGCCGTCTTCGCTCCGCTCGCCGGCCTGGCGGGCGTCACCGAGGAACAGGTCAGGGCATCGTGGGAAGCTGTTGAACGGCTGCGTACACCATCCGATGTGTAACATGATGTGTATGCGCACGAACATCGAGATCGATGACGAGGTCATGCGGGAGGCCCAGCGCCTCACCGGGGTGCGCACCAAGCGCGAGACGGTGGATCTCGCACTCCGCGAACTCGTGGCGCGGCACCGTCGACTCGGCATTCTCGAACTCCGCGGACGTGTGCACTGGGAGGGCGACCTCAGCACAAGCCGGCGCGGCCGGACGTGATCGTCGTCGACACCAGCGTCTGGATAGACGTCCTGAGCGGCCGGCGGACCCGGCAGGCACTTCGCTGCGTCGAGCTGATCGAGGGCGGCGAGCCGGTGGCGCTCACCGACGTGATCTTCACGGAGGTGCTCCAGGGGCTGCATTCGGAGGACGAGGCGCAGCTCGTGGAGCACCACCTGCGTGCGTTCCCGGTCCTGCGGCTCGAGGGGATGGAGGACTTTGCTCTCGCGGCGCGCCTCTATCGCACCGCCCGCAGCGCGGGCGTGACAATCCGCAAGACGCTCGACTGCCTGATAGCAGCCCCGTGTGTGCGTACGGGCGCACCCCTCCTGCACGCCGACGCCGATTTCGACCGGCTTGCGTCGTGCACTTCGCTGCGGATCTTTGCCTGAGCGCTGCTCCCGAGGGGGACGGGGAGATCGTGCGCGAAGGCTTCTGGTCCGACTGAAGCCGGCGCTCTGTTCTGCGCCCTGCAGCCTTGCTTCACCCCGCTGGCCGGGTTAGGGTCGCCCCAGCGGTAACGAAGCCGCTGAACGGAAGAAACGGGAGGGTCCATGCGCGTCGCGCGTCAGTCATCGATCCGGCCAGTGGGCCTCGTCTTGGCCCTGGTCCGGCGATGACGCAGTGCACGACGCCGAACACGACCCACCGCGGCGCGATCAACCAGCCCGCCTGCAACGCCCCGCGCCCGAATCCCCATATCTGACGGTGGGATCACCGGACTTCAACGGCGCGGCCGCGCAGTCGAGCGGCTCGGTCGTGTTCCGGGTCGTGCCAGCTCCCGCAAACGGCACGATCGCGGTGAACCTCACCGACGTGCGGTGCCAGGGTTTGAGCGGCGGCTGCTCGAACGGGGCGTTGAGCGACTACACCGGCAGCCTGCTGTTTGCATCGAAGTTCCGGGTCACCGACAAGAACAACGGGCCGACCGGCCCATCCCGCAACGGCACGGTGACGGATCTGGACGTCAATTTCCCGGTGCCGTGCCAGACGACGGCGTCCGGCTCGGTCGGCGCCACCTGCTCTGCCACCACGTCGATCGACGCTGTGCTGGGGGGCTCGACGGCGGTCGAATCGGGCATGCGGGCGATCTGGGAGCCGATCGCTTCCCGGACGGGCGCTGGGTCCAGGTCACCGACGGCGGGCCCGACGGGCTCGGGCAGACCGTCGGCAACTCGGTGTACATGGTGAGCGGGCTGTTCTTCCCGTGACCACAGCCAGTGGCTGACGACCACCCAGGCTGGGATCTGCGGGAGTTCGGGCCGGCCGATGCCGGGCAAACAGTGCTGCTGCTCGCGGGCGCTCTGTGCACGGCGGCGTTCTACGACGACCTGATGGCCGAGCCGAGGCTGGCCGCGGCGCCGATTCGCCTCGTGGCTGCGACGCTGCCGGGATTCGGGGACAGCTCACCCCCGCAGGACGTCACGATGGAGAACTACGCCAAGGTCGCGGGCAAGCTCGCTGCCGAGCTTGGCTGCGACGCGGTGGTGGGCCACAGCCTCGGCGGCAACGTCGCGATCGAGATGGCGGCCGCCGGTGAGTTCTCGGGGCCGATGTTGCTTCTGGAACCCAGCTTCTCACGCGCGGACGAGTACAAGGAGCTCCGCGCCCTTGATCGCATCGCCCGGGTCCCGGTGGTTGGCCATCTGGCCTGGGTGGCGATGCTCAAGACGATCGGGACGGCGATGAAGGGCGAGTTTCCACCGGAGCGCCACGACGTGCTCGTCGCGGAGATGAAGAAGAACGATCCGGTGTTCTGCCGGAGACTGCTGCGGCTGTACTTCGAATATCTGGACCGCAATCCTGCGCTCGTCACGCGACTGTGCGATTCGGGCGTGAGGGTCGTGGCTGTGTTCGGCGATCGCAGCGACATCGGGCTCTCCGACGAGGAGCGGCGTGGTCTCGAGGCGTGTCCCACCGTCACCCTCGTCACCGTTCACGATGCCGGTCACATGGTGATGATCGACCAGTCCACTCGGACCGCGGAGCTCATACTCGAATTGCTCTGAGGGCCCGCCGGACGTACCGGCCTAGCTCGAAAACCGTTGTGCTCCCTCTAGTGGCGAGCGCTCGGCGCCGTCGGTCCGGTTCCTGGCTGCACGAGCCCCGACTCGTATCCGAAGATCACCGCCTGGATCCTGTCTCGCAGTCCAAGCTTCCGCAGCACGCGTCCGACGTGCGTCTTCACGGTTCCCTCGCTCACGACGAGCTCGCGCGCGATCTCGGCATTGGAGCGCCCGGCTGCCATCAAGGCGAGAACCTCCTTCTCGCGTCCTGTTAGCTCGTCCACCTGGTTCATTAAATCCGCGCGCGGGGTGGGAAGGGCGGCGAACTGGCCGATCACGGACGGGGTGACCGCAGGGTCAAGCAACGCGTCGCCGTGTGCCACCGCCCTGATCGCCGCGAGGATGTCCTCGGGCGAGGCGTCCTTGAGCAGGAAGCCACTGGCGCCCGCCCGCAGAGCCTCGTACACGTACTCGTCCAGGCCGAACGTCGTCAGAATCACAACGCGCGGCGGCTCCGGGTGCTCCGCGAGAATGCGGCGCGTGGCGGCGAGGCCGTCCAGCCGAGGCATGCGGATGTCCATGAGCACGAGGTCCGGGGCGAGCCGCCCCACCGCGTCGACTGCAGCCATACCGTCCAGCGCCTCGCCCACGACCTCGATCTCGGGATCGCTGTCCATGATCCGTCGAAGTCCCGAGCGCACGACGGCCTGGTCGTCGGCGATCAGCAGCCGCACGCTCATAGGTCAACCTCCCGGTCTAGGGAAAGAGTTCTTTCCCTAGTTGGGAAGTCCAGCAGGCAGGAGCCTCGCCGCAGGCGAGGCGACCCCGCAGACTGGCTCCCCACATAAGTCGACCACCGTCGGGAGAGCGCCTC
>JBBRDT010000084.1:0-14272 GCA_038203635.1 Solirubrobacterales bacterium
CAGCTGCCGGCGCTTGTTCAGGCTGAGGGCGGCGTTAGCGTGAAGGTCCATCCGGTGTCCTCCTTGGGACTGGGGTGCGTGGTAGCTCCCAGCCTCCAAGGGGGCCCGGATGAACCAACGTGCTCAGGAACTACAACTAGCTGTCGCTCGCCGCCCTGAGGGCTTCGTCGCGGTCGAGGTAGCCCGTGATCTCGACGATCAGCTGCTGCCGCACCTTGAGGATCACCGCGGTGTCGTTTTGCACCCCGGGGCCGCCGTGACGCGCCCGCCCGCTTTCGCGCATGAAGACCACGACCGTGTCGCCGGTTTCGATGAGTCGTTGAATCTCCACATCGAATTGCTCCCATGGTTCCTGGATCTCCTGGAGGTATGCGATCACGGCCCCTGGTCCGCGCCCGACCTGGCTCTGGTCAAGACCGCCGCGGGTGCCGAACCAGACCACGTCGGGGTCGAGGACGTCCGGCATCCGCGCATAGTCCCCAGCCGCACTCAGGTCGAGGAATGCCTGGACGACCGCCAGCGCTGCGGACGTCATGAAGGTGCGCCGGCCTCGAGCGCGGCCTTCAGTGCTTGCGCGCTTGCGTGCCGTTCCCGGCGTAACCAGCGCCTCAGGTACGGCCGCAGGAGCGCCTGAGTCCCGCTCAGCTCGGGGCGGTAGTGGCTTACCACCAACGTGCGACCCTGCCCGGCCTCGGCGAGCGTGTGTGAGCCACGCGGCCGTGCCGCGCCGCCGGCCCAGCGCAGCGGCGGGCCGTCCCAAGCCACCCGACGGGGTGGATCCCATTCGACGATCTCGAACGTACCCGAGCGGCGTCCCGGCTGGAGCGTGTAGCGCACGACGGTCCCGACCCCGATGGGGCCATCCGACTCCTTGAACGCTGCCTCGAACTCTCCGAACCACTCCGGTATGCGTTCCACATCGGATACGAACGACCACACGTCCGACAGCGGGCGCTCGACCTCGACCTCGACGATCTCCTCGATGCTTGTCCTCATGCCGTAGCCAGCTCTCCTCTCTGGACCTCGACCATCGCAGCGTAACGGCCGCCGGTCGCTGCGATCAGCTCGTCGTGGTCGCCCAGCTCTACCAGCCGGCCGCGGTCGAGCACCGCGATCTGCTGCGCGTCGCGCACGGTCGACAGCCGGTGCGCGATCGCTACGGTTGTGCGACCGCGCGCGAGGTCGTCGAGCGCCGCCTGCACTGCCCGCTCGGTCTCGGTGTCGAGTGCGCTGGTCGCCTCGTCGAGCACAAGGATGGGAGGGTCGCGCAGGATGGTGCGCGCGATCGCGATGCGCTGCTTCTCACCGCCCGAGAACCGGTAGCCCCGCTCGCCCACGACCGTCTCGTATCCCTCGGGAAGGCGTTCGATCAGGTCGTGGATCTGCGCCGCGCGTGCAGCCTGCACCAGCTCGTCGTCGGACGCGCCCGGTTTCGCGAAGCGCAGGTTGTCGGCGATGGAGGCGTGAAACAGATGGGTCTCCTGCGAGACGACGCCGACCACGGAGGCCAGCGACGCGTGCGTGAGGTCGCGCACGTCGACCCCGTCGATCGTCACGCGGCCCTCCTGGACGTCGTAGAGGCGTGCCAGCAGGTACGCGAGCGTGGTCTTCCCGGAACCGGTCTCGCCAACGAGCGCGAGCGTCGTCCCGGCCGGTACGTCGAGATCGATCTCGCGCAGTGTCCACGGGCCGTCCTCCGCGTACCTGAACCCGACACGCTCGAAGGCGACGGCGCCTTTGATGGCTTCGGACCGCAGGCTTGTCGCGCCGTCGCGCTCCTGGATCTCGACGGGCAGGTCGAGGTAGTGGAACACCCGCTCGAACAGGGCGAGCGAGCTCTGGACGTCGACGCCGACGGACAGCAGCGACTGCACGGGAAAGAAGAGCCGCGTCTGCAGCGTGGTGAACGCGACGAGCGTCCCGATCGTGATCGCGCCGCCGCCGTTCGCGATGGTCAGTCCTGCGAACAGGTAGATCAGCGCCGGCATTGCGGCGAAGGCCATCTGGACGGACGCCATGCGCCAGCGCCCGGCCATGCGGGAGCGGACCTCGATGTCGGCGAGCACCGCAGACTCGTTCTCGAACCGCTCGGCCAGCTCCGGCGCGCGGCCCATCGTCTTGCCCAGCAGGATCCCCGATACCGACAAGGACTCCTCGACCAGGGACGACATGTCGGCGAGCCGGTCCTGGCGCACCGCCGTGATCCGCCGCCGCTCCTGACCCACCCGGCGGGTCAGCCACACGAAGAAGGGCAGCAGCCCAAGCGCCGCCATCGCGAGCCGCCAGTCGAGCAGGAACATCGCGACGGTGGCGGCGAGCACCGTGGTCACGTTCGAGACGATCGAGGTGGCCGTGCTCGTGACGACCGTCTGCACGCCGCCGATGTCGTTCGCGATCCGCGACTGGATCTCCCCCGTGCGCGTCTGGGTGAAGAACGCCAGCGACATCCGTTGAAGGTGCCGGTACACGGCCGCGCGCAGGTCGTGCATCACGCGCTGGCCGACCGTGTTGGAGAGCAACGTGGTTGCGACGCCGAGTGCGCCGGTCGCGATCGCGACCGCGATCATGCCGATCACCAGCGCCGCCAGCAGCTGCGTGTCGTTCTGCGGGATGGCGTCGTCGAGCACCGCCCGCAGCAGGAACGGCGAGACCATGCCCAATCCCGCTGAGATCAGAATCAGGAAGAGCACCGCGGCGAGCCGCCGGCGGTAAGCCTTGAACAGCGCGAGCAGGCGTCCCCGGTCCACCGCGCCGGCGGCCGGATCGGTCAGCATCGGCCCCGGGGTCCGCAGCCGTGACCGACGAGCTGCTCCAGCGTGTCGTGCAGGTGCGCGCGCTCGGTAGGCGAGAGGGGGGAGAGCAGGTCCTCCTCCGCCTGCTCGGCGGCGCGCCAGGCGCCCGCCAGGCGCTTGCGGCCCGCGCCCGTCAGCTCGACCAGATGGCGACGCCGGTCTCCCGGGTCGCGGGCCCGCACCAGCAGGGCGTCCGCCTCGAGCAGGTCGAGCAGGCCGACAAGGTTGCTGGGGTTGATCCGCAGCGCCTGGCCGACCTCCTGTTGGGAGATGGGGCCGGCCTCGGCCAGATGGTTCAGGACCGCGAACTCGTGGGTCCGCATCTCCATGGAGGCAAGGGCCTGGCCCAGCCTGTAACCCGCCATCCGCGACAGCCGGACGATCAAGAGGACGAGCCCGGTGGCGCTGGAGGGAGCGGGTTTGGTCTGCATAAGGGCCATGTTAGCGGCAAATCATGATGATCGACAATCATTGGTGGCTATAATGATTTCCATGTCGCTGCCAGAGTCGAAAGAGGCTCCATGGAAAACCTGATTCTCGTCCCGCTCGACGACTCCATCCTGTTCCCGGGCATGTCGGCGACGATCGCCGTCGAGACCGGGGAGGAGGAGCGCGTCCTGCTGGTCCCCCGTACTAACGGCGAGTTCGCGAGCGTCGGCACCGTTGCCGACGTGGTCGAGCGCATGCGCATCCCCGGAGGCGGCTCTGCTGTCACCGTCGAGGGAGTGGCGCGCGGAGTGCCGGGCGCCGCAAACACGGACGCTGCCGGGACGCTGCGCGTCGAGGTGAGCGTCCACGAGGACCCGGAGCCGGGCGACGAGCAGGTCCGCACCCTGGAGCGCGAGTACCGCGCGGTGGTCGAGGAGATCCTCGACCTGCGCGGCGCGGACGCGCGCATCCGCGCTTTCGTCCGTTCCATCACCGGGACGGGCCCGCTGGCGGACACCTCCGGCTACTCGCCGGACATCAGCCTGCGCGACAAGATCAGCTTGCTGGAGACACTCGATGTCACCGAGCGGCTCGCGCGCGCGCTCGAGCTTCAGCGCGAGCGCCTCGCGGAGCTGCAGGTGCGCGCCAAGATCCGCGACGACGTGCAGCAGGGCGCCGAGCGCCAGCAGCGCGAGTACTTCCTGCGCAAGCAGATGGATTCGATCCGCAAGGAGCTCGGCGAGGACGAGGGGTCCGTGGCCGAGGAGTACCGCCAGAAGATCGAGGAGGCCGGCATGCCTGACGCCGTTCGCGAGCAGGCGGAGAAGGAGCTCGCGCGGCTGGAGCGTATGGGCGACTCATCGGGCGAGTCCTCGATGATCCGCACCTATCTGGACTGGCTGATCGCGGTGCCGTGGGCCCAGCGCTCGGAGGAGCGGCTCGACCCCGTGCACGCACGCGAGGTGCTCGACGCCGACCACGCGGGCCTCGAGGACGTGAAGGACCGGATCACCGAGTACATCGCGGTGCGCAAGCTGCGTCTGGACCGCGGCATGACGGAAGAGGCACGCGCCGCGGGCGCCATCCTGACGCTGATCGGACCGCCCGGGACCGGCAAGACGTCCATCGGCGAGTCGATCGCACGCGCCACGGGCCGTGAGTTCGTGCGGATGTCGCTGGGCGGCGTGCGCGACGAGGCCGAGATCCGCGGGCATCGAAGGACTTACATCGGGGCATTGCCGGGCCGGCTCGTCCGGGCGCTTCGCGACGCGGGCACCATGAACCCGGTGATCCTGCTGGACGAGGTCGACAAGGTCGGCGCGGACTGGCGGGGCGACCCGTCGTCGGCGCTGCTCGAGGTGCTCGACCCCGCTCAGAACCACAGCTTCAGCGATCACTACCTCGATGTCGAGCTCGACCTCTCCCAGGTGCTGTTCATCGCGACGGCCAACGTTGCCGAGACGATCCCCGGCCCGCTGCTCGACCGCATGGAGGTCGTGCGGTTCGACGGCTATACGACCGAGGAGAAGGTCGCGATCGCACGCGGCTACCTGCTGCCGCGACAGCTGAAGCGCAACGGCCTGAACGAAGGGGAGGTTGTCCTCGATGACGCCGTGCTGCGCACGATCGTGGCCGACTACACCCGCGAGGCGGGCGTGCGCAACCTCGAGCGTGAGCTCGGCAAGCTGCTGCGCAAGACCGCCACGCGCCTGGCCTCGGGCGAAGCCGAGGCGCCCGTCGAGATCGACGTCGAGGGCATTCGCAAGGCGCTCGGGCGCCAGCGGTTCTTCCAGGAGTCGGTCGAACGCACAGCGGTCCCCGGCGTGGCGACCGGACTGTCGGTCACCGGTGCAGGCGGCGACGTGCTGTTCATCGAGGCCACGTCGATGCCCGGCAAGAACGGGCTCGTTCTGACGGGCCAGCTGGGCGACGTGATGAAGGAGTCGGCGCGGATCGCACTGTCATACGTGCGCGGACACGGGGACCAGTTGGGCATCGGACCGGAGGGCTTCGACGAGCGCGAGTTCCACGTGCACGTGCCCGCGGGTGCGATCCCCAAGGACGGACCCAGTGCCGGCATCACGATGACGACCGCGCTCGCGTCGCTGCTGAGCGGCCGCCCGGTGAGGCACAACGTCGGCATGACCGGCGAGGTGACCCTCCAGGGCCGCGTGCTGCCGATCGGTGGGCTGAAGCAGAAGGTGCTGGCTGCCCACGCGGCAGGGCTCACCGACGTGATCCTGCCGGAGCGCAACCGCGGCGACCTCGACGACGTGCCGGAGGACGTGCGGGCGCAGATGGCATTCCACCCTGTGATGACGATCGACGAGGTGCTGAGCCTGGCGCTCGAGCCCGCGCCGGTCGACGTGGCTCAGGCGGCGTAGCCGGGCTTCTCTGCGGCCGCCTCGGCTGAGCGCTCGAGGTGCGCGAGGATCGCGTCGGCCACCTGCTCCTCCGCGTCGGTGGTGAGCAGGTGGCCGCAGGCGGGGACCAGCTCCAGCTTCGCGCCCGGTATCGACGCGGCCAGCTCGCGGCCGCGGTCGGGCGGCACGAGTGCGTCCTCCAGCCCGTGCACGACGAGCGTCGGCAGACCCTTCAGCTTGCGTAGCCGGGAACGCGTGTCGTGGCCGGCGATCGCGCCGAGCTGCGCGTACAGAGTGATCGGCGACGTGTTGTCCTCGAGCCGGCGGGCGAGGTCTTCGCGCACGCGCTCGGGCCGCTCCTTCAGCGTCGCCTTTCCGTAGAGCGCGGGCGCGACGAGCGGGAACGTGCGTCGTGAACCGAGCACCGGCCGCAGCGCGGCGGTGGCCAGCAGGCGCCAAGGGGGTGCACCGCTGCGGCCGCCGGGCGTCGTGCACGCCAGCGTCAGGGAGCGGACGCTGTCGCGATCCTCCAGCGCCAGGTGCTGCGCGATCATGCCGCCCATCGAGGCGCCGATCACGTGAGCCGACTCGACCCCGGCGTCGTCCAGCACCGCGCGGGCATCGTGGGCGAGGTCTTTCATGGACAGCCGCGAGCGCACGGGCGAGGAGTCGCCAGTGCCACGGTTGTCGAACACGATTGCGCGATGGCGGCGGGCGATCCACGGCAGCAACCGGAACCACAGTCGCGAGCTCGCGCCGAGGCCCATGATCAGGAGCACGGGCTCGCCAGGGGCGCCAGGCTCACGCGGTCCCGTCTCGCGCCAGGAGATCCAACCGTCGTGCATTCGGGCTGCGGGCACGACCGTAGTGTTACGGTCCGCGCGGAATGACTGCCCGCTCCCTCGAAGGCAAGACCATGCTCGTATCCGGCGGAAGCCGCGGAATCGGGCTTGCCATCGCGATTCGCGCGGCCCGCGACGGCGCAAATGTGGCCCTGATCGCGAAGACCGCCGAGCCGCATCCCAAGCTCGAGGGGACGATCTTCACCGCCGCCGAGGCGATCGAGCAGGCCGGCGGCCGCGCGCTGCCCGTGGTGGGCGACATACGGGACGAGCAGCAGGTCGCGGACGCCGTGGCCCAGGCGGTCGAGCGCTTCGGAGGCATCGACGTGGTCGTCAACAACGCGAGCGCGATCAACCTGGCCGGGACCGAGGCGCTCGACATGAAGCGCTACGACCTGATGCAGGACATCAACGCGCGCGGCACCTTCGTCGTCAGCAAAGCGTGCATCGCCCATCTCCGGGAGGCGGACAACCCGCACGTGCTGACGCTCTCACCGCCGCTGCTGATGGACCCGAAGTGGTTCAAGGCGCACGTCGGCTACACGATCGCCAAGTACGGCATGAGCATGTGCACGCTGGGCATGGCGGAGGAGTTCAGAGACGAGGGCATCGCGTTCAACTCGCTGTGGCCGCGCACGATCATCGCCACGGCCGCGGTCCAGAACATCCTCGGTGGCGACGAGGCGATGGCACGCGCGCGCAGCCCGGAGATCTACGCCGACGCCGCGCACGCGATCGTCACACGCCCGAGCCGCGAGGCGACCGGCAACTTCTACCTCTGCGAGGACGTGCTTGCGGAGGAGGGTGTGACGGACCTGTCGCCCTACTCGTACGGCGGCGCGGACGCGGACCTGATTCCCGACCTCTTCGTCGAGTAGCACCGCGTCCGCCGATGCGGTCATGCATTGGTGGACGCGGTGCTATAGCTGCGCAGACGACCGAGCGGCGCGAGCATCGCGAACGCCGCGCGCAGCACCGGGTCCGGGCCCGCCAGCCGGAACACGTCCCGGTACTCGGTGAGCAGCACGGACATCGCCAGCGGGCTCGGAATGCCGCTCTTCAGCACCCGGCCTTCGCGCTGGAGCGCATCGAGGGCCTCGAACCACTCCAGTGTCCGGCCTGCCGGACTCGTGCGCCACAGCACCCGTGCCGGCGCGGATCCCGGGTTCCACATCTGATGCACCGACCCGGCGGGGATTTCTAAGGTGTCGCCGACTTGCAGCACGCGCTCCCGGCCCTGGACGAATGTTCTAAGGCTGCCCTCCAGCACCTCGAAGTGCTCGGCCTGCGCGGGATGGAGATGCTTAGGCGGGGCCGAGCCTTTGGGGCCGTAGAGGGCCTCGACCTCGAGCGCGCCCGGCTCGGCGGCGCGGACGGTGACCGATTCGGTTGGAGTGAGCTTCAGCGTGGTCATTTCCGGGGATCCTAGTTTCTGCTGCTAGCCTGGTAAGTGCGGGTGGCGACGCTGCCCGCGAGGTTCTTGTCTCGTGCGCTCCGGCGATCCGGGTCAGTCGAATCTCCCCGAATCGTCCGGCGACGCCATTGGCGCGTCGCCAGCAAGGAGTCACATGCCCTCGCAGTCCTTTGGTGATCTCGGTGCGTCGCGTGCCGTCGTAAAGGCGCTCGCCGACCGCGGTATCACCGCCCCCTTTCCCGTGCAGCACCTCGTCGTCCCCGACGTGATGGCCGGGCGCGACGTGCTGGTCAAGTCGCCCACCGGTTCCGGCAAGACACTCGCGTTCGCCGTGCCGTTGGTCGAGATGATCAAGCCCGGCGACCCGCGACCGAGCGTGCTCGTGCTCGCCCCGACACGCGAGCTCGCCATCCAGATCAAGGACGACATGCAACCGTTGGCCAAGGCACAGGGATTGTCCGTTGCAGTCGTCTACGGCGGGGCGGGCATCGAGCCCCAGATCAAGGCTGCGCGCCGGGCTCACGTGCTCGTCGCGACGCCGGGTCGCCTGGAGGATCTCCTCGAGCGGCGCGCGGTGTCGCTGGGCGCCGTGCAGGTGCTGGTGCTCGACGAGGCCGACCGGATGCTCGACATGGGCTTCCGCCCGCCGGTCGACCGCATCGTCGCCCAGCTGCCGCGCAAGCGGCAGACGCTCTTCTTCTCGGCGACCCTCGAAGGAGAGGTCGGCCGGCTCGCGCACATCTACACCACCAACGCGCGCAGTCACGAGCATGCTCCTTCCGCCGAGCGGCACGGCATGGTCCAGCACCGCTTCGTCGGCGTCCGGCACGAAACGAAGCTCGATGCCCTGGTGCAAGAGCTGCGCGACGACCAACGTGGCCTGACGCTCGTGTTCGTCCGCACCAAGCGCGGCGCCGATCGTCTCGTCAAACGCCTCGGTGCCCACGATGTCCAGGCGCTCGCCATGCACGGGAACAAGTCCCAGTCACAGCGCGAGAAGGCGCTGGCCCGCTTCGAGTCGGGCCGGGTCGACACCCTCGTCGCCACCGACGTGGCGGCCCGGGGGCTCGACATCGACGACATCACGCATGTCATCAACTTCGACGCACCCGCCGACCGCGAGGGCTACATCCACCGGGTGGGCCGTACCGGCCGGGCCGGCCGCAGGGGGGTTGGCGTCACATTCGTCGAACACGAGCAGGCGAAGGACGTCCACCGCATCGCGAAGGTCCTGTACCTGGAGAAGGAGTTCGCAAAGTCGGGTCTGGCTCCCGCGGCGGTCCGGGGCGGCCACCATACTTCTGGAGCAAAGCCCTCCAGAGCCAAACGGGCTCGTCGCGCGCGAGGCCGGTGATAATTAGAGTCCCACTAGAACGGAAGGGAACCAGACGACGTGAAGACGCAGAAGGAGCGATCAGAGGAACGCCGGCAGGAGAAGCTGGCCGCCATGCAGGATCAGATCGATCAGGGCACCCTCAAAGTCCGAAAGATGACACCGGAGGAGAAGGCCGCGCTTCCTCCGCGTCCCACCGCCCCCAAGCGGCGCCCTCGGTGACCGCCGGCCCGGCTGTACTCCCCTCGGACGTTCAGCCGGTCCAGAACGAGACCCGCGACCGGATAATCACGGGCGTGGTGACGATCGCGCCGTTCTTGGCGCTCGGCGTCGCGTGCTGGCAGACGTGGGCAGACCTGCTCCACTGGCACGATGTCGTGGTCTTCGGTGTCATGTACGTGCTGACGGGACTCGGTGTCACCGTCGGGTTCCACCGCTACCTGACCCATCGCAGCTTCGCCACCAGCCGGCCTCTGAGGGCGACCCTGGGGGTGCTCGGATCGGCCGCGATCGAGGGTCCCGTGATCTCGTGGGTCGCGGATCATCGCAAGCACCACGCCTTCTCCGACCGCGAGGGCGATCCGCACAGCCCACACGTCGACCACGGTGGTGGGTTCGCGGGAGCGGTCAAGGGCCTCTGGCACGCCCACGTCGGGTGGCTGTTCATCCACACGCAGCGCGGCGCAAAGCAGCGTTACGCGCCCGATCTGATGAAGGACCCGATCATCACATTCGTCGACCGCACGTTCCTCGTCTGGGCGATCGGCGGTCTGGCGACCGCGTTCGGCCTGGGATTCGCGATCGGCGGCACCCTCGAGGCCGGGTTGACGGGCCTGCTGTGGGGCGGGGGAGTACGGATGCTGGTCCTGCACCACGTCACATACAGCATCAACTCCCTATGTCACTTCTTCGGCCGGCGCAACTTCGCCACCCCGGACGAGTCGCGCAACCTCAACTGGCTTGCGCTGCCGACCTTCGGCGAGTCCTGGCACAACAACCATCACGCGTTTCCGACCTCCGCCGCCCACGGGCTGCGCCGCCGGGAGGTCGACATCTCCGCGCTCGTGATCCGGGCCTTCGAGTCAGTCGGTCTCGCCTGGGACGTCATACGTGTCGATCCCGAGCGCCGGCGCTCGAAGACGACCACCGAAACCCCTTAGACCCTTACCATGCCGCACGTGCCGTTCGCACGTACAGCGCCGCTCGTCAGCGAACTGGAGCGGGTCCTCCCGGAGCGCCCGTTCTCGGTCTCGCTGTGGGACGGCGCCCGGGTCGCATCGACCAATGGGGGTGGCCCCACCTTCTACGTCCGCTCACCGGAGGCCATCGCGCACGCGCTCCGGGCCCCGGGACAACTTGGGATAGGACGCGCCTACGTCTCCGGCGATCTGGACGTCGACGACCTCGATGCAGTGCTGGAGATGCTCGACCGCTGGCAGCCGCCGCCGGTCGATCGCGGCGCCAAGACACGACTGATGCTCGCCGCGGCGCGGGCCTGCGGCCTGCGCCTGCCGCCGCGTCCGCCGGCAGCTGAGCTGCGTCCCAGCGGGCGCCGCCACAGCCGTGCGCGAGACGCGCGCGCGGTACGCCACCACTACGACCTGCCGGCCGAGTTCTTCGGCCTCTTCCTGGGGCCCTCGATGACATACAGCTGCGCACTGTTCTCGCGCGGCGCGTCAACGCTCGAGGAGGCGCAGGAGCAGAAGCGGGAGCTCGTGTGCAGCAAGCTCGCGCTCGCGCGCGGCGAGCGAGTGCTCGACATCGGATGCGGCTGGGGGAGCTTTGCGATCCACGCGGCGGCGAAGCACGGCGTGCACGTCACCGGCATCACGCTCTCTGAACCGCAGGCCGAACTGGCTCGCCGCCGCGCCGCCGAGAGCGGCCTCGAAGACCTGGTCGACATTCGCGTCGCCGACTACCGCGAGCTCGACGGTGAGCCCTTCGACGCGATCGCGAGCATCGGCATGGTTGAGCACGTCGGAGCGGCTCGCATCGACCTGTACGCGCGCCAGATCACGCGGTTGCTGCGCCCGGGCGGGCGATTCCTCAATCACGGCATCACCCGATTGCGCCACAGAGACCCGGAGGCGGGGCCGTTCTCGGAGCGGTACGTGTTCCCGGACGCCGCTCCCCTCCACCTCTCACGCATCCAGCTCGCGCTCGAGCGTGCAGGCCTCGTCACCGATCACGTCGAGGGACTTCCGCATGACTACGCGGTCACCCTGACGCACTGGTTGCGCGGGCTAGAGGACAGGATGGACGATGCGGTACGCCTCGCCGGTTCCGAACGCGTGCGCGTCTGGCGTCTCTACCTGAGGACCGCGCGCAAGGGATTCGAGACGGGTTTCCTCTCGATCTACCAGGTGCTGGGCCGGCGCCCCGAGCGTTAGGATCGCCGCGGTGAGCACCTACACGATCAAGCGACTCGACGAGGTGCCGGACGTCTTCGGCGGCAAGTATCCCGGGGTCATGAGGATGCTCTCCGAACCGCTAGGCACGGAGCAGGTCGCGATCACCCACCGGCACATGACTCCGAAGTCCGGCGGCAAGGGCGGCTACGGCCACCGCCACAAGACACAGGAGGAGATCTACTTCGTGGTTCGCGGCACGCTCGAGTTCAAGCTCGACGACGAGGTGCTCGAGCTGCAGGGCGGCACCGTCGTGCGCGTCGCGCCCGAGTGCGTGCGCTCGGTCTGGAACGAGGGCCCCGAGGATGCCGAGCTGATCATCGTCTCGACACGAATCGGCGACCCGCGCGACGATGCCGAGATGATCGAGGACTTCTGGCCTGAGTAGCCGCTGCTAGTTTTCCGACAGATGCTGGGGGAGAGGTGGTAGGTACGCACCAGCCGGATAGCCGGGACAAGAACCTGGTCGGCATGCGGGAGCAGGTCTACAAGGACCCGCGCCCCGCCGACCACTTCGCGCGCTTCCACGAGCGCGCCCGCACGCGGAAGCCGGATCTGGTCTACGGCGTCGTGCGCTTCCTCACGTCGGTCTACGGCATGGTGGCCTTCCGCGCACGCGGAATCCGCGTGGATCGGGTGCCCCCGCAGGGCCCGCTGATCCTCGCCCCGAACCACTTCTCGTTCATGGACCACTTCTTCGTGGGCATGTTCACCAGGCGGCAGGTCCAGTTCATGGCCAAGTCACAGCTCTTCAAGCGCCCCATGCAGTGGATCTACACCCACGGCGGCGTATTCCCCGTGCGTCGCGGCCATGACGACCAGGAGGCCTTCACCACGGCCGAGGCGATCCTCGCGCGCGGTGGCTGCGTGGTGATGTACTGCGAGGGTGGACGCTCGCGGACGGGGGAGCTGGCCGAGCGGCCGCGGCGCGGTATCGGCAAGCTCGCACTGCGGTCGGAGGCCACGGTCGTGCCGGTCGCGATCTATGGCTCGCAGCGGGTGCGCAACTGGAAGCGCCTGCGATTCCCGCGGGTCACCGTCTACTACGGCGAGCCCATGACCTTCGAGCACCAGGAGGACCCCAGCCGGGAGCGCCAGCAGGAGGTCGCCGACCAGATCTTCGGCGACATCAAGCAGCTCTATGCGGAGGTCGACGACCCGGAGGGTAAGCTGCGCAAAGAGGCCGGGCGGGGAGCCGCCCGCAGCCTGATCCGGGGCTCCTAGGGCGCGAGCCGCACGGGCAGCGTCTTGAGCTGGTTGAGGAACGGCGACTCGACGTACGCCGGCGTCCCCTCCATCTCCATCGCGGGGTAGCGCGCGAGCGTCTCCTGCAGCAGGATCTGCAGCTCGAGCCGGGCCAGCGCCGTGCCGAGGCAGAAGTGCCGGCCGCCCGCGCCGAACGCCTGGTGCTCGGGGTTGCGGCGCACGTCGAACCGGTCCGGGTCCTCGTAGCGTGTCTCGTCGCGGTTCGACGACACGTACCACATGACCACCTTTTCGCCCTCGCGAATCAGCTGGCCGTTCAGCTCTATGTCGCGTGTCGCGGTGCGGCGGAAGTGCGCAAAGGCCGGGAACATCCGCAGCGCCTCCTCGACCGTGCTCGGCACCAGCGACATGTCGTCGAGCAGGATCTGGCGCTGGTCGGGATTCTCCATCAGCGCCCGCATCGCGCTGCAGTAGGTCGCCTTCGTGCTGTCGTTTCCGGCCGCCACGAGCAGGAAGAAGCCCATGACGATCTCGTGCTCCTCGAGCGTCTGCCCGTCGATCTCCGCGTGTACCAGCACGCTGGTGAGGTCGTCGGTGGGGTTCTCCCGGCGGTCCGCGATCATCAGCCGGCAGCGCTCGAAGATCTCGGGGATGTCGCGCTCGAGGACGCCCTGGATGCCCTCCGGGTTCAGGTCGGGGTCGCCGGCCCCCAGGGTCGAGTTCATCAGGTTGGCCCACATCTCGTCGTCCTCCGGGGGTATCCCCATGAAGCTGCCGATCACCCGCGACACGACCGGCTGTGCGACATCCGTGACGAGGTCGCAGGTCTCGCGGCCGGCGAGCCCGTCCAGCACGTCGACGGCGATCGCGCGGATCTCGTCCTCATGTGCGGCGATCCGCTTCGGAGTGAAGCCCGCCTGGAACAGCGCCTTCAGCCGGTCGTGCTTGGGCGGGTCCATGCCGATGAACATGGCCCGGATGAGCTCGATGGGGAAGACCTCGCTGACCGCGGTGATGCCGCCGCGCTCGGACGAATAGGTCTGCCAGTCACGGCTCACGGTATGAACGTCGTCCGCGGTCGTGACCGACCAGTAGCCGGACTCTCCGGGATATTCCGAGATCTTCCCGGTCCAGTGGACGGGACACCCGCCCCGCAGCTCACGGAACAGCTCATGCGGAGGGCCGTCGAGCCAAAGGTGCCGCTCGCTGACCAGTACGTTCTCGAGATCGCTGCGAGTCGACGCCATGCGTGCCTCCCTTGCTCCGTGGTGGTTTTCCCAGGACGGGAACACGATCGTACCGCTGCGCCCATCTGCCAGGATGCGAGCATGCCGTTGGCGGTGAACGCATGAGACGCCCTGTGTCAACCCCTGGCTTCGATCAGTCGAGTGAGGTTGCCGTGGCGAGCGGGGTCGTAGGGAGCGCCGTCCTGCCAACAGCGCCAGAGCACCCGGCACCAGGCGCGCCCAAGCGTGCGGATCGCAT
>JBBRDT010000085.1:0-14214 GCA_038203635.1 Solirubrobacterales bacterium
GTCGGGGTCGACCGCGATGAGCCGGTAGCCGATGCCCCACACGTTCTCGATCCAGTGCCCGTCGCCGGCGCTGCGGAGCTTGGAGCGCAGGCGGCAGGCGTGGCTGTCGATCGTGCGTGTGCGCGCGGCGCAGCGAAAGCCCCAGACGTCGCGCAGCAGTTCGTGCTTGGTGAACACGCGCGTCGGCTCGCTGGCGAGCGTGTGCAGTAGCGCGAACTCCTGCTTGGCGAGCTCGACCGGCGTCTGGCCGACGTGCACCTGGCGGCTGACGGGGTCGAGCGTGAGCGCCCCGACGCGCACGCGGGCGGTGGCGGGGCGCTCGTAGCTGCGGCGCAGCAGCGCGCGCACGCGGGCGCGCAGCTCCGGGTAGGAGAAGGGCTTTGCGATCACGTCGTCGCCGCCGCGGTCGAAGTAGCGCACGCGCGCGAGTTCGTCGGCGTGCGCGCTCAGGACGATCAGCGGTGTGTCGGGCGCGATCCGGCTGGCGAGCCCGTCGCAGCCGCGGACGGCGTCGATCAGGTTCAGCGTGTCGCCGTTGACGTCGCAGAGCACGAGGTCGGGCTGCTGCTCCTCGAGCAGTTCGAGCGCGGCGGTCTTGTCGTCGGCGACGAGCACGCGGTAGCCGTCGGCGGTCAGGTTGTCGGCGAGGAAGCCGGCGGTCGCCGGGTCCTCCTCGGCGAGCAGGATCGTGCGGGCGGAAGCCATGAGGGCTCCTTTCACTGATGTCGGGCGGCTCGGGGGCCGCGCGAGGATGGGAAACGGGAGCGCTCCGTCAGGAGCGCAGGTAGCGACCGCGGCGGGCGCAACCTGCCGCGGGTGCGGGCTGCGGCGCGGGCCGAGTGGCCCGCGGCCCTTCGCCGGGTGCGCCTAGAGCAGGTGGTCGGCCGGCACCCAGTCGGCGAGGCGCCGGCCGAGGTCGTCGCGCTCGTCGAGCAGGACCGGGCTGGCGCTGGCGGTGAACAGCCCGCCGGGCCGGCCGGTGATCGGCCCGTACTCGTCGCGGTCGACGAGCGAGCGCACGGCCGGGCGCGGAGCGACGGGGTCGGGGGTGGGGGTGATGGTCTCGAGCACGGACGGTTCCCTTCGCTGGTTGAGAGGCGGGTCAGGCCGATGGGGTGCACCGGCGTCCGGCGGGCGGCGACGCGCGCTCGCGACGGAGTGCGCGCCGCTGCCGCCCGCGGGGATGGACGTGCGCTGGCTACGGGCTAGAGCAGTCCGCTGGCGGCCAGCTCGGAGCGGATCTCCAGCCGCTCCTGGCGCTCGAGCCACCAGGCCAGGTCGTTCTCGTGGACGTCGCGGTCGGGCTGACGCGAGGTGACCGCGAACGCGAGGATCGCCTCCTCGGTGTCGGCGA
The DNA here is from genome assembly GCA_038203635.1 of Solirubrobacterales bacterium. Lineage (GTDB taxonomy): Bacteria > Actinomycetota > Thermoleophilia > Solirubrobacterales > JBBDJG01 > DASRIA01. The sequence continues at coordinate 1,355 of JBBRDT010000085.1, forward strand.
GCTGCGCCCGCGTCGAGGTGACGGTCGGTTGTGAGCTGAGCATGGGTCGGTCTCCCTGAACGGGTCGGTGAACGTGAGAAGGACCGCGACCGGCCGGACCGCGCATGGCGGACGGTGGTCGCGGCGAGGTCAGAGACGACGAAGGCCCGGCGCGCCGGTCCGCCGCAAGTGCGGGGGACCCCGGGTCACCGGGCCTTCGACTCAGGTGGCGGCGCTGCGGCTAGTTGAGAACGAACCCGCAGCCGTTGGGCAGCACCACGCTCTCGCCGTAGGCGTGCGTGATGCGCAGTCCGTCGGCGCCGTGCGGGAAGTCCACCGGCAGGCACTCCGGCAGCCAGTTGACCGCCGGGTCCAGCCGGTAGGTGCTCGGCGCCCGCCCGTCAAAGCCAGCCATCGTGCGCAGCTGCGCCATCGTCGGCACGTGCGCGAGCCGCCGGTGCTCACGCACCAGCTCGATCACCGCTCGCCAGAGCCGCGATCGCGTCATCTGCCACTCGGGCAGGACCTGTCCTTTCATCGGCCGTTCGGACCGGCCCGTCGATCCGGGGACGCCCGGACCGGTGGTACGCTTGCGGAGCATTGGGGATGCCTCCTTTCGAGGCGTTTCCGCCGGCCCCGGAGTGAGCGCTCCGGGGTCGACGCTTTTCAGGGACGGTTTGATCGCCCGGCGCGCAGCGCGCCGGGCCTCCTTACGGCATCGGAACCTCCTTCGGTGATAGGCACCACCGCGGCTGGGGGGCGCGTAATGTCTGGTCGGAAATGACCGGTTTGGGGCGCCCGCCAAGTGGTACGTGCGTCCCATGCCAACGTTGCGCTGGGATCGGACGAGCTGGCAGGAGTTCGTCGCTGCGCTCGAGGCCTACGCGGCCGAGACCTCTGGCAAGCCCAACGAGGACTTCGCTTACCTGCGCTGCCTCGGCCTGTTGCGAGGCAAGTCGATGGAAGACCGCGCGGCGCGGGCGCCGCTCATCGTCGAGTTCCTCAACAACTGGAACTGTCGACTCAAGGCGACCGAGACGCGGATGATGCTCGGCCCGTGGATCCGCGAGCACGCCGACCGGCTCCGATCGCTGGGCGGCGTCCACATCCTCGACGACCGGCTGCCCGAGATAGCCGATGAGATGAGCGCGCTCTACGGCGAGCTCATGATCGCCGGGCGCGCAGCGGTCAGCAACTGGAGCGACGCGGCGGCGTCCAAGGCACTGCACCAGCTCATCCCTGAGCTGTTCGTGATGTGGGATAGGAACATCAAGCCCTTCGCGCCGGACTTCGGCGACTTCACGCTCGAGATGCACCGCCTCGGCCGGCGCCTCGCTGCGGAGGCGCCAGTCGAACGCGATGACGTCGAGCAGCACCTGCAAGCCCATCTCGGCAAGCCCGTGCGCAAGACCATGGCCAAGTACCTGGACGAGTACAACTGGTACCCCATGGTCGGTGCCGCAAGGGCTGCGCCCTGACGAAGGGGGTCGGCGATCGCTAGAGGGAACTCAGCGGAGCAGAGCCGAGCCGGACAATGTCGCGCACCACAACCTGAGCCCGGTATCGAGGCGGAAGCTGATCTTGGGCGCTCGGACAGACGCTGAGGCGAGGTCCGGGCTATGCGACTGCTTGCAGGAGCCCCGTCAATGCGGGGAGGTCACCGAGGATGGTGAGCCGTGAATGCGATGCCCGTTGATAGCGCGTCGGTTCGGCGTTGCCTGCCTCCTGGCGCCGCGCCCGCCCGCTGGCTGCCTGCTTCTGCAGTGCGCTAGTTGCTGCCGACGGGGCGTTGGCGCCGGCGGTGGCGCATCTCTCCCCGTCGGGGTCCGTACGGGCCGGCTTGTCGTGGGACGCGGCCCGCTTGGGTTGAGACTTGGCGCCGCTCAATACTTTCTCTCCGGCCTGTGTCGAGCCGCGGTACCTAAGTCTCCGTGCCACCCGGGCGCTCATCTTGGGCGGAGCGTTCACAGATCTCGCTGCAAATCAACATGTTCCGCGAAGCGCGCCGAGTAGAAGGACGCGCGCCGCTCCGCCCAAGTGCGGACACGGGGCGACTTATTGGGTGTGGGTCTCGCCATCGCCCGGACCACGGCAAATCCTGTCGTTCCTGACCTCACAGCTCAGCCCGAGAAGCCGCCGCCTTCGCCCACGAAGCGCTGACTAGCTGCCCGCGCGACGTTCCGGACATCACGCTCCTCGCTGAGGTCGAGGCCTGGACTACGCCCGGCTCGGCCCGAGCGGTTGTGTTCCCTAATGCCGACGGGACCGCCCGCCATCATGGTGGCGTGCCGCTGCTGGTTGACACCGCATCCGCTACACGTCGCCTCGGGCCGGAGGAGTTCGCGCGCTGGGCTGCGACCAGGACGGTTTTCATCTCCAGCGAGATGCGGGACCTCGGTGAGCTACGGCGCGTCCTTGCGGCAACGCTCCGCAATGCGGGCTTCTCGGTGGTGATGTTCGAGGAACTAGGAGGGCGTGACGAAGACGCCGAACGCGCCTAGCTCGATGGTGTCGCGCGCTCGGACATCTACGTTGGCATCGTGGCCGACCGGTACGGGACGATGCTTCCAAGCGGACGCTCACCAACCCACGAGGAATACCGTGAGGCGCGTCGGCGCGGCAAGCGCATCTCGTTCTGGGTCGCGTGCGATGCGTCAGGTCGCCAAGGCAACGCGGCGGACTTCGTCCAGGAGGTCCAGAGGTTCCACACAACCGGCCAGTTCGATGACGCCGATGACCTTGCGAGTCGGCTGCCGCAACGGTTGGCCGAGATCGCGGCTGATGACGAGGCGCCGTGGATCAAGATTGGCGACCTCTGCCTGCGCGCGAGTCGGATCAGGGACGAGGGCTCAACGGTCATCGTGTCCGCTGAGGTGCGTGATGTTGCCGCTGCGCGGGCGCTCGAGTCGCTTCGGCCGGACTCGTGGGGGCAGCTTCTGGTGTGACCATCGCCACGGCCCAGCGCGCCGGGGACGCGCGTGTCACGAGCGTCGTGAGCGAGACGCGGTCGGCGTCGCTACGCGACATCGAACTTACTGCCGAGGTCGAGTGGGCAGACGGTCGCGGCGGCTCGATGGAGTCGTCATTCAACGGACTGTCGCCAGACGACCAGACTGAAGCTGGCCTGCGTGCCGGGCTGCTCGGTGAAGCGCTGCCAGCACAGATGGAGGGCGGCTTCGGGTTCATGATCGACTCGTCAGATCCATTGGACGAGCTCGAAGGGCTGTTGCTGCCGCCAGGTGCCGAGGAGGCTGTTGCGGCTCTACTCATCGCCGAGCGCTTGCTCGGCAAGGGAAGGGCGTCGTATATCGAGTGGTTCGCCCTCGGGCCGCCGCACCTCGCGCGCCGGCGAGTCGAGCTGGCCTGGGTCGAGCCGCGCCGCTACAGCAATCAGGAGCCAGGCTCGCGACGGATTGAGGGCGAGCGCCGGACGGGATAGGCCGCCGCGATCCAGATCGCAGAACCCCGAAGCGCCGCACCTGTTTCAGGTCTAGCGCCGTGAGCCTCTAGCGGATCGAAGTCTGATCCGCGACGTTCAGGCCACCCGAGCCATCAGCAGACACCGCGAGGATGCCGCCACCGGCTAGGTGCAGGCGGAGGACTTGAGCGCCGTCTTGATCGCGAATCTCGGCGTCGGAGATCGTTACGCCCCTCAACGAGCGGAGATCATCGTCAGTAAGCATGGGCGCGCAGTATCGCGGCAATAGCGGACGCAGCTAGCTGCTGCCGGCGGGGCGTCTGGCGCCAGTGCCCGGGCCACCCTGGCTGGGCGGCTTACGTCGGACGCGTAGACGCGGCCGGCTGCTCTCACTTCACCTCTCTCCGGCATGTGTGAGCCAGTACCTAAGTCCCCGTACCGACCGGCGCGTATCTTGGGCGTTACGCCCACGAATCCCGCTGCAAATCAATGCCTTTCGCGAAGCGGGCCGAGTATAGGGACGGGCGCCGCTCCGCCCGAGTACGGGCACGGCGTAACTTCTTGGGCGTAGGTCCCGCGCTTGCCCGCAGCACGGGGAATCCTGTTGTTCCGGGTCCCAACGCTACGCCCAAGCAGGCGCCACCTTCGCCCAGGCCGCGGTGCACTGTCCCGTCTGGGCTTACTCACCGGCGTACGCGGCGCTGAACGCGCCTGAGCCGTGGTCGGCTTCGCATCTGCCCCACGGCCGGCGCGCGGGCCGCCGGCGCCGCGATGCAGCCCCAGCCTGCGCCGGTGCCGAAGGCGCTGTGGGACGAGTACGGGCGCGGGCGCTGAAGGACGCCGCTGGCTCGGGCGGCGCGGTCGACAACGAAGTTCCGTCGGCCGCGTGCCGTGGTTGAGGCAACCGTGCGCACGAGTTGTGCACACGAACCGAGGGACTACATGCTCAGGGCTGCGTCAGTCGCCAGACGCGCGGCCGCACCGACTCGATCTCGCCGGCGATGCGGGCATGGCTCATGGCCCACGAGAGTCGGTGGTGCAGCTCGGACTCGTGGTTCGCGTTGGCGCGCGTTGCGTGGGACGGCTCGGCGCGCGGCTCGTCGGTGAACGGCCCGATCCTGGCGGCCGTCTCGATGATCTCGCGGCGCTCGGCCTGGCCACCCAGCTGCTTCAGCGCTTCGACGATGACGCTGGTGAGCTCACGGGCCTGCGGCAGGTCAATCTCCACCACCCGCGGATCGTCGCACGTCCCCGCGACCCCTGAGGGTTCCTTGTCGGAACGTGCAAGTCTTGACTTCGGTGTTCCGGCAGTCGGTGGCAGGCGGCGCCGTGTGACGTACGACGGGCTGCACCAGAGGCACCGGGGTCAGGGCGAGGCTGTAAGGGCCGGCGACGGCTGGCCCTCCAAATCTCCAAGACAGCGGCGCAAGGACGATCTCGGCTGGGACCAGGCGAAGGCGTACTGCCGCAAGGCCGGCATCGTCGAAATGGGGCGGTGCACGCCAGACGTATTTCACGACGGCGCGACGTTGGACGAAGTCATCGCCGCGATCAAGCGAGCCGGGCTGGGTGCCGACCCCGGCCGAAGATCATCCGCCGCCTCGCCGAGCATCGCGCGCGAGCGAACACAGTTGGTCCGGCGGCGCTGACACTCACCCGATACCGTCGCCGACAATCGCCAGCGCTGCGGCGCCGGCGCCGTCTGCGACACGTGACCCAGGATGCCCCCCGCGCCGATTCATCTCCAGATCGACCGCCTGGTCGGCCCGCCACTGATCATCGCCAACGCCGACCGGCTCGCGGAGGCTTTCTTCTCCCTCGATCGAAGCTCGGTAGGACTGGACTCCTACGACGCGTACACGACACAGACGCCGCCCGACAGGATCGAGCAGGCAGACGTCGACCGGATCAACGGGCCGATGCGCGCGCGATCCAAGTCCGAGACCTGGGAAGACCTGTTCGGTGTCGCACAGCTGAACTGGCTCGCCGCCGTCGACCAGCAGTGGGACCTGCTGATGCCCCCGCAGCAATGGCAGGTAGCGAAGCCCGCCCTCAAGGATGCGCTGATCGGCATCACCGCTCCGGGCCGCAACGTCTCGGTCGCTACGAAGATGCTGCACCTCAAACGGCCCAGCTTGTTCCCAGTCCTCGACAAGCTGGTCGTCGGCAGCATCGGCGGCAAGTACTACACGGGCAAGTTCTCAGACAGGCGGGCAGACCGGAGCCTCGAGTTCATCGAGCACCTCCGCGGGCAAGCATTGGCGACCCGGGCACCGCTAGAGCAAATCGGGGCGCGGCTGGCCGCTGTCGAGTTGCAGCGAACTGTCACGCGTATCCTCGACGGACTGCTGTGGATGACGAACCCGGCTTCCGAGCTCGCTCCCATCGGGGCAGTGATTGCTCGCTGGCGCCAGGAAGACGGAGTTGCCTAGAGCGCACGGGCCGGAGATCCGCGAGGCACCGACAGTCAGCGGGCTGATCGCGACCGCAGACCATCCCGCGGCCAGCCTCGTTAGCGTTCGGACCGTGCCCTGTCGACAGACGCGCCCGTGGTTGACGCCACCGACGTAGCGTTCGCCGGAGTTGTGGTTGCAGGCGCGATCGGGCTGATCAGCCCGGCTGTCGCGGTCTACGTGCAGAACCGCCAGCTGCGCCACGCCCGCGAACTGTCCGACACCGAAGAGCTGCGCAAGGTCCTCGACGACGGACTCTCCGTCGCGCGGGCGGCGCGGACCATGCTGCACAGCCACTCCGGGCGCGAGCTGCCGCCCGAGCTGCACGACGTCGGAGCGCAGGTCGCCCTCGCCAACTCACGAATCGCCATCCGTCTCGGCGAGCCGCACTACGTCGCCAAGGCCTACCAGTCGGTCGTCGACGCGCTCGGCGAGTGGACTGACATCTTCGTCAACATCGACGAGTGGCTCGAAAGGGTCGCTGACGAAGAGATCGACGCAGCCCTCACCCAAGCCGACGACCGCTTCCACGGCGCGCTGAAGCGCTACACCGGATCCGCACGTCAGCTTGTCGGCTCACGCGTCAAGGACGTCTGAGCCGCGCGGGCCCGCCGTGGTCGCCCGTCCCAGTAACGCCCACCAGCCACCGGGAAACACTGCCCTCCGGCCCGCAGCCGATGATCCTGCGCTTGTCTGCGCGAGATGGTCACCGCATGCACCGGTCTAGGCCAACGCTGGCGGGCGAGAACCTACGAGAACAACGTCAACGCCGCCGCGGGTCGCCCGCCTCGTCGCTGAATGACGAGGCTATGCGGCGGACTGGCGCGCGCGAGTCCATCGTCAAGTGCGGCGATCTCTACCGGTGCATCACGCTCGCCTCCGAGCACCCTGGCAGGTTCGGCGCCGACTCAGCCCGAGTCGTCGGCCCTCGACATACCATTGCCCCAGCCCGGCACGTAGCCGAGCGTTCGCGTTGGATGGAAGGACACACATGGACGCCTTTGGAGTGCTCGAAGAGGTACTGGACGACTACAGATCGTTTGTCGAGGGGTTCCTCAATATCCGCGACGAGCATATCCGCGCGACTGTCAAGTCAGAGATCAGCGATGGGCTGTTGTGGCCCGAGCCGTGGCTGGCCCTCAATCCCTCATTCGAGCCCGGTGGCAAGATCGGCGAGCTGGTTACTGACGGGCTGCTCCACCCCGACTGCGTAGGCATCTTCCGGAGGAGGACGGACGACGATCCTCACGGCACCGAACTCACGCTGCACCGGCATCAGCGCGACGCCGTCGAGATCGCACGACGGGACGGGTCCTACGTCTTGACCACCGGCACGGGGTCCGGCAAGTCCCTCGCTTACATCGTGCCCATCGTGGACCACGTGCTCCGCCACGGGTCCGGGCGTGGGGTGCAAGCGATCATCGTCTACCCGATGAACGCGCTCGCCAACAGCCAGATCGGTGAGCTCGAGAAGTTCTTGGGCAAGGAACACCCGCGGGTCACGTTCGCCCGGTACACCGGCCAAGAGAGCTCCAAGGAGCGCGACCGCATCCTCGCCGACAGGCCCGACATCCTGCTCACTAACTACGTGATGCTCGAACTCATGCTGGTTCGTCCGGCAGAGCGTGACGGCCTGATCCGTAGCGCGACCAACCTGCGATACCTCGTCCTCGACGAGCTCCACACATACCGAGGCCGACAGGGTGCCGACGTCGCGATGCTCATGCGTCGCCTCCGAGACGCCGTTGGGGGTCGCGCGCTGCAATGCATCGGCACAAGCGCCACCCTCGCCGGCCCTGGAACGCGGCAGGAGCAGCGAGCCGGGGTCGCCGCACTTGCCACACGACTCTTCGGTGTTGAGTTCGAGCCGAGGAACATCGTCGGCGAGACGTTGCGGCGCGCGACTGCCGGCGACACCGACCCGGAGTCGCTCCGCTTGCGTCTCGGCCGCACGCCACCAGCCACCTTCCACCAGTTGCGAACCGATCCACTTGCCGTTTGGATCGAAGAGGTCTTCGGTCTTCGCCTCGATGACGAGAGAGACCTCGCGCGCCAGACTCCGACCCGCCTGGCGGATGCCGCCGCGCGCCTCTCGGAAGAGACGCAAGTCCCTCCGGAGCAGTGCGAACACGCCCTTCGCGCAGCGCTCCTCGCCGGCGCCGGCGCGAAGGACGACGACGACCGTTCTCTGTTTGCCTTCAAGCTGCACCAGTTCATCGGTAAGGGCGACACGGCCTACGTCACCCTCGAGCCCGCCTCTCGGCGGTTCCTCACAACGCAGTACCAGCGAAGCGCTCCCGAAGGACCAGGCGGCCAACCGCTCTTCCCGCTTGCCTTCTGCCGAGAGTGCGGCCAGGAGTACCTCGTCGTCAATCGTGAGAAGTCCGCGACCGGCGTTGCCTACACGCCACGCCTGCTCCGCGGCGGCCTTGGCGAGCCGGTGGACGCGGAAGGCCTGCTCTACCTTTCCGAGAACCCATGGCCACCCGAGGGCTCGAGCGATCTTCTCGAGCTGGTTCCGGCCGATTGGATCGTCGAGGACATAGACGGGCGCACGCTCGATCCGGGACGCCGAACGCGACTTCCGATTCCCGTCGTTCTGGACAGCTTCGGCCGCGACCACGACGATGGTACGCCCGGCGCCTTCTTCGAACGCCTCCACTTCTGCCCAAGCTGCAAGACGACGTACGAGAGCGCACGCCAGTCGGAATTCTCTCGCGTGGCAAGCCTGGGCACCGAAGGCCGAGCAAGCGCAGTGACTGTCCTCTCGCAGTCGGTTGTCCGGGCGCTCCGCGAATCCCCGGGAGTCTCGGATGAAGCGCGCAAGTTCCTCGCGTTCTCCGACAACCGTCAGGACGCCAGCCTGCAAGCTGGCCACTTCAACGACTTCGTCCTGGTGGGGCTCGTCCGGGCGGCGCTTTACGCGGCAGCCAATCAGCACGAACTCGCCCACCCATTTGACCCGCTGTCAGACCGCGAGCTCGGCTCAGCAGTAGTAGGTGCGCTGGGCATCGATTTCGCTGACTACGCGCGGAACCCCGAGGCTGAATTCGGCGCGCGTAAGCGGATCGACCAAGCCCTCCGAGAGTCCGTGACGTACCGGATCTACGCGGACCTCAAGCGTGGCTGGCGCATCACAATGCCCAATCTTGAGCAGGTCGGACTGCTGAGGCTCGAGTACGAGAGCCTCGACGAGATCGCGGCTGCCCACGAGAGATGGGAAGGTTGTCATCCGGCGTTGGCGAGCGCGAACGCGACCACGCGCGCACAGGTCATTCGTGTGCTGCTAGACGAGCTGCGACGGAACCTCTGCGTCGAGTCCGAGTACCTACAGGAAGAAAGGTACGACGCGATTCGGCGCGGCAGCCAGGAGTGGTTGAAAGCGCCATGGTCGCTCACAGACGAACGCGGGATCTATGCCGCCACCTGCTACGCAGGACGCCGTGGCAAGGGCGCTGCGAGCCGCGGGGACCTATACCTCTCCGGACTGGGTCTATACGGCCGGTGGCTCCGGCGCCCGGACCGGTTCCCCGACCACGACCACCCGCTACGCGTCGCCGACGCCGACGTGATCATCGAGGACGCGCTCAAGGTGCTGGCGCGACTCGGTCTCCTGGCCACCGTTGAGGAAGGCAAGCGACTCGGCTACAGAGTCCACGCCGGAATGCTCTTGTGGCACGCGGATGTCGGCGAGCGCCGCGTGGCTGATCCCCTGCGGGGATCAAGCACTGTGGGCCGCGTTAATCCGTACTTCAAGCGCTTCTATCAGGAGACCGCCTCAGAGCTGGCTGGGCTTGAGGCTCGAGAGCACACGGCTCAGGTGAAGCCCGAGGATCGCCGAGACCGCGAGCACGCATTCGGCGAGGCGACGCTACCGGTCCTTTACTGCTCGCCGACCATGGAGCTCGGCGTCGATATCCGCGACCTCAATGTGGTGGGGATGCGTAACGTCCCGCCTACGCCAGCCAACTACGCGCAGCGCTCCGGCCGGGCAGGAAGGTCAGGCCAGCCAGCGGTCGTCCTGACCTACTGCGCGACCGGCAGCGCTCATGACAACTACTACTTCGCGCGAAGCCAAGAGATGGTCGCGGGTGTCGTGGCGCCGCCACGACTCGAGCTGGGGAACCAGGATCTGGTGCGGGCGCACGCTCACGCCATCTGGCTGGTTGAGACAAGTCTCGACCTCAAGGCCAAGATGACCGAGGTCCTGGACGCCGACGTCGACGGACTGCCCTTGCATCCGGATATCGAGTCCAAGATCCACAGCAAGAGTGCGGCGTCGCGAGCGATGGCGGCTATTAGCACTGTCTTGCAGGCGACGACCGAAGTGACCTCGGCGCCGTGGTGGCGTGACGACTGGGTCGAGAGGACCGTGACCGACGCGCCTCACGCGTTTGAGCGTGCCCTCGACCGCTGGCGGGGCCTCTACCGAGACGCTCACGCGGAGCTAGATGCCGCCAACGATGCCCTCAAGAAGATCAACGCCGACGAGGCAACGAAGAGTCGCGCACGCGGTCAGATCTCCGAGGCACGAGCAGCGCTCGACCTGTTGCGTGGAGACATCGACAGCGTCAACCAGGGTGACTTCTACACCTACAGGTACTTCGCGTCCGAAGGCTTCCTGCCCGGTTACTCCTTCCCCCGCTTGCCGCTGGCGGCGTTCATTCCAGCCGAGCGGAAGACGAAGAGCGGGCAGGGTGACTACGTCCAACGCCCTCGATTCCTCGCGATCAGCGAGTTCGGCCCCGGTGCGTTTATCTACCACGAGGGCGCGCGCTACGAGGTCGTCAAGGTCACCCTGCCTGCACGTGAGGATGGGACTGGGGTCCATCTCACTGAGATCAAGCGCTGCGCAGACTGCGGCTATCTCAACGAAGGTAATGGCGAGACCGGGGTCGAGGTCTGCGAGCAGTGCGACAGCGCCAACCTCACGCGGATGGATCGCCTAATGCGCCTCTTGGCGGTGAAGACGAGGCGTCGTGACCGGATCAACGCGGACGAAGAGGAGCGCCAGCGGGCCGGCTACGACATCATCACGTCGCTCCGCTACGAGCCACACGGAGAGCGTTCCAGCCAACAATCGAGCCGCATGCAAATCGCGGACGGCAAGACGCTCGCCAAAGTCACGTACGGCGATACCGCACTGATCCGACGCATGAACGTGGGCCTCCGCCGGCGCAAGAACCGGAACGAAATCGGCTACCTGCTGAACACCCTTGACGGCCGATGGGCGAAGGCTGCTGACCTCCCCGCCCCCGACGCTGAAGACGGCGGCGTGTCTATCCCGCCGTCCGACGCGCACGATCCGGACGCGCGGATTCGCAGGGTGGTGCCGTACGTCGAGGACCACCGGAACGCCATGCTTCTCGAGTTCGATCCGTCCGTCACCGTGGAAGCTCGGATGGCGGCCATGTACGCGCTAAAGCGAGGGATCGAAGCGCTGTACCAACTAGAAGAGAGCGAGCTCGCCGCCGAGCCGCTCCCGGGCCGAACCGGCGATCACGAGTGGCGCGTGATGCTGTTCTTCGAAGCGGCTGAAGGCGGAGCCGGCGTGCTCCGCCGGCTCACCACTGAGCCGAACCAGCTCAACGAAGTCGCACGACGCGCGCTTGGACTGCTCCATTTCGACCCGGACACCGGGGAGGACCTTGGGCACGCCGAGCACGCCACCGAACGATGCGCGCAGGCCTGTTACGACTGTCTGCTCAGCTACGGGAACCAGTGGGATCACCAGCGGTTGGATCGCCACGCAGCCCGCGACACGCTCATCGCGCTGCGTGACGGGCGTCTAGACATCGGCTCCGGCGGACGGGAGACCCGCGAGGTCGCGCTGACGGGTCTGGCTGAGGTCAGCAACACACTCGAGCGACACTTCCTCGACCGGCTCTCTCAGGGTGGCTACCTTCTCCCGACCGAAGCGCAGGTCAAGGTGGACGACCTCTACGTGCAGCCTGATTTTGCCTACCGCCGGGCTGACGTCGACGCCGCCATCTTCGTTGATGGTCCGGTCCACGACCATGGCAACCAGGCCGAGAAGGACCGCGACGTCCAGCGTAAGCTGGAGCGCCAGGGCTGGCTCGTGTTGCGGTTCCATCACGAGGACGGTCGCACCGGCGCATGTGGCGAGCAGCCGAGCTGGCGGGAGATCTTCGAGGCCAACCCGCACATCTTCGGGCCGGGGAATGGCCGCCAGCGATGATTGCCAGCACACCGGAGTTCCGCCCCGGAGCGTTGGTCACAGCTCGAGGCCGTGACTGGCTTGTCCTGCCAGGAGCCGCGCCCGCGACCCTGCTGGTCCGACCCTTGGGGGGCATGGATGACGAGGTAACGGCGCTGCTGCCGGACTACGAGGAGATTCGGCCAGCTTCGTTCGCCGCTCCGGACCCCGCTGATCGCGGCGACGCATCGCGTGCGCGACTTCTGCGAGAGGCCGTTCGCCTCTCATTTCGGCACACGGCTGGACCGTTCCGCTCGTTCGGCTCGCTCGCTGTCGCCCCGCGCAACTACCAGCTTGTGCCACTCATGATGAGCGCTCGCCAGGGCACGACGCGGTTGCTGATCGCGGACGGCGTCGGTATCGGCAAGACGATTGAAGCCGGTCTCATCCTCGCTGAACTGCTCGCGACCGGTGACGCAGAGCGGATCGCGGTCCTGTGCTCGCCTCAGCTCGCGCCCCAGTGGCAGTTGGAGCTCCGGCAGAAGTTCGGTGTGAACGCTGAGCTGCTGCTTCCCTCTACCGCAAATCGACTGGCACGCGGGCTGCCGTTCGGTCGCACCGTCTACGACCAGTTTCCGTTCCTTGTCATTTCGACGGACTTCATCAAGCAGAAGAGCCGCCGCGACGAGTTCGCGCTGCACTGCCCCGACGTCGTTGTCGTCGATGAGGCCCACACGTGCGTGCCACCGAGCTCCGTGCGCCGGAGCCTGTCAAGTCCGATGAGACACTTCGCGTCGGTATTTAGTGAGCGGCCTCCTCGTTGTTGGGCTTGTTGATCCAGGCTGCGGTGGGC
>JBBRDT010000086.1:0-14015 GCA_038203635.1 Solirubrobacterales bacterium
CATCGAGGCGATCCGCAAGACCATGACCATGCTCCAGGGCGTGATGCAGCGCGCAGTGGAGTGTGGCCGCGTGCAGAGCAACCCGGTGAAGAGCACGCGCAAACCTCCGAAGCCTCCACGTCCGGCAGTGCAGGCAATCCCTCCAAGCCTCATCGAGACAATGCGAACTCGGTTCCTTGCGCAAGGTCGCGTTCGCGACGTTGCCGTTCTCTCAGTGCTCGCCTATGCCGGCATGCGGCCGCAGGAGGCGCTCGCGCTGCAATGGCGGCATGTACGCGAGCGCACGCTACTCGTCGAGCACGCGCTCAGCGACGGGCAGCTGAAGAGCCTGAAGAACCGTCGCCAGCCGCGGACCGTCGACCTGCTCGATCCTCTTGGCGATGACCTCGCCGCCTGGCGGCGGCTCTCTGGCCGGCCTGGACCGGCGCAGCCGCTCTTTCCCTCGCGTGCTGGCGGGTTCTGGCGAGAGACCGATTGGCGGAACTGGCGCAAGCGTGTCTACGCACCGGTGGCCGAAGAGGTCGGGCTGGCGGGTGCTCGCCCCTACGACCTCCGCCATGCGTTCGCCTCCCTGCTGATTCACGAAGGCCGACTGTCCGTGGTAGAGATCGCCGCCCAGCTCGGTCACAACCCGACCGTCTGCCTCGACACCTATGGCCACGTCATGGCCGAGCAGCGAGGGGCCGAGCGGATCAGCGCTCAGGAGCAGATCCTGATGGCGCGCGGCCAGCGAATGGCGGAGCCGGCGGAAGCGCAGCTCTCCTTCCCCGAGCTCAGCAGCTGAGCGCTCCGGAGTACCCCAGCGACGTCAAGTCGGTCTGGAGCTACGCCGACGCCAACCGCGTTGGGAGCGCGTCGGAGAGCGTTTTGACCGCCGCGGCGTCGAGCGAGGCCTCGGCGCCGCAGAGCTTTGCCGTGCGCCGGGGCGGCAGCGCAGAAACGCCGCCGACTTCGACGCGAACCAACCAGGGCCAGTCGGCGTCGACGAACCGGACCACCGCGCGTATCGGTACCGCGATATCGGGTCGACGCAGCTTCAGACGGCGAGCGGTGGACGGGCCGAACAGGCAGGTCGACGCGCATTGAGGCCGGCCTGGAGCCCCGCGGGCAGCGTCTTGCGGTCGGGGTCAGTCTGCGCGACAGTTTGTCGAGGTGCCCGCCACGGACCCTGACCTCCCACTTCGTCAGGCGGCGGTCACGAACGCGCGCAAGCTCGCCGAGGTCTACGACAACCTCGTACCACTCGCCCGACTGCGGACCGGCTTCGAGTTCGACGGGCAGCGGGTCAGCTTCGGATCCTTCCAGAAGGGCATCCACCGCGCGCAAGTTCAGCGGGGCCCCGCTGCGTTGACGTTGACCACCTCGCTCAAGGATCCCTACGGCGATGCCTACGACGAGGGCGGCGCGCTCTTCACCTACGCGTATCGTGCCGGCACGCTCGATCAGGCGGACAACCGCGCGCTACGCGCCGCCTTCGAGTTACGCACGCCACTCGTCTACTTTCGCGCGATGGCGCCCAGCCAGTACCTCGTGCTCGCGCCCATGTTCGTCACGGCCGACGACCCGGGTGCCCGGGCAGTGCTGCTCGAGCCCGGCCTGCCCGTGCAGGACATGCAGGCGGGCGGCCTGGTTTCCGCGCCGGACGTTCGCGCATATGCCACGCGCGAAGCACGGCTACGGCTTCACCAGCAGCGCTTCAAGCTCGACGTCATGCGCGCCTACCGCCACCGCTGTGCAATCTGCACCTTGCGCGAACGCGCACTCGTCCAGGCCGCCCACATCGTTCCCGACGTCGAGCCGGAGGGCATCGCGGCCGTCGTCAATGGGCTCGCGCTGTGCGCGATTCACCACCTCGCCTTCGATCGCAACCTGCTCGGCATCGACCCAGCCGGCGTCGTGCACATCGCCGACCGACTGTTGCGCGAGATCGACGGGCCGATGCTGCGCAGGGGGCTGCAGGACTTCCACGGCCAGCCGATCGGCGTGCCCCGACGGCCCGAGGACCGACCGGACCCGCGGCGGCTCGAGGCGCGGTTCGAGCGCTTGGTCAACGCAGCGGCGTGATCCGCAACCAGTTCGCACGCCGATGACGAGGATCGTCTGCACGGCCGATCTTCACGAAAACCTGATCGATATCCCCGAGTGCGACGTCCTGCTGATCGCGGGCGACGTCTCTTTCGCGTTCAAGGGAGACCTCGCCGCAAAGCAGGCGTTCCTCGTGGGCGAGTTCAGGGAGTGGCTCGAGCGCGTTCCGGCCACCGAGGTCGTGCTCGTCGCCGGAAACCACGACCAGTCCATCCAAGCCTGGGGTGTCCCGGACGGACTGCGCTGCCACTACCTCGAGGACGCGGGCGTCGAGCTGTTCGGACTCAAGCTCTGGGGCACCCCGTGGCAGCCCTGGTTTCACGACTGGGCGTTCAACGCCCCTCGGCGCTTCGGCGAGGCTTTCCTCGCCTCGAAGTTCGAGCGGATTCCCGCCGACACCGACATCGTGATCTGCCACGGCCCGCCGCGTGGATACGGCGATCACAATGGCCAACCGGACGGACAACCGCACGTCGGCTCCACGGCCATGACCGAGGCGCTGGAGCGCGTTCAGCCCCGGCTCATTGTCTGCGGCCACATCCACTCCGGATATGGCCGGTACCGGCTCGGCGTGACGAAGATCATCAATGCCGCGCTCGTGAACAATGCCTACGAGCTCGTCAACCCAGCCGTCGAGATCACGCTCTGACGTCGTGCCGCCGTCGGCGACCGGTGTTGCACCATCGCCTGCGGCGCTCGACGCCGCGGCCGGAACGGTGACGCTACGCGGCCGCGCGCACGCGGATGGCTTCGCTGAGATCGCGCTCGAGGTCAGCGACCAGGTCGCTGGTCACCGAGGTGGCGAAGTAGTGCGAGTGGGTCTTGCGGACGGTATCGATCGAATCAGCTCCGACCATGACCACTTCGACCGTCGGCTGATCCCGGTACTCATGTTCGCGCGCTGTATAGGCGTCTGCCGCCGCATCCTCGTTCCCACCGAACTCCTCGACACGAAGCTCATGCGTGTCGAGGTGATAGACGAGAAGGAAGTAGTTTGTTGCGCCGATGGTCATGAGGTGTCTTTGTGATCGGCAGGCGCGGTGACTGCCTGTAGAGCCGTCATTGTCGCAGCTCGGTCGATTCGCCGCGCTCAAACTCGGCCATGATCTCCGAGCCGCGGATGAGAGCGACTCGTACCGAGGGGTCAGCCTGGCCGGCTTTGAGTCGGGTGCCGAGCCTGCGATCCAGATGCTCGACCAGCTCAGCCCAGGTGTGCTGGATCTCCGTCCTGAGCTGGATCTCGATGAGCGCGCCGTCTTTGCGTGCGACCAGGTGCTTGGCGCGGTATCCGTCTGGCTTCGGCCGGCTGACGCAGTCCCAGGTCCGCGGCAGCAGCGCCCAACGCCGTTGCTGCGCGCAGCCGAGCTAGTACCTGATCCACCGCTGCCTGATCGTGAAGGACGGCGCGGCAGCCACCCAGATCATGCATTCGGACAGCGACATGCTCGGTTCAAGGTCGAGCTTGTCTCGGATCGTGGCCATCCGTTTGAGCCGCTGGCCGATCACGAACGAGCCACCCGATGCCTCGCTGACGTAGTACCGAAGGTAGGCGGCGACGCTCGTAGCGGAGCCGCATGGACCTTCCGGAACGCGTCGACGACTGCCAGTTCCTCCACGAGCTCGTCGTACGTCAGCGGCGCCTCGCCGGATTGGTGCGCGCGAAGGGCATCGCCGGCACGATCGATCCGCGACTTCGAGACGGCAGGCTCACGCGGTCATCGTGCCTGCTCCGACGGACGCGGAGCGGCGCGGCGTTAGAGCGACTCTCCGAGTCGCTGGACAGAGGCGCGCTCCGCTCGCACAGGCCGGCGGCGCGGGGCGGAGCCGGTCAGCGGCGAGCGGGAAGTTCTCATGCCTCGCGGCCGGCGGCCGCGGAGATCGCATTCAACATCGATTGATCTCCGCCCGAGCGAGTGTCTCCCAGCTACTCTAATCTGTTTAGAGTAGAAATGAGCTCCGCGGTCATCGAACGAGCGCTCACCGAGCCGCCTGAAACGATCGGCGGCACGCTCCTCGTCGCCGCCGAGGATCAGTGGTTCGACCGCAAGTCGTCTCGCATCAAGCCCCGAGCGCTGGCCGATGCGCTCGTCGGCTTCGCCAACGCCGACGGAGGCGTCGTCGTGATCGGACTCTCCGAAGGACACATCGAGGGCACCGACCACCTGGGCGAGCGCCGCAACTCGCTGCTGCAGGCGGCCGTGGACTTCACGGTGCCACCGGTCCGAGCGAAGGCCGACCTGGTCCCGTGCGTCCGCGACGGCAATCCAGAGCATCTGCTCGTGTTCCACGTCAGCCCAGGCGAGGGCGTCGTGTACTCGAATGCCCGAGACGAGGTCTTCCTTCGGATCGGCGACGAGACCCGCCGGCTGACGTTCGCGCAGCGGCAGGAACTCGTGTTCGATCGGGGTCACGAGACCTACGAGGTACGCCCGGTCAGCGACAGCGCGGTCACCGACCTTGACGGCTCGCTCGTGGATGGCTACGTCGAGGCCGTCGGCGGTCGCAGCGTCGACCGGGTGCTCCAGGCGAGAGGGCTGCTGTCGGGGCGCGAGCTCACGGTCGCCGGCGCACTTCTCTTCGCCCAGTACCCCCAGCGTTGGCTAGCTGAGGCGTTCGTGCGGGTGCTCCGCTACGGCGGCAGGGAGCGCGGAGCCGGAGCGCGACAGCAGCTGCGGGAGGACCATCGCCACGAGGGCCCGATCCCGCATGTGATCGCAGCTGCGAGGGCGAGCATCGCCGCCCTACAGCCGGCGCGGCGCGCGCTGACGAGCCACGGCCGCTTCGAGGACGTAGCGCTGGTGCCGCAGGATGCGTGGCTCGAAGGCGTCGTCAACGCCGTCGTGCACCGGTCCTACAGCCTCGCGGGCGACCACATCCGCGTCGAGATCTTCGATGACCGGATGGAGATCAGCAGCCCGGGCCGCTTCCCCGGGATCGTCAACCTGGCCGATCCGCTCGACGCGCCTCGTTTCGCGCGCAACCCACGCATCGCCCGGGTCTGTGCGGATCTGGACTTCGGGCAGGAACTGGGCGAGGGAATCCGGCGCATCTACGAGGAGATGCGCCTGGCCGGTCTGCAAGACCCGGTCTACGCGCAGACCACCGCCAGCGTCAGGCTCGTGCTCTCTGGCGACGCGACCGACCGCGGGCTGGACGCACAGCTCACCCCGGACGCGCGGTCCGTCGCTGTGGCGGTCCGCGATGCCGGCCGCATCTCGACAGGTGAGGTGGCCGAGCTACTGGGCCGCTCGCGACCGTACGCGATCAGGACACTCAAGGCGCTCGAGGACGCCGGTGTCATCCGCTGGGTCGGGAAGAGCACCAGGGATCCGCGCGCGTACTGGGAGGTCGTGCCGCGCTGATCGGCCTACTCTCAACGAAGCTCTAAACGAGCGATTAGAGCACGTTGAGAGTAGATCCGAGCGCGCGAGATCCGGCCCCCGCGATCGGTACCAATACGCGGGCGTTAGTAACGGATCAGCGCTTTCCTTGATCAGCGCCGGACCCAATTCAAGGTTGGCAGCCGGAGCGCGCGCGACCCGTTCCTCGCCGCGGTTGCCCTTGCTTACGTTTCGTAACATGGCCCAAACATGGCCCACGGAACCCCAGATCTTGGATCCATCGGGTCTCGGGCAAAGAAAAACCCCGCCTGAGCGGGGCTTTACTCGAGAGCCCTCTGCCGGACTCGAACCGGCGACCCCTTCCTTACCATCGAAAGTCAGACGTCCGGTCCGGTCCTGTCGGGGCTCTACGCCGTGGTCTGGAGGATCCCCGATCAGCTCGTAGAGACCCGGTGGGACAGAGCGAGTGCCCCCAGGACGCCCCCACGACGCGGATACATCCAGACTGTGACGGCGGCTCGACGACATCGACGCTGCGTCTTCGAGCGCGGGTGCTGGGGCATCGGATCGATCAGCTGGGTCGCTGATCACTGCGCTTGCTTCGCTCGCTTCATCCGGGCCTGCATGATGGCGTCGTCGGCGGACGTTCTCGGCTGCCCTTTCATGTCGGCGATGACGTGGGCGTGGACGTCGCTGAGCGTCGCGACGCTGTTGCCGAGTTGCTCGGCGATCTCCGCCAGGCTCAGTCTGCCGTCGCGCAGCAGCAGGCTCGCGAACGAGTGTCGTAGGTCGTAGGGGTGCAGCCCGTCGTAGGCGGTCTTCGTGCGTCGGCGGCGCTTTCCGTCGACGGTGACGTAGGACACGCTCTGCTCGAGGGTCGCGAGTCCCGCTGCGGCCGCCGCGGGATAGAACACTCGGCGGCGCCAGTTGCGATAGTCGGTGTCGCGCCATGGCTTGCCATCCGGGCGAGGAAACAACAGCGCTTTCGGCGCTCGCCGGCCGGTTGCAAGCATGTACTCGGTCAGATCCTGTCGTAGCGGCGCGAGCAGATCAATCGTGCGTGGCGGTCGATCGACCTTCTGGCCCGTGACGATGAATCCGTCGACGTTCTTCTGCTCGACGAGCAGCGTCGCACGCCCGAGGTGTCGCACCTCGAGTAGAGAAGGCGGCACCCACACGCCGAAGTCGTCGAACGGCTCGAGCTCGTCGCGCCCAAGGTCGCCCAGCTCGTCTCAGACGCCGAGGCTGACCTGCTCGGCTTCTACGCGTTCCCGCGCGAGCACTGGTCCAAGCTGCGGTCCACGAACCCGCTCGAGCGCGTCAACCGCGAGATCGGCCGCCGCACCGACGTCGTCGGCATCTTCCCCGACGACGCTTCGCTGATCCGGCTCGCCGGCGCGATGCTCGTCGAGCAGAATGACGAGTGGCTCGTCAGCCGCCGCTACCTCGCCCAAGAATCACTCTCGTCAGTCCTGGATCGAGACGATCACACACACAACGAGATCAAGGAGACGAACCCCCTCAGCGCCGCCTGAGAGACCAACCGCCTCAACCCGACGATCCTGGCGCTACACCACTACTCGCTACTTGACTGCAGCGAAGGCGAGATCAATCCCGGGTGGAGCCCTGCCGGACCCGGCTTGCCCTCCTGCGCCGCAGACGTGGAGCGGCGGCTCATCTCCGGATCCCTCGAGTTCCGCAACGGCCGCGCAGACCCCGCGCGACGGTGACGAGCGAGCGAGAACTCACGCCGCTAGCGTTAGGGAACTCAGAGATGCAGGGAGTACCGATCAACCCCTACCCGAACGACTGGCGCTGCGATGCCGGACACGGGTTCGATAACCCCGTCGGGGCGGGCGCGGGGACCCCGAGGGTCGCCCGCCCCTGCCGCTCAATGGCTGACGGCGAGTCGGCTGGAGTACGCCTTCGTACTCCGTCCCATTTGGACGAGGCTTGGACATCCCTCCGATTCGCGCTCCTCTCCACGAGCAGGGGCCCGGGGGCCGGTTGTCAGTTGTCGGCGAACAGCGGTCACGAGGTATCCCCGCGTCCCCCGCGCCGGCTCGTCCATCCGATGCAGGCACTCTGCTGCTGGGCGATGCTTCCCGTCACGACGCTGCTCCGTTTCGCGCAAACCAGCACTCGGACGGCATATGCATGGGCGGCCGTTTCGCATCGACGCACGACGTCGCGGGGCGGAGACCGCCGCCGGTGCTGGGTGATGCTCGAGGAATGTTCACGCTGAGTCCGTGCGGCCGCGACAGGTAGGATCAGCGCCGGCGCGTGAGGTAGTGCAGGACCGGGTCCAGCGGCTCGCCTCGTTGCAGGTCGGCATCGACCCTGAGAGTGCCGCCCGGCGGGGACGGCTTGCACCTGATCGACACCGACGCGCGGCGTCCTGCGCGTATGCGCGTCATCCGCGAGCGACCGAGCCGTCGACCGTGACTGTCGCGGACCGTGAGTTTGGCCGAGCAAGACTCAGTTCCTCTGGGGCAGCGCACGACGAATGTGACGCTACGGTCATGGACGCGGATGGGTCGCGCACCGATGGTTATGGCCTGGCTCGCGTGGACGACGACGTCGCCCGTCACACTGACGCGCTCGCACCCCGGCTGCGCGCGGCGCCCGCTGGCTGGGCGCTGGACGTCGTCGCCGACGCCACAGCGAATCCGATCGTCGTCCGGAAGCGAGCCATCAACGAGATCGTCACCGCTGCCGCCGTCGATCGCGTCGCGGCCGTCGTCACCGAAGAGCGCATCGTCGCCGGCACCGCCGACAATCCGATCCGCGCCCCTGCCACCCGCGAAGAAGTCGCGCCCGCGGCCGCCGATCAACCTGTCATCTCCGTCGCCTCCCTCCACTCCCTCCAGGCGCTTGAAGCGGTCATGCTGCTCAGCGCTCCTGACGGTGCCGCCGGTCATACTGACCGCAATCGGCAGCGTGTGTAACCCGTAGGATGCGGTGTCGAGGCCTGAGCCACCGTCCATTAGGTCATCCGAAGCCGCGCCGTATGGACTGTCGAAGAACTCGTCGTCGCCATCGCCGCCGGCGAGAATGTCCGGTCCGGCGCCGCCGTCGAGGTGGTCGCCTCCTCCACCGCCCGTGAGCCGATCCGCTCCGGCACCACCGTCCATCCCGACGGGCCCGACGCCTGGGCCGACGATCGCCACGTCATCCTCATCGCCCAGATTCACGGCGATGCTTCGCGACATCCCGTCCACGTCGCGCTTCCCCGGGCACGAAACCGAGCCGTCCGAACGCGCCCGACACTCCGCCTCGGCGGTTAGCTCCGCGCCATCGTCCCGGACGACGATCTCGCCGGCGCCCGTGCCCGCCGACAGTGCGAGCGCGTTGCGCTCCCCAGGCAACGCGGAGATGTTCAGCTGCCGGTTGGGAAAGCTCGGCTCGCCCTCGACGCTCTGTCGAACCGTCGCCGCCTGCGCGCACGGAACAACCGATCCGAGCAACACAGCCGTGATCACAAGAGTACGGCACCCCAGCCTCATCCGTGCAATCCCCGCGGGGGCAACGGCACCCGGCAGCCAGCGCGCACGCTCTCGACTAGCACCAGTTGCAGACGAAGGGCACGTTCGGCGCGACGGCTACGCCTCAATCTCAGCGCGCTCGCCCAGCCCGTGAGCAGTAGTTCATACGTGCGCGATCATCTCGGCAGCGACACTATCTGAACCACGCGCGTGACGAGCGGGTCCGCCGCCGTCGCTCAGTTGAACACGTAACGGACTCCGCGCTCATGATCTCTCGCCCAGCCAGTTCGAGAACCTGAGCAGCATCACCATCATCACGAAAGAGCACGCTACGCAATCCACCTAACCCGGTTCCGTCAAACCCGGCGGCATCCTGCTCCGGCGCACGACTTACGACATGTTCGAGCCAGCCGGGTCGACGCGAACCGTCGAGGACGATCCAGGGGCGCCGTTCTTCAACGACACCACCAAGTACGTCGTCGCCGCTACGCTCACGACTGCGACGTGGAGGAACTCGAAGATCATCGGGCCATACGACCCCCGACGCCGTCCGCAGCCTGAAGGACGAGGTCGACGGCGATGTCTACGCCAGCGGCGGCCGCACGCTGATCCGAGCGATGCTCACGGACGGCCTGGTCGACGAGCTGGATCTGTTCGTCCACCCGCTCACCCGGCAAGCTCGACACCTACCACAAACACTGGCGCAACCAGCGCGGTCCCTCATGGCCCCGCTTGGGCATTGCCGTCAAGTTTCCTCGCTAACGCTTTATGACCCCTACCGATCGAGGAAGTCTTCGCCTCCACCGCCCTCGAACAGGTCGCGGCCGACCGCAGACGTGGCCGTGTCGCCGCTGAGCACATCGTCGCCCGAGCCGCCATAGAGCCGGTCCGCGCCGCCGTCCCCATCGAGGTCGTCGTCGTCGCCGCGTCCCCGCAGGGTGTCCTTGCCCGGTCCGCCCCCATAGGCCGTTTGGCCTGCCGTCGCCGCCCAGGACGTCGTCGCCGGAGCCGCCCTCCAGCGTCTCGATGCCGGTGAAGACATCTTCCCCGGGCGCTGCGACCGTGATCCGCACGGACTTCCGGCGTCCGACGTAGGAGAGGCGATCATCGCCGCCGCGGCCGACGAAGCGGTCGGCCTCGCCGTCACCGCCGTCGATGAACACCTCATCGCCCGGGCTGCCGGTCATGCTGTCCGCCCCAGTGCCCGCCTCGATGCGGACCTACGGACCCCGCGGAGCATCAGGTTCGGGGTTGGTCGGAAGCGGCCGCGTATCCACGATCCGCGCGAGGTCATCGCCATCGGCGAGCGTAACCGTGAGCGAGTCGTCGGACAGCCAGTGCGCGGTCGATGCATCGATCTGATCGCAGCCCTTCGCCACCAGCGGCCGACTCATCTCGTGAAGCGTCACCCCAGCCGGTTCGAGCCGGATCTCCAGGTTGTTCGCCTCCCCGGGCGCCGCGGTGTACTGCAGGTAGTAGGAGTCGATCGGCGACCCGTACGGATCGAGCCGTTGCACGCGCTCGACCGTCGCGGCCTCGACGTTGGCGACATTCGCACTCGCCACGAGGCAACGGCCACGAGGGCGGCCCGCCTGAGCTGAAGTGCCGAGCGCCTGAATATGGACTCCGATCCTTGGGTCGATGGTGTTGATGCTCGGGTCAAGGTACGGGGCGGCCAACACAGCTCCCGGGATCACGAGAGCGCGACGGCCGTGTATTGCTGGGACGCCTAATCTACAAATCCGCAGTGGATCGCTGAGCGCGCTCGTGTCACGCGAGAAGACCGAGAAGGGACCAAGGTCCGAAATAGAACTGGCGAACGGCTAGCTGCAGTTCCGTCCACCCCGTTTTCTGGTACGTTCCGGCCCAGTTTCCCGACCGCGAAGGGCCGCATGAGCAGTGATAGAGGCCGTATGAGCAGTGCAGGCTCCCGCTTAGGAAGTCTTGTCCTTATTGTCATTGGGCTTGCTGCGGGTATGACGCACGCGTCGCGTGCAGACGCCGCAATTCGGTGGGACTGGACTGGCACGCACGAGTGCCCCGGCACCATCGTAAAAACGTATGCTCCAACGGTCGGTTCGAGTGGCTGGATCGCATGGCTGCCAGTGGCATACAATGGACGCGGAAATTTTGTCTCCGGCCAATACCGGTACGCGTACCAGAACTCCGCGTGGGAATTTCAAAACGGCAATCCCTCCGGCATAACCTGGCAGGATCTCAACATGCCTATCCGCGACGGTTCGTCATGGTACGTCATAAACTGGATTTACGACTTTGACACTCGCTCGTGGAATTATGGTTACTCTCACGGGACATACCGTATCGCGCCGGATTTCACGCAGCTCTGGTACACCGGTAACCCGTGGTGTTACCCATCGTGACTTGTGGCGCCTCATGTGGCTAACCATCGATCTGACGATCTCTGAGCTGGTTCACCGACCATGTCAGTAAAATTTCGACACGCGTCACCTATCCGCGCCATTACCGCGATAGCCGTCTCGAGTGCTGTGGTGTTGGGTCTCATTTTGGCGCTCGGTGCCCCTGATAGAAGCGGAGCAAGCGCTGACAAAGCCGCATCAAGCAGGGCGGCTGTTCGCGTTGCCGCTAAACCTTCATCGAGAGTAGTTGCTCGCGTTGCCGCTAGGCCTTCATCGGGAACCAGTAACACCCCACTGCTCTCGAGGACCGCGAAGGAGCGAAGCTCAGGAAGGAGACGTGGCGCCAGTCCGCCCGCCTCCGCTGCGATCACCAAGCGCGCCGGCGCTGATCTGGCAGCACGCTCTGTCTCAGTGAGTAAGCGGGTCGTTCGGGTGAGCTCGAAGGTGCGGGTCAAGCTCCGTCTCACGAACGTGGGCACGCGTGCTACGACGCGAAGCTCAAAGGTGGCGTTCTTCCTGTCACGTGATCGGGGAGCCAGTCGCGGTGACCTTCCTGTTCGTGCGAGCCCCTCTGCGCGCCGTGTCCGACCGCTGCGCCCCGGAAAGAGTGCGCTGATCGCGGCGAGACTCGTCATGCCTAAGCGGGCGGCAGACTCTCGCTGGTACGTGGTTGTGTGCGCCGACAGCGCGAAGGCGCTGCCCGAACGCAGCGAGAAAAACAACTGCCGGGCCTCTCGAGCCCGAATCACAATCCTCGCGGCGGTGGGGATTCCAGCTCCAACTCCCACTCCAGCACCAACTCCAACTCCAACTCCAACTTCAACTTCAACTCCAGCTCCAACTCCAACTCCGCCTCCGCCTCCGCCACCACCTCCGCCACCACCTCCGCCTCCGCCACCACCTCCACCACCCACTTCCGTAGCTGTAGCGCGATAAAAGGCTCGGTGGCAGCAGCGGTGTCGACTCCATCTCACGACCTGCGCGAAGCGCCCAATGCTCGCAACGCGGTTGGCTGAGTCGTCGCTTCTTCGGATGCGTGTTGCCGCCATTCCGTGGATTCCGCGGCAGCATGAGAAGGGAGGGACAGATGACAGCGCCGGGCTTCGAACTGGAGCCTGACGACAGCGCGAAAGCCTGGCGGCTGAGGCAGGCTGGGTTTGGCGGAGGCCTCGTAACGAGGATTTCGGTCTTCGGCAGAGGAAGCACTCGTAATGGCCCCGTCCGAAGAGGTACCCCGATGAGCTGGTCCGGCGCGGTGTGAGGCTGGCGGTGGAGAGCGGCCGGCCGATGCCGCAGTCGCCCGTGACCTTGGGATGCACGCCGAGACAGTTGCGTAAGCGTGTGCGCCAGGCGCAGGCCGACAAGGGTTGCGCCCGGATCTGCCGTCGACGGCTGAGCGGGAGGAGATCCGTAAGTTTGCGCGCGGAGGTCTTCGAGCTCAGACGGGCGAACGAGATCTTGAAGTCCGCCAGCGTGTTTTTCGCCAAGGAGCTCGACGTGGACCGAACGAGGTGACCGCGTTTATCGATGAGCATCGTGGCTGCTTCGGCGTCGAGCCGATTTGCCGGGTCTTGGACGTGTCGGCGTCCGCTTACTACCAGCGCGCCACCGGCGAGCGGTCTGACCGGGTGATCGCCGATGAGCGGCTGCTCGGCGTGATCGAGGCGACGCACGCGGCGAACTACTGCGCCTACGGGTACCGGAAGATGTGGCTCGCGCTTAAGCGCGCCGGTCATCACGACGTTGGTCGCGACCGCGTCCGGCGGCTGATGCGCACCCACGGCATCCAGGGCGCTAAGCGGCGCGGCAAGCCGTGGCGCACCACGACGGCGGACCCGATGGCGCTCAGGGCCCCGCACCGCGTCAACCGCGACTTCACCGCCACGCGCCCGGACGCGTTGTGGGTGGCGGACTTCACCTACTTGCGCTGCTGGGCAGGCGTCGTGTTCTTCTCCTTCGTCCTCGATGCCTACAGCCGCCGGATCGTCGGCTGGCAGTTCGCCTCGCACATGCGCACCGACCTCGTCCTCGACGCGCTCAGAATGGCGCTCACGCGCCGCGACGCGGGCGCCGACGTCGAGCTGATCCACCATTCCGACGCCGGATCGCAAGGTGAAATCAACCGGTCGTCGCAACACCTGATCGAGGGGAGTTGCGATGGGCAGGCCGGCTGGATGGATGACCGAGCTGACGGGTCGCGGTCCGTTGAAATCACCGGGGGCGCCGTCGTTGCGTCGCGACGTGGAGCGGTTGTTCTGGCATGAGGTCGCCAAGGGGCTCAGCAGCGCGGATGCGGCGCTTGCCGTCGGGGCGTCGCAGGCGGCTGGCAGCCGGTGGTGTTCAGAGATCGTGGCGGGATGGCGACGTTCATGCTCGAGACGCAGTCGGGGCGCTACCTGTGCTTCGAAGAGCGCGAGGAGATCGCGTTGCTCAGGACCCAGGACGTCGGCATCCGGGAGATTGCGCGACGGCTTGGGCGGGCCCCGTCAACGATCTCCCGCGAGCTGCGGCGCAACGCGGCGACGCGTGGTGGCAAGCTTGAGTACCGAGCCTTCGGTGGCACAGTGGAAGGCCGAGCTCATGGCGCGACGTCCCAAGACGTCCAAGCTCGCCGCCGACGACCGGCTGCGCGGCTACGTCCAGGACCGGCTCGCAGGCCAAGTGCGCCGCCTCAACGGGACGGCGGTGGCCGGGCCGGCGACGAAGGCGTGGAAGGGGCGCAACAA
>JBBRDT010000087.1:0-14002 GCA_038203635.1 Solirubrobacterales bacterium
CGATCGCCGTCGCCAGGACGTTCATCGGCTCCTCGAGGTTGCCGAACGGCGTCGAGGGCGACTTCTGGTTGTGCAGGGAGGTCGGCGACACCTGGCCCTTCGTGAGACCGTAGGTCTGGTTGTTCATGCAGATGTAGGTGATGTCGACGTTGCGCCGCGCCGCGTGCGGGAAGTGGCCGCCGCCGATCGCGAACCCGTCGCCGTCGCCACCGACCGCGATCACGTGCAGATCGGGGTTCGCCAGCTTTACGCCCATCGCAGTGGGTAGCGCTCGCCCGTGCACGCCGTGGAAGCCATACGTCGAGACGAACCCCGGGAAGCGGCTGGAGCAGCCGATGCCCGACACGATCACGGTGCGGTCGGGGTCGAAATCGAGCTCCGCGAAGGCGCGGTAGGCGGCCGCGAGCACGCCGAAGTCGCCGCAGCCCGGGCACCAGATCGGCTTCAGCGCGGACTTGTAGGAATTTGCCTTGACCTTCAGCGCGTCAGCCAACTCTGGCCTCCCCCGTCATTCCGGGCAGCCACACGCCGCTGTCGTCAGCGGGCATGGTGCCCTCGGTTATGAAGTCTGCGATCTGCGCCGCGGTGAACGGCAGGCCGGTCGCTTTGGGTACCGACTCGCATTCGACGCCGGCGT
Organism: Solirubrobacterales bacterium; assembly: GCA_038203635.1. Lineage (GTDB taxonomy): Bacteria > Actinomycetota > Thermoleophilia > Solirubrobacterales > JBBDJG01 > DASRIA01. Next base: position 638 of record JBBRDT010000087.1, read on the forward strand.
CCGCGCGCGCGATCCGCGCGAACTGCCCGGTCACGTTCAGCTCGGGAACGATCACGCGCTGCATGCCGTCCGCCCACTCGCGGATGCGCTCTTTCGGCAGCGGCGCCAGCACGCGCGGATAACACGTCGAGACCTTGAGCCCGCGGTCCAGGCAGATCGCGGCCGCCTCCAGCGCCGCGCCCTCGGTCGACCCCCAGCCGAGGATGCCGACGTCGGCCTGCTCGGGGCCGGTGATCGTCACGCGCCCCTCGTGATCGGCGAGCGGCTGTAGCTTGCGGAAGCGCTTCGACATCATCGCGGTGTGCAGCTCCGGCTCGTAATGGGGGTTGCCGGCCTCGTCGTGCTCGATGCCAGTGGACACGTAAGCGCCCGGGGCGCCCGGCACCGCCATCGGCGATACGCCGCCGGCGCGGATCTCGTAGCGGTTGTAGGACCCGTTGGCCTCGGCGCTGCCGTTGGGTTGGGTCCGCGCATCGACCTCGAAGGAGTCGAGCGCGGGACGTGGCACCGTCTCGAGCCGGTGCGAGAGCGACTGGTCCGACAGGACGATCACCGGCACCTGGTACTTCTCGGCCGCGTTGAAGGCCTCGACGATGACATGGAAGCAGTCGTCGACCGTAGTCGGCGCCATCACCACGCGCGGCGATTCACCGTGCCCGCCGAAGAGCGCGTGGTTGAGGTCGGACTGCTCGGTCTTCGTGGGCATGCCGGTCGACGGCCCGGAGCGCTGCGCGTCCACGATCACGGCGGGGATCTCGGCCATGCCGGCGAGGCCCACGAGCTCCGCCATCAGGGACAGGCCCGGGCCGGACGTGGCCGTCATCGCCTTGCGACCTGCGAACGAGGCGCCCAGCACGGACGCGAGCGCTGCGATCTCGTCCTCGGTCTGGATCGCGACCCCGCCGAAGCGCGGCAGGCGCGCCGCCAGCCACTCGAGGATGTCGGATGCGGGAGTGATCGGGTAGCCCGCGTAGTAGCCGAGACCGGCTTGCAGGGCGCCGAGGCAGATCGCCTGATTGCCGGACACCAGCAGGCGGTCCTCGTCGAGAGACCGGGCCGGGCCGAGCGTGTGGCCGCTGGAGGGGAGCTTGTCGCGCGCGTGCTCGAAGCCGGCCCGCAGCGACTTGATGTTCGACTCCCCCACGTCGCCCTTGTGCGCGTAGCGCTTGAGGATCATCTCCTCGATGCGGGCCGTGTCGATGCCGAGCAGCCCGCAGACGAGCCCGACCGACACCATGTTCTTGCCACGGCGGTTGCCGCCGGCCTCCTGCGCGATCGCCGACAGCGGCACCTCGGACGAGCGCGACTCGAATTGCGGCGAGACCCTCACGGACTCCGCGTCGCACACGATGTGGCCGTCCGCGGCGAGCTCGCGGTGATGCAGGTCGAAAGCCTCCTGGTTGAAGCAAACGAGCAGATCGACGGCATCGCCCTGCGTCCGCACGCGGTCGGTGCTCACCCGCACCTGGTACATGCAGGGGCCACCCCTGATCTCGGCCGGATAGGTGCGGAACGTCAGCGCCCAATACCCGGTGCGAGCGGCGCCCGTGGTGAGGATGTCGCCGCTCGAAATCACGCCTTCGCCGGACTCGCCGGCAAGGCGCACGGTTATGTCGTCACGGATCAAGTTGTCGTGCTCTACCGGGGGCCAGCCCCCGGCGCGGGCCGCGCTGCGAAACCGCGACCCTTCCTCCTGGCGCGATTATAGGCCCCGGCATGACGGTGCGTCACATGAATTTATTGTCGGTCCGAGCCGGAAGTACGCTGTGGCATGCCTCCGCTGGCGCACGGCGACCCATTTCCGCGGCTCACGCTCGAGTCCGCCGCGGGTCCCGTCGAGCTATCGCAGAGATGGAGCAGGGGGCCGCTGGTGATCGCCTTCATGCGGCATTTCGGCTGCGCTTTCTGCCGTCAGCACCTGATCGATCTGAAGAAGGCATATGGCGAGATCCAGCAGGGCGGCGGTGACGTAATCGCCATCTTCCAAATACGGGGCCGAGGCCACCGAACGTCTCTGCGCCGGGCGGGAGATCCCCTACGAGTGCGCCGGCGACCCACTTCGCGTTCCCGGTCGAGCAGGTACTGGCGGCGGTGCGTCAGGCCGGCGCGGGGACGGCGACTGCGGCCTGACTCCACGGTGAGCTGACGAGCCAGCTCGCGATCTCGTCCGCCGGCAGGGGCCGGCACACGTGGAAGCCCTGGGCGAAGTCGCACTCGAGCGCTCTCAGGCTCTGCAGCGACTCCTCCGTCTCGACTCCCTCGGCGACCACCTCGAGCCCGAGACTGTGGCCGAGGGCGATCGTCGAGCGCACGATCACGGCGTCGTCCTCCGAGCGATCCATGTTGAGCACGAACGACTTGTCGACCTTGATCAGGTCGACCGGGAGCTGGCGCAGGTGCGATAGGGACGAGAAGCCCGTCCCGAAGTCGTCGATCGCGATCCCGGTGCCCATCGCGCTGAGCCGGTCCATCACCGCACAGGCCAGAACCGCGTCGGCCATCACGGTGCTCTCGGTGACCTCGAACTCGAGGCACTCGGGGCCCCTGCCCGCGTCCGCGAGCAGCCCGGCGACATGTGCGGGCAGCGTCGGGTCGTGCAGGTTGCGCGGCGAGAGGTTGACGGCGACGCGGATGTCGACGCCCTGCTCGAGCCAGGTCGTGGAGTCCCGGATCGCCCTCGCGACGACGAATCTCGTCAGCGGGCCGATCAGCCCGGTGTGCTCGGCCAGCGAGACGAACTCGATGGGAGGCAACAGGCCGCGGCGCGGGTGCTGCCAGCGAACGAGCGCCTCGACCGCCACCACCCGTCCGAGCCGCAGGTCGACCTTCGGCTGATAGTGCAGCACGAGCCCGGAGGTGTCGATCGCCTCGCGCAGCTCGCTCACCAGCACCAGGCGGTCCGGCGAGTACTCGTCGCTTTGCGGGGCGTAGACCTCGGCGCCCGTGTGCCTGCGCTTGGCCACGTACATCGCGACGTCCGCGCGCTGAAGCAGCTCCTCCGGGTCTTCGCCGTGGTCCGGATGGAGCGCAATCCCGAAGCTCGCCTCGACGTCGACCTTCAGGCCGGCGACGACGAACGGGGTGCGCAGCGTCTCCGCAATGCGATACGCGGCGGCGAGTGCGGCGGATTCACGGTCAAGGCGCGGCAGCAGTACGGCAAACTCGTCCCCGCCGAGGCGCGCGACGACAGCGTCGCTCTGGGGCAGCGCCTGCTCGAGCCGCCTGCCGACCTGGGCCAGCAAGAGGTCGCCGTTGTGATGGCCGAGCGTGTCGTTGACCTCCTTGAAGCGGTTCAGATCGAGCAGCAACACCGCGACCCCCGGGCCTGTGACATCCGAGCCCGCGATCGCCTGCTGCGCGCGGTCGTGGAAGAGGATGCGGTTCGGCAGCTCGGTGACCGGGTCGTGGAGCGCGAGGCGCTCGCTCTCCGCGATCTGATGCGTGAAGCGGCTGGTCGCGTGCGCCGCGATACCCACCAGCACCATCCATCCGAGGACGAGGGCGCCTGCGACCTTCAGCTGGGCACCGAGCCCAGGCCCCGAGATGCCGGCGATCAGCCCGAACGTGACAAGCACAGCCAGGCTGAGGAGCGCAAATTTCGTCAGGTACGTGAGCCTGGGCATGTGCGGGGGCAGCGACGTCTCATTTTTTAGTTCGACACCCCCGCGAGAAGCTTTAGAAGCACCCGCTTACGTACGTGCCTCCACGATCCGCAGCGCTTTCAGGCCCAGTCCCAGCCGCTCGCGGTCCTCGGTGGCAGCGGGATCGAGGCCTGTCAGCTCCTTCACCCGCTCCAGCCGGTAGGCGACGGTGTGGCGGTGGGCATAAATCGCGCGCGCCGTCGCGTTCATGTTGCAGTCGTTGCCGAGGTAGGACTCGAGCGTCGGCAGCAGGTCCCCGCGGTACTGCTCGTCGTGGGTGACGAGGGGTGCGACGGTGTCCTCGTAGAAGCGGCGCACCTCGTCCGGATCGGAGGCGAGCGCGCGGAACAGCAGCCGGTACACGCCCGAGCCGCCGCCGGCCTCGAGCTCGTGCGCGGCAGGCGAGTCGTCCGACAGCGCTTCCAGCACCATCTGCGCCTCGGCCACGGCGCGCGTGATCTCCTGCGGGTCACCGTAGTGCGAGGACGTCCCGGTGAGGCCGTATGGGCGCAGCCGCTCCGCCAGCCCGGCGGCGGCGCGGGGCTCGCCTCGTCGCGAGGGCAGCAGCGCATAGATCCGCTCGCCGACGAGCTCGGCGAGCGCCTGCGGGAACTCCGCGGCGATCACCGACAGTGCTTCGCGCGGGCGCCCGCCCCCGGCCTCGGTCACGGACACCATCAGGCCGGCGGACACGTCGCAGCCCTCGGCCGCCGCGCGTCGCGCCGCCGCCTCGGAGGAGATCGCACCGGCGACGACCTGCGCGAGCAGCCCGCCCTGCGCCTGCGCGGTCTCACGCTCGCGCGCATTCTCGAGCGCCAGCGCCGTCGCGCTGGAGGTGGCCGCCAGGTGCAGGAACTCGCTCGCGTCCGCCTCGACGACGCTGCCGCCGGCAAGCATGCCGACCGCCCCGACGAGACGATCGCCAAACGAGATCGGGACGACGAGGTCGACCGCTGCGGGAATCGCGGCGCGGCGGCCGTCGACGCGCGCCTCGGTCAAACCGCGCAGCGCCCCGAGCTCTGCCTCGTGGCCGTCGGGCCAGACGATCGCGACGTCGAGCTCGGGCACGACGATCCCGATCGGGCGCCCCACCTCCTCCGCCGCGAGCTCCGCCATCCGGTCGAAGCCGTCGCCGGTGAGCGCCGCGTCCACCATCAGCTGGTGGACGCGGCGAATCCGCACGACGAGGGTCGGAAGACGGCTCTCGGCTACAGGATCGGCAGGTACCGCTCCAGCTCCCATTCACTCACCTGCACCCTGTAGTCGTCCCACTCGGCTCGCTTGAGGTCGACGTAGCGCGTGAACACGTGCTCGCCGAGCGCCCTCAGCACCAGCTCCGAGTTCGCCATCTCCTCGATCGCCTCACCGAGGGTCTCGGGGAGCTGCTCGATACCGAGGTTCTTGCGCTCCTCGGCAGAGAGGTCGTAGAGGTTCGTCTCCATCGGGGCGGGCAGCTCATACCTCTTCTCGATGCCCTCCAGCCCGGCGTGCAGCATCCCCGCGAACGTCAAGTACGGGTTGCACGCGGGGTCGGGGCAGCGCAACTCGGCGCGCGTCGCCTGCTCCTTGCCCGGGTGGTACATGGGCACGCGGATCAGCGCGGAGCGATTGCGCCGCGACCAGGCGATGTAGACCGGCGCCTCGTAGCCCGGCACGAGTCGCTTGTACGAGTTGACCCACTGCGCGAACAGCGGCGAGATCTCACGTGCGTGCTTGAGCTGGCCGGCGATGAACGACTTCGCGGTGGCGCTCAGACTGAACTCGTCGTCCGGGTCGAAGAACGCGTTGCGCCCGCCGCTGAACAGCGACTGGTGCACGTGCATCCCCGACCCGTTCTCGCCGAACAAGGGCTTCGGCATGAACGTCGCGTACACGCCGTACTTCATCGCGATCTCCTTGACCGTGATGCGGTACGTCATCGCGTTGTCCGACATCTGCAGCCCCTCGGCGAACCGCATGTCGATCTCGTGCTGCGAGGGCCCGACCTCGTGGTGCGTGTACTCGACGTGGATGCCGAGCTGCTCGAGCGCCAGGACGGTCTCGCGGCGCATGTCGGATGCGGCGTCGAGGGTCGTGAGGTCGAAGTAGCCGCCCTTGTCCAGCACCTCCGGCGGGCCGCCGTTCAGCTCGGCCTGGCGGAAGTAGAAGAACTCCAGCTCGGGCCCGATGTTGAACGTGTCGAAGCCCATCGACTTGGCCCGCTCGAGCGCGCGCCGCATCACGTAGCGGGGGTCGCCCTCGTACGGCTCGCCGCCCGGCACGAGCACGTCGCAGAACATGCGCGCGACGGCCTTCTCGCGTGGCCTCCACGGCAGCAGCGCGAAGGTGCTCGTGTCGGGCATGGCGATCATGTCCGACTCCTCGATCCGGTTGAAGCCGGTGATCGACGAGCCGTCGAAGCCCATGCCGTCGTTGAGCGCGTTCTCGAGCTCGTCCTTGCCGACCGCGAAGGATTTGAGCTGGCCCAGGATGTCGGTGAACCAAAGCCGGATGAACTGGACGTCGTGCTCCTCGACCAGCGCCAGCACGTCCTGCTTGGACGCCCCCGTCCCCGTCGTGGTGTCGATCGTTGCCATCTATCTCCCTTTTCTCGTGGCACGGGGGGCGTGGCCTGCAGCCACGCCCCCGTGCCGTTCCCAGTGATTTGTTTGGTACTCCTGCCCTTGGCTAGACGCCGGCGGGTATCTCGTCGGCCTCGTGTGCCTGCAACACCTGCTCGCCGTGTTCGCCCGTCCGGATGCGAATCGCGTCCTCGACCGGAAGGATGAAGATCTTCCCGTCGCCCACCTCGCCGCTGCGAGCGTGCTTCAGGATCGCCTCCGTCACCAGGCCGACGTCGCCGTCACCGACCACGATCTCGAGCTTCATCTTGGGCCGGAGGTGAATGGTCAACTCCGATCCCCGGTAGTGCTCCGTGATCCCTTTCTGGCGTCCCGAGCCCCGGTACTGGCCGACCGAGAGAGATGGGAATCCCTTCTCGAGCAGCTCCATCCGGATCGGCTCGAACGCCTCGTGGCGTATGAATGCCTCGATCTTCTTCATGTGGGCCGGTACCTCCTAGGTCTCGCTGGCCGCGGGTTGTGGAGCGCTTGCACTCATCGCCGTCGGCGCAGGTGTGGGTGCCGCACCGGGAGTGAACCGGTTGCTCCCACCCCCGTCCGGCTGCGGGATGAACAACTCCGGGTAGCCGTACATGCCGTGCTCGATGATGTCGAGACCGGCCTCTTCCTGCTCGGCCGTGACGCGCAAGCCGATCGTGACCTTGATCAGCCAGAACACCGCCGCCGACGCGGCGAACGCGGTTCCGAACGCCGCCCCGATACCGAGTGCCTGGGCGCCGATCTGGTGGAACGAGCCGCTGTACCAGAGGCCCGGGTCACCGACGGCGTTCAGCTCCGCGTAGCGCGGAGACGTGAAGATCCCGCAGGACAGCGTGCCCCAGATACCGGCCAGGCCGTGCGCCGACAGCGCGCCGACCGGGTCGTCGAGCACCTTCTCGATCGCGAGCACGCCGAACACCACGATCACGCCCGCCACGGCGCCGATCACCGGTGCGGCCCAGAACTCGACGTAGCCGGACGGTGCGGTGATCGCAACCAGGCCTGCGATCGCGCCGTTGCCCGCCATGCCGATGTCGACCGTCTTCTGCAGCGCGTAGATCGTCGTGACCGCCGCCAGCACTCCCGCCGCGGCGGCGAGGTTGGTGACCAGCGCGACCTCCGCGAAGCGGTTGCCGATGGCACCCAGCGTGGAGCCGGGGTTGAAGCCGAACCAGCCGAGCCACAGAATCAGCACGCCGAGGCCGACGAGCGGCATCGAGTGTCCGGGGATCGGACGCGGCTTGCCGTCGGGCCCGTACTTGCCGATGCGCGGGCCGAGCAGCAGCAACGCCGCCAATGCGCCGGTCGCCCCGATCAGGTGGACCACGGTCGATCCGGCGAAGTCCTGCATCCCGACGTTCGCCTGCAGCCAGCCGCCGCCGAAGATCCAGTGGCTGATGATCGGGTAGATCACCGCGCTGAACACGACTGCGTAGACGACGTAGGCGCCGTACTTGATCCGTTCCAGCGTGGTGCCCCAGACGATCGCCAGTGAGACCGCGCAGAACACGAACTGGAAGAACAGGAACGCTGCCGGGTCGATGTTGTACTGCCCAATGAACGGGAACTGCTTTGCCGCCTCTGACGGCACGCTGCTCACGTCCAGGAAGAACCCGGAGTCACCCGAAATCGTTCCCGCGCCGCCGAAGGCGAGCGCGAACCCGACCGCCCAGTACGCAAGCGAGGCGATCGAGAAGTTGGTCAGGATCTTGGCCACGCCGGCGCCGGCGTTCTTGGCGCGCGAGAAGCCGATCTCCAACAAAGCGAAGCCGGCCTGCATGAACATCACGAGCACCCCGGCCACGATCACCCAGGTGGTGTTCAGGCTGGAGACAGTGTCCTCGAGGGTCGGTCCATCCTGTGCGTACGCCACCGCCGGCAGTGCCAGCAGCACCGCCGCGCCGGAGAGCGCCGCCTTCAAGTACCTGGTCCGCTTCAAGAGCGTTCCTCCTTACCCACCTGGGCTTTCCCCCAGGGGTCGCAGTTACGGAACGCTTTGCAGACTAGGCTCGCGATGCGCCGGGGTCTTTAGACACAGGTCGGAGATTTCCGCGGGCCGTTTCTCCCAACGGTCGGGACGCATTTTCCGCATTGGAGCGCTGTTTCGCCGGAGTTTCCGAGGAATCATGGGCGCATGGACAGGGTTGGGCGCACCGTCCCGCTCCCTGTCGAAACACATGGACCGCGTGTCGAAGCGCAAGCGCCGAATTACCGACCGGCGACATGAAGAAATCCGGGCCGCCGGCGTCGAACATCTGCGGCATGACGCGCTTGTCGTCATTGGATGGTTCGTTCTTGCGGCTCGAGACCCCGAACGCACACATGCACGTCGCCTGGAGCGGCCTCTTCGAGCCGCCCGCCGGGCCTCCCCGTCCGACGGTGGAGGGGCTCCAAGCGAAGGTCGCCACGCGGCTCGCGCGCATCCCGCGCTTTCGCCAGCGGCTCGCGTTCCCGCCGCTGCGGCTGGCCGAACCCTCCTGGGTCGACGACCCCAGCTTCGAGGTCGCCAATCATGTGACCGCGCTCACCGGGGGAGACGAGCCGGTCCCGCAGGAGCAGTTCCGCCGCCTCACCGACGCGACGCTGTCGGAGCCGCTGGACCGCGCACGGCCGCTGTGGCACCTGTATCTCGTCCCGCGCCTCTCGGACGGTCGCCTCGGAGTGGTCTTCAAGATGCATCACGCACTCGTGGACGGGAAGTCCGCGGTCGAACTGGCGCTATTGCTGTTCGACTTTTCACCCGACGCCGAGCCGGACCCTGTGGATGAGTGGCGTCCGGCCCCTCCTCCAAACGCCGCGCGCCGCGCGCTCGACGCGTTCGCGAGCAATGCGACCGAGTCGTTGCGCGCGGCGCGTGGCATGGCCAGGATGGCGGGGCGACCGGGTGAGGGCGGAATCGCCGGCACCGTAAAACGCGCGGCGCTGGCGTTCGAGCAGGATCTGCTGCGTGCGGCGCCGACCTCCTACCTGAACGCTCCGATCGGGCCGGCGCGGGTGCTCGTGCGCCACCGCGCCCGGATGGACGACATCGTGCGCGCCAAGCAGCGGGCAGGCGTGACCGTGAACGACGTGTGCCTGGCGGCCGTGTCGGGTGCGCTGCGCGAGCTGGCGCTGCTGCGCCGGGAGCGCCCTCACCCTCTGAAGGCGATGGTGCCCGTCAGCGTGCGCGCCGACGACCAGCGCCAGGACCTCGGCAACCGCATCTCGTTCGCGTTCATCGAGCTGCCGGTCGAAGTCTCCTCGCGCTCCGGAAGACTCGAGCGCGTGCACGAGGCAACGGCGGCGTTCAAGACCTCAGGCCGTCCCGCCGGGACCGGCGCGATGCTCGGCGCCCTCGGCCTGCTGCCGGACCCGCTGAAGAACCAGGCCGCGCGCATCGCATCGAGCCCGCGCGTCTTCAACCTCACGGTCTCGAACATCCCGGGTCCGCGATTCCCGGTCTACATGCTCGGGGCCGAGTTGAGCGAGGCCTATCCGGTCGTCCCGCTCGCGGAGCAGCACGCGCTCTCGGTCGGGATGTTCAGCTATCGCGACGCGCTGTTCTTCGGCCTCTATGCGGACCCGGAGGCCCTGCCGGAGGTCGACGCGCTGCCCAAGTTCCTCGACGCAGAGATCCTTGCCCTTGCCGGGCCACGCAAACGTCGAACGCGCCCGGCGCACGGCGCACGGCGCAACGGCGTCGTGAAGCCGGTCGCCTAGTAATTAGCTGCGGCCGGCGGCGCGCGCCGCGGCAACCGCCGCGCGCGGTCCGTTGCGGTACGGCTCGCCGTGCCCGGGCAGCACGACCTGCGCCGGCAGCGCCTCGAGGCGCCCGAGCGACTCGAAGGTCTGCTGGTTCGACACGTTGAACGCCGACGGCATCATCTGGGCCCCGACCCGGCCCGTGAGCGGATTCCAGGTGCAGAGTGCATCGCCCGCGAACAGGGCTCCCTGGCCCTCGAACAGCAGGGCGCAGTGCCCCGGGGTGTGGCCGGGAGTGTGCACCACGCGCGGACTGCCCGGAACATCCAGCACGGCGCCGTCCTCGTAGGTCTCCGCACCCTCGACCTTGGGCAGCTTGGCCGCGCCTCCGCGCACGAGGTGACCCATCAGCCGCCAAAACGAGGGGCGCCACATGTAGCGCAGCATGTGCGGCGGTGTCGCGTCGCCCTTCTTGGCACCCGGCTTGCGGAGCGTCGCGTCATCGGCGGAATGGACCAGCACCCGCGCGCCCGCCTCCTGGAGCGCCGGTGCGATACCCGTGTGGTCCGCGTCGGAGTGCGTGAGCACGAGCGCTGCGACATCGGCTGGTGTGCGCCCGATCTGGGCCAGCTCGGACTCCAGGTCGCGTGCGAACTTCGGCACCCCGGCGTCGACCGCGGTCAGGCGACCGCCGTCCTCGACGACGTACCAATTGATCATCTCCGACCCCAGGCCGTACACGCCCGGGACGATCTCCACCGGCCCTTTCACGGGCAGGACCCTATCGCGAGCTCGGCACCAGCTCCTCGCGCAGCTGCTTCGCCGCGGCGACCATGTTCTTCAGCGAAGGCTCGACCTCTTCGTAGCGGCGCGTCTTCAACCCGCAGTCGGGATCGACCCACAGCTGCTCGGGCTGGAGCACCTGGGCCGCGAGCCGCAGCAGCTCCACCATCTCCTCGGTCGAGGGGATGCGCGGTGAGTGGATGTCGTACAGGCCGGGGCCGATCTCGTTCTCGTAGCCCGTCCGCTTCCAGTCCTCGAGCAGCTCCATCTTCGAGCGGGCGGCCTCGATCAGCAGCACGTCGGCATCCATCTCCTGGATCTGCCGCATGATGTCCCCGAACTCGGAGTAACACATGTGTGTCTGGATCTGAGTCTCGTCGCGTACCGAGGACACCGACAGGCGGAAGCTGTACACCGCCCAGTCGAGGTACTCGTCCCAGCGGTCCGAGCGCAGGGGGAGCCCTTCGCGGATCGCAGGCTCGTCGACCTGGATGATGTCGACGCCCGCGGCCTCGAGGTCCGAGACCTCGTCGCGGATGGCGAGCGCGAGCTGCTTGCACGTCTCCGAGCGCGGCTGATCGTCGCGCACGAACGACCACATCAGCATCGTCACCGGACCGGTGAGCATCCCCTTCACCTGCTTGTCCGTGAGCGACTGCGCGTACTTGATCCAGTCGACCGTCATCGCGTTCGGGCGCGACACGTCGCCGAAGATGATCGGCGGGCGCACGTAGCGCGAGCCGTAGCTCTGCACCCATGCATTGTCCGTGAACACGTAGCCGTCCATCTGCTCCGCGAAGTACTGGACCATGTCGTTGCGCTCGGGCTCGCCGTGCACGAGGACGTCCAGCCCGATGTCCTCCTGCAGGCGGATCACCCGCTCGACCTCCTCGCGCATGAGGCCGTGGTACTGACCATCGTCGATCTCACCCTTGCGCAGGCGCGCACGCGCCGTGCGGATGTCGCTGGTCTGCGGGAAGGAGCCGATCGTCGTGGTCGGGAACAAAGGCAGGCCGAGTCGCTCGTGCTGGGCGTCGCGGCGTGTCGAGAACGGGCTCTCACGGCGCGCGTCGGCGTCGGTCACCTGCGCAAGCCGCTCGCGCACCTGCGGGTTGCGCGTGCGCGGCGAGTTGCGCCTGTCGTCGAGCGCCTTCGCGTTCGCGTCGAGCTCGCCGGAGATCGCATCGCGACCCTCGTTGGTCGCGCGCGTCAGCGCCGCCACCTCGTCGAGCTTCTGCACGGCGAAGGACATCCAGCTCAGCACCTCGGCGTCGAGGCGCGGCTCGTTGGTCTTGTCGACCGGCGAGTGCTGCAGCGAGCTCGATGTCGAGACGACGACGTTGTCGCCTGCGCGGCTGCGGAGCTCGTCGATCAGGTCGAGGCTTGCAGCGAGGTCGTTGATCCACACGTTGCGGCCGTTCACGACGCCCGCAAACAGGGTCTTGTCCTCGGGCCAGCCGTGCTGCGCGACCAGCTCGCGGTTGTGCGGGCCGTAGACGAAGTCGAGCGACACGCCGGCGACCGGCAGGCGGGTCAGCACCGGATACGCGTCGCCGACGTGGTCGAAATACGTCGCGATCACGATCTTGGGCGCACCCTCGACCGCGGCGAGCTTCTTGTAGGCGCGCTCGAGTGCCTCGAGCTCTCCGGGGGTGCGGTCCTCGACCAGCACCGGCTCGTCGAACTGCACCCACTCCGCACCAAGCTGGCCGAGCTCGGCCAGCACCTCGGCGTACACGTCGACCAGGTCGTCGAGCAGCTCGAGGTGGTCGAACTCCTCACCGGCCGACTTGCCCTGCAGCAGGAAGGTCAGCGGGCCCACCAGCACGGGCTTGGTCTGGATGCCCAGCTCCTTGGCCTCCGCGTAGTGGTCCAGCGGCTTGCGCGAGCTGAAGCGGAACTTCATGCCGCGCTCGAGCTCGGGGACGATGTAGTGGTAGTTCGTGTCGAACCACTTCGTCATCTCCATCGCCGTCACGTCGACGCCGCCGGTCTGCCGGCCGCGCGCCATCGCGAAGTAGGTGTCGAGGTCGATGTCGCCCGAGCCGTCCCAGTCGTAGCGGGCCGGCACGGCGCCCACCATCGCAACGGTGTCGAGCACCTGGTCGTAGAGGGAGAAGTCGTTGGACGGGATCAGGTCGATCCCGGCATCGCGCTGGAGCTTCCAGTTCGCGGCGCGCAGATCCTTGGCGGTCCCCAGCAGGTCCTCCATCGAGCGGTCTCCCGACCAGTAGGACTCGGTCGCTGACTTGAGCTCACGCTGGGGGCCGATGCGCGGGAACCCCAGCACGTTGGAAAGTGCCTGTGGCAAGGAAGCCTCCTGGAAAGAGAGGGGAGTTAGGCCAAATTCGCGCACGCCGAAGGGCGCACGTACAGGAACAGCGCAGTATAACGCTCAGCTGGGAGTTCGCCACCGGAATCGCCGGTTTGGAGCCCTTTGTGGACGATCGGCGCACCGCAGGCTGCCCGGCGTCAAGCTCCGGCTCCGGACGCTCGATAGATCCCCATGCCCGAAGTCAGCCCAAACACCACCGGCTTCTTCGCCCGCGTCGGCGCAGCCCTTGCCGCCCTGGCGCGCCACGCCGGCGGCTGCACGCTCGTCAATCACCCGCTTCCCGAGGTCAGGGAAGTCGGGGACGAGTGGCGCCTCCTGAACCCCT
>JBBRDT010000088.1:0-13651 GCA_038203635.1 Solirubrobacterales bacterium
GCTGCTGGGTGATCTTGGCCTGCGAGGCAAGATCCTTGCCGTCGTCGAGGCCGGATCCGCCGTTCGCCACGGCGATGCCGACACCGCCGGCACTCGCAAGTGCGAGGACGGCCAGTCCTGCAGTTATGCGTCTGTTCACGCGATCCTCCTTGTGGGGGCAGGTTGACTCTGCCAAGGGTGCCCGCACCACATGAGAGGGTCGTGAGACCGATGAGATGAGGCTGGGCGACCCGGGCCTCAGCGCGCGATCAGCGGGTCGTCCCAGATGCGCTCGTCCTCCCGGCCGAGTCGCCAGAACCCGATGCCGAGGCCGCGGTCGCGCGCCAACCGGACGCGGCGGGCGATCGTCACGGCGTCGGGATACCAAGCCTCGTGGCTCACGCCGTTGTCCAGGTAGGTGAAAACCCATGCGTCTGCCGCGGAATCGAGCACGGGTCGCGCGCCGTACCGCGCGATCAATCCCTGCACGTCGGCATGCTCCAACGCTGTCGCCTCGTTGGCCGGGCCGCCGCCGTTCGGCCAATCCATGCCGTACAGGTGCGTGCCGAGCACGAACCGCGACCGGTTGGGCATCGACGCGACATAGTCGGCGACCTTGCGGGAGAGCTCCATGTCGTCCGGCGCGCCCGGCGCGGATGTGGACCAGTGCCAGCCCCAGTTCATCACGAAGACGTTGTCCGCCGCGCGTCCGAGGGCGGCGTAGTCGTAGAGGCCGGACCGTCCCTTCGTGGTGTGCTCGTACTTCGCAGAAACCTCGACCGACAGCCGCTTGCCGGTGGCATGGAGCCGCGCGCCCAGGTCCGACACGAACGACGTGAGCGCGTCCCGGTCGCTCACCGCACCGTTCTCGAAGTCGATGTTGATGCCGTCGTAGTCCTGGTCGCGCGCCAGCGCAACGAGCCGCGACAGCGTCGCGGAGCGCGCGGTCCCGTGGGTGAGTATCCGGTGCAGTGTGTCCTCACGCTGGCAGTTGAAGCGCGGCAGCACGAGGATCCCGCGCAGCTGCGACCAGCGCGTGACCAGCGGGTCGTCGCGACCGGTGATCGCGCCGTCCGACGCGCGGCAGTCGAAGTACGTCGGATACAGCGTCCCGATTCGCGCGTAGTGGCGCTGGAGGTCACGGAAGCTCTCGCTGGTCGAAGCCAGCAGAAAAGCGTGCGCACGGCCGCGCGACGCCGCCGGCCGCGCGGTGGTGACGACCGCCGCGGCGGTCGATGCGCTCATGTATCCCTGCGTGTCGACCGCCGCGACCGTGAACCTGTACCTCGTAGCGGGCGCGAGATCGCGGTCCACCCCCGCCCGCCCCCGCACCTGGCGCACGGGCAGGCCGTCGCGGAAGATGCGGTAGCCCGCCAGGCGGCCGCTGCGATGGGCGCCTGCCCTCCACGACAGGCGTACGCGCGAGTCGGTCACGCCCGTGGCTCTCAGCCTTCCCGGGCGCTTCGGGGCGTGGTGGCCCCTCACGACCCGGACCGGCCTGCCCCGCCGCCCGGCGGTCCCGCGGGTGCCGATCCCTGCGACCCGATAGGAGTGTGGCCTGGCGACCCGCACGCGCAGCGAGCGTCCTCGCACACGCCGGAAGGCGCGACCGTCGCGGTAGACGAGGTAGGCGGTGACGGTCACGTCGCCGGCTCGGCTCGGGCCCCACACGAGGCGTGCGTGGCCGCTCCCCGAAGCCGTCACCGCCAGTCCGGAAGGGACGGATGGCGGCAACGCCGCGTCGGCGCGCGCCGGCAGGGCGCGCGCCACGGCCACCAGCGGCGAGAATCTGAGTCGCACCGTTGTGTAGACGGATCCGGCGGCGCGGTGCTCATCCGTGCTGGACGGATGCCCGAGGGCGGCCGGCCGCCGAGTTCGCAACCGACTCGTCCGCGTACGCGGAGCGGATCGCGAGGACATCGTCCATCGAGTCGATGAACAGGTCGAAAAGCTCCGGATCGAAATGCCGCCCGCGTTCCTGCGACATCATCTGCACTGCCTGCTCGGGGGGAAAGGCCGCGCGGTAGGAGCGGTCGCTGGTGAGCGCATCGAACACGTCAGCAATCGCCGCGACACGACCTTCGAGCGGGATGTCGGTGCCGGCGAGGCCGCGTGGGTAGCCGCTGCCGTCGAACTTCTCGTGATGGGTGAGCGCGATCGTCGCCGCGAGCCCCAGGAGGGCGCTGCCCGAACCCGCCAGGATCTCGTGGCCGACGCTGGCGTGGCGCTCCATCTCCCGGCGCTCGTCCGGCGTCAGCCGCCCGGGCTTCAGCAGGATGTGATCGCGCACCGCAACCTTGCCGACGTCGTGCATCGGACTCGCGGTCCGGATCGACTCCGCGTCGAGCCCGGCGCGCCCGGCGAGCAGCGCGCAGTAACGGCTCATGCGCTCCGTATGGCCGCCGGTCTCCTCGTCGCGGTACTCGACCGCGCGTGAGAGCCGCCGCACCGTCTCCTCGCGAGTCAGCTTCAGCTGCTTGGCGGAACGCTGCAGCGCCGCGGTACGCACATGCACGATCTGCTCGAGCGCCTCCCGGTGCGCGCGGTTCTCGATCTCGAGCGTGCGGCGGCGCAGGGCGTTGTCGACCGCGATCGTGATCTGGCTCTGCGTGAAGGGCTTGGCGATGTACCCGTATGCGCCCAGATCAAGCGCCGCGCGTGCAAGCTTCGGATCGTCGACGCCGGTCACCATCATGGCCGCCGTGTCCGGGTACTCCGCGAGCGCGTGGGCCATCAGATCGAGCCCGGACTCGCCCGGCATGTTCATGTCGACCAGCAGCAGCGAGAAGCGCTCCTCTCCGAGCATGCGGCGAGCTTCTGCCGGCCCGCTCGCGCCGTGCCACTCGTAGCCGTCGTTGGCGAGGATGCGTCCCAGCAGACGCCGAGTCTGCTCGTCGTCGTCGATCACGAGGATCGGCAGGGGATCGATGTCGAGGACCGGGGCGCTCATACGGGTCGAAGCTCCAGGGCAGCATGAACCTTCTCGAGCAGCGCACTTGCGGTGAATGGCTTTTCGACCAGCAGGACGCCGTCCTCGATGACGCCGCTTGACGCCATCACCTCATTGGGATAGCCCGACATGTAGAGCGTCCTCAGCTCGGGCTGGAGGGTGCGAATCTGCTCTGCCAGTTCCTTGCCCGACATGTGCGGCATCACGACGTCGGTGAGCAGCAGGTCGATCGGCTCCCGGCCCGCGCAGGCCTGAAACGCCGACTCGCCGTCGGCTGCTGCGACAACCTGATACCCGTGTTCACAGAGGATGCGCTCGGTGAGGTTTCGCACGCCATCCTCGTCCTCGACGATCAGCACGGTCTCTCCGTCTCCCTGCAGGATGTCCCCCTGCTCCGGCGCCGGCGCCTCACGGCGCTCCTCCGTCGTGGCGGGGAGATACACCCTGACGACGGTGCCGTGCCCCTCCTGCGAGTGGAGGTTGATGTACCCACCGGCCTGCTTGACCGTCCCGTACACGCTCGCCAGGCCGAGGCCGGTGCCCTGGCCCTTCGGTTTTGTGGTGAAAAAGGGGTCGAAGACCTGCGCGAGCACTTGTTCGGTCATTCCGGTGCCGGTGTCCGACACTGTCAGGCGCACGTAGTCGCCGGGCGGGACCGTGAAGCCTCCGTGCGAAGCCTCCCGGTCGAGCGAGAGATTCTCGGTCGAGACGTGCAGCACGCCTCCGTCCGGCATCGCGTCCCGTGCGTTGACCGCCAGGTTGACGAGGATCTGCTCGAGCTGGCCCGCGTCGATCATCACGTCGCGCAGGTGCGCGCCCAGCGTGGTCCGCAGCTCGATGTTCTCGCCCAGCGGGCGGCGGAGCATACTCTCGGTCTCGCCCACGATCACGTTGATGTTGAGCGCCTCCGGTGTCACCACCTCGCGGCGGCTGAAGGCGAGCAGTTGCCGTGTCAGGTCGGCCGCACGCTTTGCCGCTTTCTCGATCTCCCTGACGTCGTTGCGGATGGGGTCCTCGGCTTCGAGGCTGTCGATGGCGAAGGCCGCGTAGTTGAGGATGACGGCAAGCAGGTTGTTGAAGTCGTGCGCGATCCCGCCTGCCAGCTGGCCGACCGACTCGAGCCGCTGGGACTGCCGCAGCTGCACCTCCAGCCGCTCGGCCCTTTCCCTGGTGATGGCCCAGCCGAGCACGTTCGCGACCGCCTGGAGGAAGTGCACCTCGCCCTCGGTGAAGGAGCGGCGTCGCGTCGTGTGTGCGGCGACGACGCCAAACGCCCCCTGGTCGCCCTGGATCCGTGTGCTGATGCCGCTCACGACGCCACGGTCCTGCAGCAGCTCCGCTCCTGTGAAACGAGTCTCGGTCGCGAGGTCCTCGACCACCACCGGGGCCTCGGCTCGCAGCGTGTACCCGGCCTGCGTCTGGGTGCTTGCCGGCATCGTCGCGCGATCGACCATGCCGTCGGCGTGTCCCACGGCGGCGCGCAGCAACAACTGCTTGCCGTCCTCCTGGAGCTCGAGCACCTTCGTGTACTCCACGTCGAGGCGCCGGGCGAGGATCGTCGACGCCTCCTGCAGCAGCTCGGCGAGCGGCATGCCCGCGATGGCCTGCACGCCGAGCCTTGCCACCGCCCCCTCGCGCTCCGCACGGCGCCGCAGCTCCTGCTCGCCCTGCTTCTGCACCGTGATGTCGGAAGAGATAGCGCAAACCGCAAAGACCTCATTCTGCGCGTCCCTCAGCGGATACTTGTGCGTGGAGAACACGTGCGAACCGTCGTGGAGCAGCAGGACGTGCTCGACCTCGACAGGCTCGCCCGTCTCGAGCACCTTGCGGTCGACACTGCGCACGAACTCGATGGCCTCCGGGTCGAGGATGTGCTCATCGGTGCGGCCGATCATCTCGCCCGGTTCGACGCCGATCTTTCGCTCGTAGGAGTGGTTGGCGAGCAGGTAACGGAACGCGCGGTCCTTGATGAAGATCAACGACGTCGACCCGTCGAGCACCGCTTGCAGCAGCTGCTTCGAGCTGCGCAGCTCGTCCTCTGCAAGCTTGCGCTCGGTGATGTCCTGCACAGTTCCGTAGACCCGCACGATCTTGCCGCCCGCGTCGACGCCGATCTCGCCGTGGAGATCACAAGAGCGAACCTGGCCGTCCGGCCGCAGAATGCGGAACTCGGAATGAAACGGCTCACGTGTTCGCTGTGCCGCTTGTGCCGAGCTCGCGATTGCCTGGCGGTCCTCCGGATGGATGGCCTCGAGGACAGCATCGAAGGTTCCCGCGAACTGGTCCGGCTCGATCCCGTGGATCGCGTACAGCTCATCCGACCAGACAACTCTGTTGGCCGTCACATCGAGTTCCCAGCTACCAAGATGCGCCAGTGCTTGGGCTTCGGCAAGGCGCTCCAGCGCCTGCTCGGTTCGCTGGGCCTCGGCGCCCAGCGAGTGCTCGGCCGCCATGCGGCGCCAGTGCGTCACGCAGAACCGGATCGCACCGAGCGCAATGGTGACGACGGCCAGGACGAGCGACACCAGGCTGATGCTCGAAAAGTGGTCGGTGACGAGCATCGCGACGGCGGCGAGCACGGCGACGGCGGCGACGAAGATCGAGTAGTTGTGCGCTTGGGCCGGCTCGCGCGAGGGGGAGCGCAACCACGCGGCGAGTCCCACCGCCGCGGCCCCCACCGGCCAGAGGAAGTCGAGGACCGTGCCACTGAGATAGGTGCCCTCTGCGACCTTCACGACGTAGATCGAGTCGGCCAGCGCGATCGCGAAGAAGCCGCCGGAGATGAGCAGCCACCGCAGCTGGGGCCGCCACCCGACGGAGTGCAGAAGACCGAGGGCCACGACGGCCAGCGCGAGGTCGGCAATCGGGTACACGAGCACGGCCAGCGCAGGATCGTTCTGCGCGCCTGCGACGTGGTCCGCCACGAACACGGCCCACACGCAGGCCAGCCCGGTCAGCCCGATGCCGGTGTCGAGCAGATCGCGCGATCGCCACCCGGACATGTGCACCAGCCGTGCCACGCCGATCGCGGCGGCCGCGTAGAACCCGAAGTAGGCGATGTCCTCGACGATCGCCGGACCCGACTCGTCGAACCAGAAGAAGACGTCGCCCGCGAACCAGAGCGCGAAGCCGATGCCGATGGCGAGCCACGCGAAACGCTCGTCCCCCCTGAGCCCCGCGCGTGCGAGGCACATCGCCGCCGCGGCCGCCAGGGGAATCAGGTAGAAGACCTCTGATGCCGTCGCCCCCATCCCGGCCTGGCCGGCGCCCGTGACCGCGAGTGCAAGCCCGATCGCGACCGCAATGCCGCAGAGGGCCATTCCGGCCGCCGCGACTAGCCGCGAGGGTTGAACGGTCACGTAATCACGTTGTAAGCATCGGCTTCCCGGGCGGGAAGCGACATCGGCCGATCGGGGGAGAGGCCGGCCGGCCATGTGCCGCCACCGGCTTCGCGAGGAGTAAGCTCCGACTTGCCCGAGGAGTAAGCTCTGACTTGCCAGATCCGGCGATCGGGAGCGGTACGTCGCACGGGCCTCTCCCCGGGAGTAATACGCGATGGGCGATCCTGTTCTCGATGCCGCACCCGATGCAGCGCTCGTCATCGACGAGGCTGGTCGCGCGGTCGACTCGAACCGGGCGGCGGAGGACATGTTCGGGCGCGAGGGCCCCGAGCTGATCGGGACGCCGGTGTCCGAGCTGATCGACCTGCCCCCGGGCGGATCGCTCGAGACCATCGGGCGGACCCGGATCGCAGCCCGGCGTGCGGACGGAGCGGAGGTCCCGGCCGAGCTGACAGTTACGCGCACGAGCGAGCGGCCGCCGCGCTACACGGCCTGGATACGCGACCTGACCGGCACCGACGCCTCGGAGCGGGTGCGAAAGGAGACGCTGCTCGAGCTCGGGGAGGTGGTCGGCCAGCTCGGCAGCTGGGAGTGGCTCCCGACCAAGGGCGAGCTGTTCTGGACCGACAACCTGTACCGGCTCTTCGGATACGCGCCGGGTGAGATCAAGCCCTCCCCCGAGTTCGTCTTCGAGCGGGTACACCCCGAAGACCGCGCACTGGTGCAGAGAGAGGTCAACACCCTGCGCGAGGTCGGCAGGCTGCGTCCCGTGGAGTACCGCATCGTGCTCCGCGACGGCAGCAGTCGACACCTGCGCGCGATGCTGGCCGTGGTGGAGGAGCGCGACGGCCGGCCCTGGCGCATGGTTGGTTCCGTGCGTGACGTGACGGAGCAGCTGGACGCGGAGCGCGAGGTCTCGGCCCATGTCGCGGTGGCGCACGCGCTGGCGAAATGGAACTCGCTGGAGGAGGATGCCGCCCGGCTGCTGCGCGACCTCGCGAGATCGATCGAGTTCACCGCGGCAGCTCTGTGGGCGCCGGACGATGACGTACTCGTGGCGCACGCGTCCTGGCGCTCCGGGGAGGTCGAGCCCGAGGCCTTCGAGTCGGTCACGCGCTCCAGTCGCTTCCCGGAGGGGTCCGGCCTCCCCGGGCGGGTGTGGCGGAGCAGGACACCGATCAACGCGGTCCGCCTCCAGGACGATCCGACCGACATCAGGCGCGAGGCAGCCGCCCAGGCGGGGCTGCGCGGCGCGGTGGCGTTCCCCGCCATCGCGGGCGAGGAGGTGCTGGCGGTGATCGAGCTCCTGTCGCGCGAAGAGGTGGCACTGCCCAAGCGGCTGATGCGCTCGCTCACCTGGATCGGCTACGAGATCGGCCAGTTCCTCGCGACCCGCCGGGGCGAGCTGCTGCCACCTGCCCTCACTCCCAGAGAGCTCGAGGTGCTGCAACTCGCCGCGGTCGGCAAGTCCGGGCCGCGCATCGCCAAGGACCTGTTCGTGAGCCCAACCACGGTCAAGACCCACTTCGAGAACATCTACTCGAAGCTCGGGGCTCCCGACCGGGCGTCGGCGGTCGCGATGGCGCTGCGCCTCGGGATCATCGAGTAGCCGGCCGGACGGTCTAGCGGATCAGGCCGATGCGCATTGCGTGCGCGACGGCGCCGGCGCGGTCGCTCACGCCGAGCTTGCCGTAGATGTGCTCGAAGTGCGTCTTCACGGTCGCCGGGCTGAGGACCAGCTGTTCCGCGATCTGGGGTCCCGTGTTCCCCTCGGACGCAAGTCGCAGCACATCCAGCTCGCGCTTCGAGATGCGGCGCGGGGCGAGGTCGGCGCGGCGGCGCTCGAGGAAGCGCCCCAGCTCCCGGCCGATCCCGGTCAACGTGCGCAGCAGCCGCTGGCTCGGCTCGTGCTTGTGAAAGCTGTAGTACGACAGGACGGCAAGCGGGCCGTCGTCGCCCACGGCCGGAAAAGCGAGGCCCGCCCGTAGACCCAGCCTGGCCGCCGCCGCCCGGCGTGGAAGCCGCGGATCGGTGCTCAGGTTCTCGGTCAGCACCGGCTCCCCCGTTTCGAACGCCCGCCCGTGCACCCCGTGGCCAGGCCGGAAGGTGACCGAGCGGGTCACGCGCTCGAAGTCGTCGGCATCGATCCCGGGAGCACTCCAAAAAGAGCGACAGCTGAGGGTTCCGGCCTCGGCGTTCCACGTCCAGAGGGACCCCAACTCGAACTCGAGGGCCGTGCCGAGCCGCCGCAACAGTGCGGAGACGCCCTCGTCGAAGGACTCCCATTCGCGGAAGGCCTGCTCGACGGCGTAGTGGGCGTGCAGCTCGCGCTCGGTGAGGCGCTGCTCGGTGATGTCCTGGGCCACGCCGACGCAGCGCGCGGGCCGCCCACGCTCGTCGGCCTCGATGCGTCCGCGGGCGCGAATCTCGCGCACCGCGCCGTCCGGGCGCAGGACGCGGTACTCCAAGGTGACTCCCTGCTCCGGAACGCCGTCGGGGTCCTCCACGACAGACGAAACCACCTCCGCCGTGCGCTCGCGGTCGTCGATGTGAACGTGCTCGAGGTAGCTCTCGATGCCCGGCTCGAAGACATGCGGGTCGAACCCGTGGATGCGGTACATGCCGTCCGACCAGGCCACGCGGTTCGTGCCCAGCTCGAGCTCCCAGCTGCCCATCTGGGTCAGGTCCTCGGCGGCGGCGAAGCGGTGCGCCGCCCGGCTGCCGCGATGCTCGGCCGCTCTGAGGTTCGTCAGGTCACGGACGTATCCGGTCCACGCGGGAGGTGAGTCGCTCGTCTGCGTGACGGTCAGCTCGACCGGGAACTCCTCGCCGCCGCGGCGCATCGCGCGCAGCTCGACCCGGCGGTCCAGGATCCGCGGGCTCTCGCCGGCCGTCAGCCGCAGCAGGCCGGCCCAGTGCTCGGCCCGGAGGTCGCGGGGGATGATCATGTCCGCCAGCTCCCGGCCGACCACGTGCTCGCGCCGATACCCGAACATGCGCTCGGCCGCGCGGTTGAACTGCAGGACCCGGCCCAGCGAGTCGATCGTGATCACGGCGTCGAGCGCCGCCTCGACGGCGCGGGGCGCCCAGTCTGCGGGCGTAGCCGCGGACTGCACGGGCGGGGCCGGGTCGCCGGCCGGCTGATTCTCTCGCCTGGTTGCCATCGCTCCCGGTAGATTCGGGACCGGCAGGGCGTATGCCTATGGCCAGAAAGGGGGTATCGGGTCCCCCATTTGGGGGATTTCGGCCCTCCCGGCCCCCTCAGAAGGTCGGGACCGTACGCATCCGTGGTAGCCGCACGGTCTCGAGGAAGAACCTCTCGATCGAGCGCACCACCCCGATGAACTCGTCCACGTTGAGCGGCTTGGTCACGTATGCGTTCACGTGCCGGTCATAGGCACGCAGCACGTCCCGCTCGACAGTCGAGGTCGTGAGCACTACCACGGGCAGCGTCCGCAGCCGGGCCGTCTGCTTCATCTCCTTGAGGACCTCGAGCCCGTTCAGCTTCGGTAGGTTCAGGTCCAGCAGCACGAGGTCCGGGCGCGGTTCCGCCGCGTGCTTTCCCCGTTGGTGGAGGAAGTCGAGGGCTTCCTCGCCGTCTCCCACGACCTTCAGGCCGTTCGCCATCCGCCCGTGGCGCAGAGCCTCCTCCGTCAGCAGTACGTCGTCGGGGCTGTCCTCTACGAGCAGGATCTTGATCGCGGTGAGCATCGACCTCATCCCGCACCTCCTTTTTCATCGGGAATCGTGAACTGGAAGTTGCTGCCGCCCTCGTCCGTGGCCTCCACCCAGATCCTGCCGCCGTGGCGTTCGACGATCCGGTTGCAAATCGAGAGCCCGATACCGCTGCCGGGATAGGCGTCCCGCGTGTGGAGGCGCTTGAACACCTCGAACACCTGCCGTCTGTGCCGCGGCTCGATCCCGATTCCGTTGTCGGTCACCGAGAAACGCCATGCCTCCCCGTCGTGCACCGCCCCGACGTGAATGCGCGGAGTGGACGCGCTGGAGAACTTGAGCGCGTTCGAGATCACGTTCTGGAACACGCGCTGCAGCTGTACGCCGTCGGCGCGCACCGTGGGCAGCGGGTCGATCGAGACATCGGCGCCGGTCTCCTCGATCGCCCCGCTTAGGGTTTCGACCACCCCGGCGAGCAGGGCGGAGCAGTCGGTGGGGTCGCGGCGTAGCTCGCCGTGCAGGACCCGCGAATACTCGAGCAGGTCGTCGATCAGGTTCTGCATGCGCTTGCTCGCCTCGACGGCACGCGAGATGTATGCGTCCGCGTCGTCGCCGAGCCGGCCCTCGTAACCATTCGCGAGCAGCTGCACCATCCCGGACACCGAGCGCAACGGCTCCGAGAGGTCGTGGGAAGCGACGTAGGCGAACTGCTGGAGGTCGTCGTTCGAGCGCTGCAGATTGACGTTCGCAGCCTCGAGCTCGCACACCTTCTGCACGAGCCTCGCATTCCGCCCACGCAGCTGTTGGCGATCGAGATCGTCCGGTACAGGGCCGGGCAACGGCGCTGAAGCAAGGGACCGCACGCGGCGATCGTCGACGACGAGGACGCCTCCCACGGCTGCCTCAGGGCTCCTCGGGTTGGCGGTGCATCGTTCGTTTTTCGACCCGTCTGCACACGGTCCCATCGCTCCATGGGATGAACCACGCCCCCACTTCGGGGGGTTCTTCCATTCGCGCAACCTGCGGCACTACCCGGTGCTAGCCTCGAGTTACACGGGAAGGGACTCCCGAGTGGAATGGAAAGGAGACACATGACGCGATCCAATCCGCGCCTAATGGCGCGGCATGAGCTCTGATGACGTCCTGCGTGTGCGCTGCACGGACTGTGGCGTGATCTGGCTGAGACCCCCAGGACCACATGAAGTGGACGCAGGCCGCCAGTGCCTGCGTTGTGACGGCGACCTGATCGTCGACGACTGAACCGAACGAAGCCGCCGCGTCGTGCGAGTTGTGCTCACGCGAGGCGCAAATCACCCAAAGCGACGACCCCATTCATCCCTTGGGGCGATGGGACCGCTCGCTTCCCGGTCGAATCAAACAGCGTTGCGTCAATCCATGGCGTTGCGGCGACCAGGGGACAGTCTGAGCGGTATGCGGACAAGGCCTCCGTCGAACGTCACAACCAGGAGGTCAAGTGTCCGTGTTCCGTTCATCTGTGCAAACCGCAGGGATCGCGGCTGCGGTAGCAGCTCTCGCCCTCGGCATGTTTGCCGCCAGCGCCGTCGGCTGGTATGGCAAGGACAACAAGCCCGAAAAGACCACCCCGACGGTGACCACTCCGACGGTGACCACCCCGACGGAGACCACTCCGACGGTGACCACTCCCACGACTCCGCCTGCCCCGGTCGAGGAGGTGCAGCCCCCTGCGCTCGTGACCGTGGCTCCGGCTGCGGCTCCCGCACCCGCGGTGGCCGTGGCGCCGGCGCCCGCAGCGCTCCCGCAGGAAGAGGTACGGGGCGAGGCCGGCACGCGCGACGAGGGCGGATCGGGCGGCAATGAGAGCCCTGCAGTAGTCGCCCAGGCCGACACCACCGGCTCCGGAACCGAGGCCGCCGCCAGCCCGAGCGGCGAGCTCGCCCAGACCGGTCTCGACATGTCCGTCCTGGCGCTCATCGGAGGACTCGCGCTTGCAGGTTCCGCGGTCCTGTTCCGGCGGTCCCGCCTCGACTGAGGGGCTGACCGCACGACGCGGGGGCACCATCGCCCCCGCGTCGCCGTCCTCGTCATCGGCCCGGCAGCTGATGCGCGGGGCGGCCGTCCTCCTCCTTGTCACCGGCTTCCTGGCCGTGACGGAGGCGGTCGTCACCTTCGCGTGGCAGGAGCCGGTCACCGCGCTGTTCGCGCAACGCCAGCAGCGCGCGCTGGAAGACCAGCTCGAGCAGACCAGCCGCGCCTTCGAGTCCACTGCGCCGGTGTCGGAGCCGGCGGCGGCCCAGACGCCGGGTGAGCGGATGGCAGCGCTTGCGGACCGGCTCGATCGCAGGGCGGGAGATGGTGACGCCCTCGGCCGCATTCAGATTCCAGCGATCGGCGTCAGCCTCGTGTTCGTGTCGGCCGCGACGCCGCCGAGCCTGCGCAAGGGGCCCGGTCACTACGACTCGACCGTCCTACCCGGGCAGCGCGGAACAGTGGGCGTCGCCGGTCACCGCACGACATACCTTGCCCCCTTTCGCAAGCTGGACCGCGTCGACGGCGGCGACGAGATCGTGCTGACCATGCCGTACGGACGCTTCAGCTACGTGGTGGAGGACAAATTGGTCGTGAGGCCGTCGCGTATCTCGGTCCTCCGCAAGGGCGACGACGATCGGCTCGTGCTCACGACCTGCACCCCTCTCTTCAGTGCGGCCAAACGCCTGGTCATCGTCGCCCGGCAGAAGTCGGCGATTCCGCTCGGCGCCGCCGTCGGTGATCCGTTTCCCTATCGCCCGCAGTAGCCCTAGCCTCGCTTGCCGAACAGCACTACGACGGTCAGCCCGTCGGGCTCGCCAAACGGGGATGTCTGCACGACTCCCAGGCCGAAGTCCCGCCAGCCGCTGCGCAGGATGTTGGCGCGGTGCGCGCTGCTGTGCATCCAGGCGCTGAAGAGCTGCCGCGGCGTCGTGCGGCCGTGGGAGAAGAACAGGTTCTCGCCTGCGCTCCAGGTACCCGCGCTGGGCCTGTACCCGCCGGCTGCGATCCGGTCCATGTGGTCCCGGCCGTTCGGCGAGACGTGCTCGAAGTAGTGGCGACGCACCATGTCACGCGCGTGCTTGACGG
Source organism: Solirubrobacterales bacterium (assembly GCA_038203635.1). Lineage (GTDB taxonomy): Bacteria > Actinomycetota > Thermoleophilia > Solirubrobacterales > JBBDJG01 > DASRIA01. The sequence goes on from JBBRDT010000088.1 coordinate 13,042, forward strand.
CCGCGCGGGAAAGGTCGCGGTTCCACCGCAGGTCGCGTCGCATGCCGTGCCTGCCGCGCTCGCTGTCGTGCAGGCAAGCGACCGCCGTGCGGAACCTGGTCATGTTCACCGTGGACGTGCTGGCGCCCGCGCAGCCCGCTGATGCTCGCGCGGCACGCGGACCGTCTGCACGGGCGATGACGGGGGAAATGGCGATCAGAGCGGCCACCAGCGCGACGATCCCCGTCAGCCGGACAAGCCGGTTCGTAGGGCTGCGACGGGGACCTGCCGTTGTGATGGTTCCTGCTTGGCATGAGCGGCAAATGTCCATACCAATGGCGTCGTCGCCCTGCGATGCGCGGGGCATCCGGCAGCCGATGGGGAGCGGCGGGGGATCTGCGACCCCCTCGATCGGGGGACACGCCTGCGCCGGCCCTCAGCGGGGGGCGCGTGTCATTCGCCGGACCGCCGCGCGGCCGACGCCCCCATCAGGCCTAAGAGCCCCTTTCACAATGCCCCCGCCGTCTGAAGCTGCTTGAAGCAGATCAGGCAGCAGCCGATCGTCAGCAGGGCCTCATGGATGTCGGCCCGGCGCTCGTAGCGGACCCGCAGCCGGCGATGCTGGTGAAGC
>JBBRDT010000089.1:0-12867 GCA_038203635.1 Solirubrobacterales bacterium
CTTGGGGATCAGCGGCTCGACGATCTCCCACAGCTCTTCGGAGACGATCTGCTTTGCCATCGCGCCCTCCCTTTCGGAGTTGACGCTTTATGGGATTCGCCGAGTTGAGCTCAGCTCCTCTTTTCGAAAGGGGCTCTAAGGGGGCGCATACTCCGATCGGCGGATATTGCGAGGATTCGGGCCCTCGGGCGATGAAATGCGGTAGTAAGGCCGTACTAGCCGGTTCTGTTACTAAGCTCGAACGAGGGGATGGGAATATGACTGCGGAAGTCGAAGGCGCAGCGCCGGCCGCGTTCGGGAACCTCCCCCGTGGCATGAGTCGCACGGACGCCGCTGCCATCGTGGTCATCACATTGGGGGTGGCCGCCCTCCGGCTCGTCGATCCCGGCGAGGACTCCAACTTCTGGTACCTGCTCGTCTTTCCGATCTGGATCGTCGCGCGAGACTTCGGCGTGACGATCGGCTTGGTCGCCGCCGCGGGCGCCCTGGCAGTCGCGATGCCCCTCTACGTGACGCAGGACGCCGGACACCGAACGGTTGGATACATGGCGCTGGCGGCCGTGTTCGCGGGCACGGCGGCAGCAGGCGGCGCCGGGCGGGCCGCGGGCGCTGTTTGGAAGAGGAACAAGGCCGAGTGGCTGCTGACCGCAAAGCCCAAGGTCGTGCCACGCAGTGAGGTGCTGAGCCGGCGCGAGCTCGAGGTCATGGACATGATCGCGCTGGGTGCGAAGAACTCCGACATCGCCGATCGCTTCGTGATCTCGCAGAACACCGTCAAGTCGCACGTGAGCCAGATCCTCAAGAAGCTCTCCGTCGCGAACCGAACGGAGGCTGCCTACCGGTATCAGGAGCTGTACGGCCATGCGCCACACGGAGCCGTGGACGGCAGCACCGTGCGCGACGAGCCGGCCGAGATCGGCGCGGCGAGTGTGCTGCCCGCGACGGTCTCCGACCTGGTGGGCAACGACCGGGTGCTACTCGGGCTGCAGGACGGTCGCGACCTCGAGGTACCTGTGCTCGATCCGATCCGGGGACGCCTCGACGCCGGCACTGCCGCGATCGTCTACTTCGACGGGCACGACCGCGCGGTCGGCTGGTACCTGCCCGAGCTGGACCTCGGCGTGGACATGCGCCACTGGGCGCCGTAGCGCAATTACTCCGATCGGCCGATCCTGGCGGCCGCCTGCGCTGACGATGAGTACCGGGAGATGGGCCCCGCGACGATCGACCGCACGAGCCGCTACGCGAGCCTGCTGGCGAGCCGCGTGGGGCTCGACGCGAACTCGATGCGGCTCGCGGCCCCGATGCGCAATGTCGGAGAGGCCGGAGTCCCGGCCTCGATCCTGCTGAAGCCGGGCCGGCTGACCTCCGCGGAGCGGCGCCGGATGCAGCGCCACACCGAGATCGGCCACAACATGCTGAGCGGCTCGGCCAACTCGTGGCAGGAGCTCGCCGCCACGATCGCCTGGACCCACCACGAGCGCCTCGACGGAAGCGGGTACCCGAGAGGACTGTCCGGGAGCGACATCCCGATCGAGGGACAGGTCGCCGGCATCGCGGACACGTTCGGCGCCCTCGTCAGCCGCCGGCCCTACCGCGAGGCCTGGTCGATCGAAGACGCGCTGGGGATCATCCGACGCGAGCGCGCGCACCGTTTCGCCCCCGACCTCGTCGACACCTTCTTCGAGCTGATGGTGGAGATCGTCGGCGAGCGGCTCTGCGACGCGGCGCTGGCCGGCTACTCGAGCAGTCCCCGGCGCATGCCCTCGGCGACCGCCGCAGCGCGCTCGGAGACACCCAGCTTCTCGTAGATGTTCTGCAGGTGGGTCTTGACGGTCGATGCCTCTATATAGAGACGCGTGGCGATGTCGGGGGCCGAGTGACCGTCGGCCACGAGCTTCAGCACCTCTCGTTCCCGCACCGTCAGCTTGGGCGCGCCCCCGTCTCCGCCCCGCAGCCGGATCTGCTGCAGGACGCCGCCCTCGACGTTGGGAGTGAGCACCGTCTGCCCACGCGAGACGGCGCCGATCGCATCGCACACCTCCTGCGCGGATGACACCTTGTCGAGGTATCCGGCCGCCCCGCGAGCGACGAGGTCGTAGACCATCCCGCTCTCGGTGTGCGTGGACAGAAACAGCATCCGTGTCGGGATCTCGTCACGGATCACCGCGTTCAGGACCTCGGACCCGTCCAGCTCGGGCATCCGCATGTCCACCACTGCGACATCGGGTCGCAGGCGCCGGATCTCCTCGATCGCCACGCGTCCGTTGTCCGCGGTGCCCACCAGCTCCAGCTCCGGCCGTCCCCTGATCGCGTCCTCGACCGCCGCGAGGAACATCGGGTGGTCGTCGGCGACCAGGACCCGTGTGCGCTCAGGCATCGCCCGTCTCCAGGTCGGGCAGCCATACGTCGAGCGCCGTGCCGACCCCGGCCTCGCTCTCCAGGACCAGCCTTCCGCCCGCCATCTCGACGCGCTCCCGCATCGCCGGCAGCCCGAGATGCCCGGTCCGGACCCGCAGCGCCTGCGCGACTCCGAGGCCGCCGCCGTCGTCCCTCACCCGCACCGAGAAACCCTGGCTGTGCTCATCGAGGACCACCTCGACGCGTGACGCGCCGGCATGCTTGCGGACGTTGGCCAGCGCCTCGCGTCCCGCTCGGTACAGGAGCGTCCGCACCGCCTCGTTGGGCTGGCGCGTGGTGCGGTCCACGACCTCGTATTCGAGCCCCTGCTCGGCATGCGCCTGCTCGAGGACGACCTCGAGCGCAACCCGCAGGCCGCTGCGGTCGAGTCCCACTGGCTGCAGTTCGAACAGCAGGTGGCGCAGGCGCTCGACCGTCACCGCGACCTCACCCTGCAGCCGGGTCAGCTCACTCGAGACCTCCGGGTCCGCGATGCGCCGCGCGAGCGTCTCGAAGCGCATCCCGATCGCGACCACGGACTGAATGGAGTCGTCGTGGAGCTCTCCCGCGATCCGCCGGCGCTCCTGCTCGTGCGCGTTGATCAGCTGAGACATGAGCTTGCGGCGCTCGACGTCGGCTTTCTCCAGCTCACCGACCTTCTCGACCAGCTTGTCGTTCAGCAGTCGCAGTTGCTCCCGGTCGAACTCCTCGTCCGCGAGCGGCTGCGGCGCCGTGCCTTCGCCGAGCACGTCTTCGACCGTGCTGATGATGTCCTCTGCTTCCGACGGCTTGGAGATGAACCGCGACACTCCCGCCGCTGCGGCCAGGCGCCGTACCTCGTGCTCGCTGTAGTTCGCCGTGCAGAAGATCACCGGGATCGTTGCGGTAGCCGGGTCGCTGCGCAGCCGCCGGACGAACTCGTAGCCGTTCATCCCCGGCATCAGGATGTCCGTGATGACCAGGTCCGGCCGCTCCGTCCGCGCGAAACCCAGCGCCTCGCCGCCGGTGGCCGCTTCCCTGACGCTATGGCCGGCGTGCCCGAGCAGCGTCGCGAGCAGCTCCCGGTCGGCGGGCCGATCGTCGAGGACCAGGATCGAGCTCACGCGACGTCCGCCTGAGCCCCGGCACCGCGCAGATCCGGCGGCAGATATGCCTCCACCTGTGCCACGAAGGTCTCGGCTTCGATCGGCTTCGAGATGTACCCGGAAAAACCGTGGGACAGGATGCGGTCCTTGTCGCCGACCATCGCAAAGGCGGTGACCGCGACGATCGGGCATGCCTGGAGCGCCGGATCGCGCTTGATGGCCGCTGTCGCCTCGTAGCCGTCCATGCCCGGCATCTGGATGTCCATCAGAATCAGGTCGGGGCGCTCCTCGGTGGCGAGGCGGACTCCCTCGGCGCCGCTGAGGGCCAGCAGCGGGATGTAGCCGGACGCGTTCAACAGGAACTGGGTCAGCTCGATGTTGGCCGCGTTGTCCTCGACCACGAGGATGCTGGCCGTCATCTCAAGCCGCCCTCGGCAGTTCGAGCACGAACCTGCTGCCGGTGCCGTACTGGCTTTCAAAGCTGAGCGTGCCGTCGATCAGCTTCGCGAGCTTCTGGCTGATGTAGAGACCGAGGCCCGTCCCCTCCTCTCGCTGCGTTGCCGACGGCTCGACCTGCTGGAAGGCCGCGAAGAGCCGCACGCGGTCCTCCTCCTTGATGCCCAAGCCTGTGTCCACGACCGTGAAGCGGGTCACCGGCCCGTTCCCGTTCTCGCTGGTGTCGAGCTCGACCCGGACGCTGCCCTCGTCCGTGTACTTGATCGCGTTGTTGGCCAGGTTGATCAGGATCTGGCTGAGCGCACGCCGATCGGTGTTCAAGGTCACGGCCGGCTCGGCCATGGTCATCTGAAGGTCGATTCCCTTCGCATCGGCGACCGGCCGCAGGCCGGACACCACCTCTTCGAGCAGCGCGCGGCCGTCCACCGGCTCGAACGTGAGCTCCACCTTGCCCGACTCGATCTGGGCGAGGTCGAGCAGGTCGTTGATGATCGTCAGCAGCTGCTTGCCGTTCGTCTTCACAGTCTCGAGCTGCTTTCGCTGCTCGGCGGTGAGCGGGCCGCTCAGCCCCATCAGGATCGTGCCGGTAAACCCGATCACGGCATTCAGCGGAGTTCGCAGCTCGTGACTCATGCTTGCCAGGAACCGGTCCTTGGCCTGACTCGCCGCCGCAAGCTGCGTGTTCGTTTCCTGAAGCTCCAGTTCGAACCGCTTGCGTTCCGTCACGTCGCGGATCTCTGCAGCGGCAAGCACACCCTGCTCGGTCTCGATCGGGCTGATGCTGATCTCGACCGGGAGCTCCGTGCCGTCCTTGCGAATCGCCCACAGGTCGAGGCCGGTGCCCATCGGGCGCGCCCGCGGGTCCCGGAAGAATCCGTCCCGGTGGCCGGCGTGCCGCGCGTGATACCGCGCCGGCATCAGCGTCTCGACGCCACGTCCCGTCAGCTCCTCGGGCGTGTAGCCGAAGAGGCTCTCGGTCTGTGCGTTGGCGAGCACGATCTTCCCGTCGCCGTCCACGATCACCATCGCGCCGCGCGCCGATGCCAGCAACCGCCTGAAGGTCTGCTCCGTGTGCACGCGCTCCATCTCGTGCTGCACCGGCTCGTCTCCGGAGAAGTCGCCCGACGTGACGAGGAACCCTGACGCCTGCTGGTCGTCGGACTGCAACGGCGTGACCGTTACGGGCGGAATGAACGTCGCGGACGGCCCCAGCTCGGACTTGATGAACTCCATTGCCTCGGCGACGTTCTCGCAGGCGCGCGATTTAGGCGACATTTCCGTCAGATATCGACACATGCCGGCCGAGCGCTGATCGGCCAATCGGCCGACCCCGGCGAAGAACCGTTATCGCTGCGTAGCGGGGCGCCGCAGCGGCTGCACCGCCTGGCCCTGCTCCGAATCGGCGATGAGCCGGTCGAGACGCCGCTCGCGCGTCTCCTCCTTCTTCGCGCTCACCACCCACCAGGTTGCCTGGCGGCGGTAGCCGGGCGGCTGCGCCTGGAAGAACTCCCATGCCTTGCCGTTTGCGCGAAAGCGCTTTTCCTGCGGGCGGCTGAGCTTGGCGGACTCCTTCTGCTCGTGCGAGTAGATGCCGGTCCTGTCCGCACGGCGCGCCTCGAAGGCCTTCACTCCCCGGGGAGTCATCAGGCTGAGCTTCGTCAGCTCGGCGACACGCCCGACGTTGACCGCGCTCCAGATGCTGCGCGGCCGGCGCGGCGTGAACCGCACCGTGTAGCTCTGCTCGTCCAGGCTGCGGCGCACCCCGTCGATCCAGCCGAAGCAAAGCGCCTGGTCCACCGCCTCGGCCCAGGTGATACCGGGCTTGCCCGAAGCCTTCCTGTGGAACCCGACCACCAGCTCCGTGCGCGCCTCGTGGTGCCGCTCCAGCCACGCCTGGAAGTCGGCGGGCGCTGCGAAGAACGTGGGCTTCAAATCTCGCTCAGGCCGTGACGGCGCGTCGGTAGCGCGAGACCGCCAGCGGGGCGACCGCCGCGATGATCCCGGCCGACCAGACAACCGCGCCCCACACGCTGTTCCCCGCCGGTGCGTCCAGCCACAGCGAGCGCATCGCGTCGACGATGACCGAGAACGGGTTCGCCTCCGCGAACCATTGCAGGCCGTCCGGCATCGACTCGACCGGGACGAAGGCGGAGGAGACGAAGGTCAGCGGGAAGACGATGATGAAGCCCATTGCCTGCGCCGACTCGGGAGACGACGCCACCAGGCCGAACATCGCGAAGACCCACGAGAAGGCGAAGCCGAACAGCAGCAGCAGGCCGATGCCGGCCACGATCTCGAGCCCGCTCGCATCGAACGAGAATCCGATGATCAGCCCGACCGTGATCATGGTCGCGAGCGACACCAGGTTGGTCGCGACGTCGGCGAGCGTGCGGCCCGCCAGCACGGCCAGGCGCGCCATCGGCAGCGAACGGAAGCGGTCGATCAGCCCCTTTTTCAGGTCGTCGGCCAGGCTCAGCGCGGTCACGAAGCCGCCGAACGCCATGGTCTGCGCGATGATCCCGGGCATCAGAAAGTCCACGTAGTCGAAGCCCGGCGTGTCGATCGCGCCGCCGAACACGTACGCGAACAGCAGCACGAACATGATCGGCTGCACCGTGAACGAGATCAGCAGGTCGGGCGCGCGCGGAATGCGCAGCAGGTTGCGCTGCGCGATCACCATCGTGTCTGCGGCGGCGTAGCGCAGCGGGGTCATACGACCGACTCCTCCCTGCTGCGCTCCTTGGATCTTTCCTCTTCGGCTTCCTCCGCGGCATGGCCGGTCAGCACCATGAAAACGTCGTCGAGCGTGGGCCGCCGCACCGCGATGTCGTCAATTCCCACCCCAGCCTCGTCGAGGCGCCTGACCGCCTCGGCGATCACGCCCCCGTGGCGCTTGATCGGGACGCGCAGCAATCCCTGCTCGCAGGTGGGCTGCCCGTCGCCGAGCGCCGCCAGCGCAGCGACCGCGGCGTCAGCTTCGGACGGGTCCTCCAGCCTGATCTCGAGCCACTCACCGCCGACGCGGTCCTTCAGTTCGTCGGATGTCCCCTCCGCGATCACCCGGCCGTGATCGATCACGGCGATCTGGTCGGCCAGGCGGTCCGCCTCGTCCAGGTACTGGGTGGTGAGCAGCACCGTGGTCCCGGCCGCGACGCAGCCCTCGATCGTCGACCACAGGCTCAGACGGCTGCGCGGGTCGAGGCCCGTGGTCGGCTCGTCGAGAAAGAGCACGTGCGGCTCGGCCACCAGCGCGGCGGCGAGATCGAGCCGCCGGCGCATCCCGCCGGAGTACGTGCGCACGAGGCGCCCGCCCGCGTCGACCAGGTCGAACTCCGCGAGCAGCGCCTCGGCCCGCGCGCGCGAGCGCGGTCGCCCGAGGTGGTAGAGGCGGCCCACCATCTCGAGGTTCTCCCGTCCGGTCAGGTTCTCGTCGACGGCCGCGTACTGACCGGCGAGGCCGATGTGGGCGCGCAACGCGGCGGCGTCACGGACCACGTCGAACCCGGCAACCTGTGCCGTACCGCCGTCGGGTGTCAGCAGCGTGGTGAGGATCCGCACGGCCGTCGTCTTACCGGCGCCGTTCGGCCCGAGCAGGCCGAGCACGGTGCCGGTCGGGACGCGCAGATCGATGCCGGCGAGCGCCTGGACGTCGCCGTATGACCTGCGCAGGCCGTGGGCCTCGATTGCAAAGCGCTCGTACAAGGTTCAAAAACCTACCAACCGCATATCGAAAGGCTGTTCAGTGAAACGCGAGAGGCCCGCTGGCGCGGGCCTCTCGCACGGAAATGCTTCTCACACGGCTGCGACTAGTCGCGGTCGTGCCCCTTGCCACCGTGGCGGTCGCTGCCGAAGTGGCGGCCGTGGCCGTCGATCTGGCCGCGGATCTCACCGCTGCCGAAATCGTCGGTGTGCACGTTGGCGTACGTCGCCCCGGCCCTCAGCGCGCGCACGAGCTCGTCGAACTCGCCGGCAGCGATGCCCTGATCCGCCGGTCCGATCACGTCGGCCGGCACGATCGTGCCGGTCACTTCCCCGGACGCAGGGCAGGCGGGCTTGCCGCCACCGCCGCACAGGAACGCGATCACTCCGCCGTTCACTGCTTCACGCCCGAGATGGATGTGGGCGAACTTCACCGGCGAGCTCAGGTCGCTGTAGCTCAGCTTGAACTCGATGGAGTCGCCGCGGACCCTGGCCCTGAGCTTGCCGTGTCCCGTTGTCGAGAGCGTGGGAACTTCCTGATAGCTGTCGAGGTGCGCGGACAGCTGCTTGCCGCCCCCACCGCCGCGGTCGTGCGCGATGGCCACCGTCACTGTCAGTGCCGCTGCCGCAAGCGCGAGCAGGCCACCGAGCAAGAGCTTCTTCATTGGATTGACCCTCCTTTGGTCGCAGAACCTCCCCTCGTCGCTATTTCCTGGTTAGCGACGGGCGAAACTGAGTCTTGCGTCCAAAGGTGGACGATGCGCCGGTTCCCTAGCGCGGGAACATCCGCCGCGCGCGCCACAGCCAGCGGAAGTCGCCGCTCGGCTTCAGGCGCCGGCGCGCGGCGAGGCGCAGCGGGTGCTCCCGCCCAGCGAACACGTCGGCCCAGTCCTCGAAGCGACACTGGAACGTGACGGTGGGGTGTGCGGCGCGGCCGGCCTCGACACGCGTGTCGCCGTTCGCAACGACCAGGTGCCACGGGTCCGCGTCGGCGAAGTCCCACTGGATCGTGCCGGGCTCGGGCGGGGCCTTGCTGTGGTCGAGGCTCGCGCCGAGCAGGTCGAACAGCGCCGCGACGGTCTCGGGGTCGGAGTTGGGCGGCCCGAGCTTCTCGCCGAGCACGCCGCCCCGGACCAGCCGCAAACCGTTCTCGACGCGCCGTTCGGCCGGCAGCCCGTACGCGAAGATCGGCGGGCCGGGCAGGTCGTCCATCGGCAGGCCGGCGCTGCGCATCTTGGTCTCCAGCGACTCCGCTCCCTCCATCGCGATGTCCTCGAGCTTGAAGCCGAACACCTCCGTGTAGCGCATGTCCCAGCCCGGCGGGACGAGCACCGACGCGGTCCACGGCAGCACCTCGCGCAGCAGGTCCGCGACCGCGCGGCGGCACTCGGGGTTCGGCGCCGCTATGTCGGACAGCAGCTTCACGCCGAAGGCGATGTGGCGCTGCTCGTCCTGCGCGATGCGGTCCATGCCCTCGCGGAAGCCCGGGAGCAGGTTGCGCTCGTGCAGGTAGCTGGTGATGAAGTGCTGGCCGGGCTGCGCGAGCGTGGCCTCGATCACCATGTGGTACAGCGCGATCGCTGCGGACAGGCGCGGAAGCGAGGGGTCCTTGCGCAGCTCGTCCGACATCCTCTCGAGCCGGTCGAACACCATGCGGAAGCCCCAGGTCAGTTCCGGCTTGATGGCCGCGAGGCCACCCGCGACCGTGCCGTCGCCGACGTCGCACACCTCGTGCATGAAGCGCGCGAAGAACACCGCGTGGCGAGCTTCGTCGACCTGCTGCGTGGCGAGGAAGTACTTCTGCTCCTCCCGCGGCGCGGCATCGATGTAGGGGGACAGGCCGTCCGCGACGGCGTCCTCTCCCCAGAAGAAGAGGGCGTAGTTCCACAGCGCCGCCTTGCGCTCGAACTCCGTCATCTCGTCCCACCACTGGCGGCGGTCCTCGGTGAAGTCGATCTCGGTCGCGCGCCAGTTGCCGCGCTCCCAGCGGGCGTAGAGGTCCGTGTAGCTGATCTGCTGCGCGACAGTCGCCATGTCGTAGCCTCCGGGGCCTTTTGGTATGTTTGTACCAACGAGTGGCACAAATGTACCAAACCCGTGAAGCACCCCGCGGAACTGCGCGCCGCGACGCGATCCTGCGCGCGGCGATCGAGCTGGTCGGCGAGGGCGGCCCGGACGCCCTCACGCACCGCGCGGTGGCCGAGCGCGCCGGCGTCGCGGTGTCCGCCACGACGTATTGGTTCTCCTCGAAGGAGGAGATCTTCCGTGAGGCCGTCGCCCTTGCCGCTCAGGAGGAGGTCGAGCGGTTCGAGCGCCTCGTGCTCGACCTGGCCCCGCGCCACGTGGCACCCGCCGACTGGGCGCGTGAGGTCTCCGCCGCCCTCGCCGCCGACGTCCAGAGCGACCCCGCGCGCCCCATCGCGCTGTACGAGTTCCTGCTCGAGGCCGCGCGCCAGCCCGCCCTGCGCGAAGACGTCGCGCGCTGGGAACAGGCGCAACTGCGCCTCGCCGAGGCGGGGCTGCGGGCGGCCGGGTCCGACGATCCCGCGACCGACGCCCACGTGGTGGTCGCGACGATCACCGGGCTGATCCTGGGCCAGCTCACGACGCCGCGCAGCGACTTCGAGGACCAGATCCTCCGCCCCGCGCTCGAGCGTCTGTTCACACGCCTGGCGCCCTAACGTCAAACGCCGGGGCTCCCCCGCGCGCGTTTGCCTGCAATCGTCGGCGCCATGAACGCCGAGGTGCACGTTGATCGCCGCATAGGCGATCAACGTTGCACGCATGACGAGGAGGCCGCGGAATTAGCCCGTCGGCAGCATGGTGTTGTTGCGCACAGTCAGCTCATTGCCGTCGGTCTTGGCAAAGATGCCATTCATCATCGCTCGCAGGTTGGCCGGCTCCATCGCTTGCACCGTGGCGTGTATGCGGTGGGTCATCGGCACATCTCTGGTCACGGTCGCTGGATGGCCGCTGTGTTGGCGTGCGGACCAGGCAGCTTGCTCAGTCATCGATCTGCCGCTGCCCTATGGGGTCTGCTCCGCTATTCCGGCTCGCGGCCCGACGTCACGGTCGTGGGTCGCAGGCCCCGGCCCGGCGTCGCTGTCCATCGGGTGAGGCGCCTACACGACGTCGATCGGGGCTTGGCAGAGGGCATCCCCGTGACCTCCGTTGCACGAACGCTGCTGGATCTCGCCGGCGTCGTTCGCTTCGACCAGCTGGAGCGGGCGATCGAGGCGGCGGAGCGACGGGACCTCTTCGACCTGCGCGCCGTGGAGGCGTTGATGGAACGCCCGCGCCGTGGGGTGCGCGCTCTGAGGACTGCGCTGCGCGACTATCACGACCCCGGGTTCACACGCTCCGTCCTGGAGCGACGCTTCGCGCACGTGTGTCGTGCCGCCGGTCTGCCAGCGCCCGCCATGAACTCCTGGATCGGGGACCAGGAGGTCGACGTCGTGTGGGAGGACGAGCAGGTCGCGGTGCAGCTCGACGGCTACGAGTTCCACCGCACGCGTGCGGCCTTCGAGGGCGACCGCAGGCGGGACGCGACCCTCATACTCGCCGGCTACCGCGTGCTGCGCGTCACCTACCGGTGGCTGGCCGGCGATCCGGACGGCGTCGTCACCGCGGTGCGCTCCCTGCTCGCCTCCAGCAGCTCCGCGACCGATCGCTCGACGTCCTCGCCGAACTCGTCGAGATCGGCCATCGCGTCGTAGTCGCCCATCAGCCCGATCGTCACGTTGCCGTTGTAGCTCATGATCGCGACGGCCAGTGCGCGCTCCGGCGCCAGGAACGGCACCGGGGCGAGCTCCTGCATCTCCCGCCCGATGAGGTAGAGCGGGAACTGCGGGCCAGGCACGTTGGTGACCAGGAGGTTGTACGCGCGCTGCGAGAAGTTGAGGCGCGACGCTTGCGCGAGGATCGTCGGCGGCGCGAAGTCCTGCAGCCGGGTGAGCGCCTCGGCACCGACCGCCTGCTTGGAGCCCTTCAGGTCCTTCATCGCCTCGGTCACGATCCGCAGGCGCTCCTGCGGGTCACCTGCGTAGACCGGCAGCGGGCCGAGCATCGCGGTGATGCGGTTGCCGAGCGCAGCATGCTGGTCGTCTGCGCGAACCGACACCGGGACGATGCCGCGCAGCTCGAGGCCCTCGGTGCGCACACCGCGCCGTTTGAGCGTGCGGGCGAGCGCGCCAGACACGGTCGCCAGGAACACGTCGTTGACCGTTCCACCGAGCTCGTTCTTGATCGACTTCAGGTCGGTCAGCGGCATGCGGATCCATTGCACCCGCCGATGTGGGCCAATCGGCACGTTGAGCGGCGTCGGAGGCGGCGGGTTGGCGAACTTCCACGCGATGTTGCCGAGACCCTCGACCGACTCGCGCACCTCTTCGAACGTCTCGGTCGGATGACGGGCCGCGTGGAGCGCGCGGCGCGCGAGCCGTAACGGGAACCTGGCGATCCCCTCGAGTCCCTTCGCGACGAGCGTCGCGTCGGAGGGCTCGGGCCGCGCCGTCCACGGTTCGGCCGCTACGGGCGTCGGCGTCGGCGACGTGTCGAACAGCACCGTGGTGATGTCCACCCCGGAGACCCCGTCCACCAGGCAGTGGTGGGTCTTGTTGATCACCGCGAAGCGGTTGTCCTCGAGCCCCTGCACCAGCCACAGCTCCCACAGCGGCTTCGAGCGATCGAGGCGCTGGGAGAAGAGGCGCCCCGTGAGCATGCGCAGCTGCTCCTCGCTGCCGGGCCTCGGCAGCGCGGTGTGCCTGACGTGGTAGTCGAGGTTGAAGCACGGGTCGTCCACCCACAGCGGCCGGCCCATCTCGAGCCGCGGGAAGATCAGCTTCTGCCGGTAGCGGGGAACGAGATGCAGCCGCGACTCGATGTGCGCGCGCAGGTCGGCATGTGACGGCGGCGGCCCTTCAAAGGTCATCACCGCCCCGATGTGCATGTGCGACCCGCGCTTCTCCTGGTCGAGAAACGAAACGTCCATCGGGCTGAGCCGCTCCATGTGCGTCTGAGTCACCGCTGCCTCCCTCGTCGCGATTCGAGCGACGTAACCCTACGCGCTGAGGAGCGGGTGGTCTAGCCTCCGATCGGAGCGCGCGGATTCGCACCCCAGAAGATCTGCGAGCCCATCATCCCGATCAGATGCACGAGCACCATGTTGAGGATCATCGACTTGGCGGTCGCCTGGCCGACCCCCACGGGGCCGCCCGAGGCGGTGTAG
>JBBRDT010000090.1:0-12847 GCA_038203635.1 Solirubrobacterales bacterium
GCCTCGATGAACGGCAGCCGCCCGAGCTCCTCCGGCGTCAGCGTGTCGGCGATCGGCCCGGCGCCGGGCGCGGTCACGAACACGATCTCGTCGCTCCCGACCCGCTCGGCGACCATGCCGGGAAGCTCGAGCCCGGCCTCCGAGACGATCACCGCGAAGTCGAGGATGCCCGCGCGCGTGTCCTCGATCGCGTGCTCGGTGTCGGAGATGCTCAGGCGCAGCTCCGCGCGCGGGTTGCGCTCGCGGAAGCGGGTCATGACGGCGGGAAGCGTGTAGCTGCCCAGCGACATGCTCGCGCCGAAAGCGACCGTCCCCTGCGAGCCGTCCGACAGCGCGCCGAGGTGCCGCTCGAGCTCGCGCGTGCGCGTGAGGACGTCCTCGGTCCAGCCGTGCACGGCGACGCCGGCCTCGGTGAGGTGGAGCCGGCGGCCCTCGCGGTAGAACAGCTTCACGCCGAGCCGCTGCTCGAGCGAGTGGATGTGCGCCGTCACGACCGGCTGCGCGACGTAGAGCTGCTCGGCCGCGCGCCCGACGCCGCCCACCTGGACGACGACCGAGAACACCTCCAGTTTGCGAAGGGTGATCCGCGTGTCGAGGCTCACCACGGTCGCTCAGGCCGACGCGGTCCGCTCCTCGGCGACGGGCTGCGGCTCATCCCGCTCCTGCGCCGAGATGCCGGCGACCGAGTCCTTGAATTCGCGCAGCCCGCGGCCGAGGCTGCGGCCCGCGCTCGGCAGGCGCTTCGGACCGAGGATCAGCAGGGCGACGACGAGGACGATGATGAGTTCCATGGGGCCGATGTTCGGCATGTGTGCTCCTGGGCGGTTGACGGGGAGGCGGCTCACGGCTTCCAGCCGGGCGGCAGCTCGTCGGATACGAGCTGGTAGTGGGTGCGTGCCTTGGCGATCTCGTAGGTGGTCGTGGTGCGGACGGGCGCCGACCGGCTCGTCTCGCGCGCCGGCGCGCCCGCATAGGTGGCGCGGACGACGGAGCCGCGGATGGTCGCGAGCAGCGCGGGCGCGGCCTGGTCCAAGCGACGCGCGTGGGTGAGGCTGATGCGCTCGACCTGGAACAGCGGGACGACCAGGGGCTTGCCGCCGGCCGCCTTCTCGATCCGCTCCTCGAGCTTCGACAGCCACAGCGCGCCGGTCCCGATCGCCAGGTGCTCCACGTCGCGCCGCTGCAGGCCCTCGGTCTGCAGCCGAAGCGCGACGACGGTGTCGCTCGCCATCCGTCGCGCATCGGCGGGCCCGATCCGCGTCGCGACCGCCTTCGAGGGCACGATCTCGTAGGGCGGGAGCGGCGTCGGCGCGGCGGGCCACGCGGCGGCCTCCTCGAGCTTGGGCTTGTCCGCGAAGCCCGAGGGCACCGGCGCGGCGATCACGATCAGCACCGCGGCCACCACGGCGGTGGCAGGGGCACCCCACGCGAACGCGAGCCGCGGGCGCCGGAGGGACGGCATCTGCTCGGGGACGAAGCGCACGAGCAGCGGCCTGGACGCGCAGACGATGAACAGCGCCCCGAGCACCGCGACCTTGGTGGCGAACTCGGTGTCAGCCGGCGCGAGCATGAGCGTGGCCAGCAGGCCGACGCAGGCCCCGAACGCGAACTTGGCGTTGCGCCCGGAGGGCGTCGTCTTCGGGTCGGAGATCATGAAGAACAGGAAGAGCAGGATCTCCGGGGAGGTGACCAGCACCCACCAGAACTGGAACCCCTCGACCGGGGTCGCCTGCCACGCGGCCATCATCCCGTGCCCCGACAGCGTGACCGGGATCAGCGCGGTCGCGAACATGACACAGAAGCCGATCGCGACTGGCAGCTGCTTGACGCGGTGGAGGATGATGACCCCGTTGCCGATGATCACCAGCAGCGCGAGCACCAGCGCGGCGGACATCGGCCCCCACCAGAAGTCGAGCGGCTCGGCCCGCGAGCTGCCCAGGATCACGAAGGCGAGCACGAGGCTGAAGTTCGAGGGGTTGAAGATGTGCCCCCCGCGCCACTTGATCACGTACTTCGACAGCAGCCCGACGGCGGCGACGCCGGCGAAGATGTACCACCCGCGCGTGCTCCACCAGTCGCCGTGCTCGGTGCCGGGGACGCGCAGGATGAACGCGATGCCGTTCCCGGTCAGGATCGCGCTCGCCGGCCACACGATCGCGTGCGCGCGCTTCATCGTGATGCCGACCTCGAGCACCGCGCAGGTGCCCACGGCGATGAGGATCTGGGCAATCGAGACGCGGAAGCCGAAGGAGGTCTGGCCGAGGATCTGCAGCGTCCAGATGGCGCCGGCCAGCTGCAGCCGCGGGTCCCGGAGCGTGGGCAGGACCACCGGGTAGCGGCGGCCGCGGATCGTCAGACCCGGCGACCGCCGCCTGTCCACGACTGCGCTCGCGGTCATGCCGCCGGGGCACCCGCCGGGATCGAGTTGACGTAGCCGTTCTCGACGATGGTGCCGGCCATCGCCTCGTACGCCGCGGGTTCGATCGGCGCGAGTGTGCCGAGTCCGTCGACGTAGCGGTTGAACATGCAGAACGCGGCCGCGATCAACACGGTGTCGTGGATCTCGACGTCGGTGGCGCCCTCGTCGCGGGCGGTCGCGACGGTCTCGCCGGTGACCGCACGCCCCGACTGCTGGACCTGCGCGGCGATCCTCAGCAGCGCGCGCAGCTTGCTGCTGATCGGCGCGCTGTCGGGGTCGGCCTTGACCTGCTCCACGAGCGGCAGCCCGCCGTCGAGCTGCGCGGCCGCGAACGCGCTGTGGGAGCGCTGGCAGAAGAGGCAGTCGTTGAGGTTCGAGACGTAGGCCGCGATGGTTTCGCGGTCGCCGCGGCTGAGGGTGCTCTCACCTCGCAGCAGGACCTCGGCGAGCAGGTTGAGCGGCTCCGCCGTCTCCGGCCGGTACATCATCCCGGCGATGATCCCGGGCGCCTCGGGTAGATCGATGTGGGGCATGCTGCGTCTTCCTCCGTCGTGGGGTTCAGTCCGCGTATCCCAGCCGTGCGGCGGCCATCGCCGCCTCGACGCGATTGCGCACGCCGAGCTTGCGAAAGACGGTCTGGGTGTACTCCTTGACCGTGTGCTGAGAGAGATGAAGGGCGGTGGCGATCTCGGGGTTGCTCGCGCCGTCGGCGAGCATCCGCAGCACCGACAGCTCGCGCCGTGACAGCCGCGCGAGGCCGGCGGCCCTGACGGCCGTCCCTGCGAGCACCACCTCGCCGTCCGCGACGCGCTGGACGACGCCGACCTGCGTCTCGACCGGCCACGAGCGATGCATCAGCCCGCTCGCGCCGGCGGCACGGACCGCGCGCACCGGGACGGAGTCCGCGTCGCACACGACGATCACGCGGACGACCGGCTGCGCGAGTCGCAGCTCGCGGCAGACCTCGATGCCGTGATGTCCGTGGTCGAGCACGAGCCCGACGAGCGCGACGTCCGGCTCCAGGGCCGCGGCGCGCTCGACGCAGCCGTCGAGGCCCATGATCGCCTCGCAGTGCGACACCCACGGTTGTGCCTCCAGGACCGCCCGCCAGCCGGCGCACGCGATCGGGTCGGAATCGACCACGAGCACGCGTCGCATGCCGGTAGCTGGACTGGCGGCCGGTGGCTCAGGGACAGGCTGAAGGTGACGAACAGCCTCCAGAATTCCGCGACCATACATCAGTCAGACAGATGCAAGATATTAAGTTTCCTTGTTGCAGCACAAGGCTTTGGCGAAATGTCTGTCATATGACCAGCACCGTCAACCGGTGAGCTCCATGAGGCGCTGGGCGATGACGAGCTGCTGGATCTCGTTGGTGCCCTCGCCGAGGATCAGGAGCGGCGCGTCGCGGTACAGCCGCTCCACGAGGTACTCCTGCGAATAGCCGTAGCCGCCGTGCACGCGCATCGACTCGAGCGCGACCCAGGCCGCCGTCTCGGTCGCGAACAGCTTCGCCATCCCGGCCTCCAGATCGGCGCGCTTGCCGGCGTCCTTGGCGGCGCACGCGTGGAGCATCAGCAACCGTGACGCCTGGACGCGCGTCGCCATCTGCGCGAGCTTCTGCTGGATCAGCTGGTGCTTGGCGATCGGCTTCCCGAACGCCTCGCGGTCGCGGGCGTACTTCGTCGCCTCGTCGAGCGCGGCGGTCGCGATCCCGACGGCGCGGGCGGCGACGTTCACGCGCCCCAACTCGATGCCCCCCATGAAGTGCTTGAAGCCCTGGCCCTCCACCCCGCCGAGCACGCTGTCGGCCGGGACGCGGTAGCCGTCGAAGACGAGCTCGGTCGACTCCACGCCCTTGTAGCCGAGCTTCTTCAACTTGGGTGGGACGGTGAGGCCGGGCTGGTGCGCGACGCCCGGCTCCTTCTCGACGATGAACGCCGTCATCCCGCGGTGGCGTGGCTCCGCGTCCGGGTCGGTCTTCGCGAGCAGCATGATCAAGCTCGACTCAAGGCCGTTGGTGGCCCACATCTTCTCGCCGGTGATCAGGTAGTCGTCGCCGTCGCGGACCGCGCGGGTGCGGATCGCCTGGACGTCGGAGCCCGCGTGCGGCTCGGTCATCGAGTAGCCGCAGTGCAGCTCGCCGGTCGCCATCCGAGGGAGGTAGCGCTGCTTCTGCTCCTCGGTCCCGAACGTCTTGATCATCCAGGCTGAGATCGAGTGGGTGTTGAGCACGCCCGAGAGCGACATCCAGCCGCGTGAAAGCTCCACCTGGATGAGCGCGTAGCTGGTTACGTTCATCCCGGCGCCGCCGTACTCCTCGGGGATGGCGACGCCGAACAGCCCAAGCTCCTTCATCTTCGCGACCAGCTCGGTGGGGTACTCGTCGGCGTGCTCGAGGTCGGACGCGGTCGGCATCACGTCCCGTGCGACGAAGTCGCGAACCATCGCGATGACGGCGCGCTGGTCGTCGTCGAGCTCGACGAGGTCGGTGATGTCGAAGCCCTTCACGACCACGCCCCGACCGGCTCCGGGAAGGAGCCCGCAGCCTCAGCGGCGTCTCGCTTGTAGACCATGAAGGTCCGGCGGAAGCGCATCACGACGGTGCCGTCCTGGTTGATCCCGCGCGAGCGGACGGAGACGATGCCGACGTTCGGGCGCGACTTGGACTCGCGCAGCTCGAGGATCTCGGACTCGGCCCACAGCGTGTCGCCCTCGAAGACGGGCGCGGGCATCTCGATGTCGGTCCAGGCCAGGTTGGCCTGCGCGTTCTCGCTCGTGTCCGGCACGGTCAGCCCGGTCACGAGGGAAAGCGTCAGGCAGCTGTTCACGAGCGGCCGGCCGAACTCGGTGCGCTCCGCGAACGCCGTGTTGAAGTGGACCTGGTTTGTGTTCATGGTCAGGCAGGTGAACCAGACGTTGTCGGTCTGGGTGACCGTCCGGCCGATCCGGCTGCGGTACACGTCGCCCACCTCGAAGTCCTCGTAGAAGCGCCCGCGCCACTCGCTCATGTCTCCTCCTGGCTGCTCGGGACGAGCGTCGTAATTGAAATGACCGACATTTGGACTCGGCGCGATCGTAGGGTCGCCGTGGTCGCCTGCCAAGCCGAACGGTGTCCGCCGTCCACAAGACACCCAGTCGGGGGGGTTCACGTGATTGACGTCGCCGGGGGCGAGGGCTAGTTTCGGATCTCGGCGAATGTCTGACATTCGATTCGCCGATGGAGGAGGAGAGAAACTGACTGTGATCGAGCACGAGCCCGCGGCCGCAGCGCCGAGCGCTCTGACCGCGTGGCGCCTGGGTGCGCTGCATGCGGACAACCGCCTGGCCTTCGTCGCGACGGTCAACAACCTCGGTCGCAACGACGCGATCACCGACGAGCAGATCGCCTTCTACGAGGCGCGTGCCGCGGGCGGCACCGGGATCATCATCACGGAGGGGATGTCGGTCCATCCGACGTCGCTCCCGAACCCCACCCTCCCGGCCGCCTACGACCCCGGCATGATCCCCGGGCTCCGGCGGCTCGCCGACGCGGTTCACCGGCACGACCGCCTCATCCTGGGCCAGCTCTGGCACGTCGGCCGCCAGGCGCTGTGGAACCCGAGCGAGCAGCCCTGGGCGCCGTCGGGTGAGCGCGACGCCTACAGCGGCGCGACCCCCCACGTGATGACCGAGGACGAGATCCTCGAGCTCGTCGAGGGCTTCCGCATCTCGGCGGTGAACCTCAAGGAGGCCGGGTTCGACGGCGTCGAGCTGCATGGAGCGCACGGCTACCTGATCACGCAGTTCCTCTCCCGCTCGAGCAACCTGCGGACCGACCGCTGGGGTGGCAGCATCGAGAACCGGTCGCGGTTCACCGTCGAGGTCACGCGGGCCATCCGCGGGTCGTGCGGGCCGGAGTTCGCGATCGGCCTCAAGCTCACGACGCACGAGTGGATCGAGGGCGGCCTCGACCTCGACGAGAGCAAGCGGATCGTCGACCACGTGCTGGACGAGGTCGGGCTCGAGTACATCGCGGTCAGCCAGGCGAACTTCGGGCCGAGCCTCGAGCGCCACGTCCCGGACCTCCGCTACCCCGACGTGCCCTTCGCGGACCTCACGCGCGGGATCCACGACGCCGTGGCCGGGCGCACCGCCGTGATGGGCCTCTGCAAGGTCCCCGACGTCGCGACCGCCTCGCGGCTGATCGACGAGGGCGCCGCCGAGCTCATCGGCATGTCCCGCGCGCTGCTGGCGGACCCGGCGATCGTCAACAAGGTGCGGGCGGGCGAGGCGCCGCGGCCGTGCATCTACTGCAACGTCTGCTGGGAGCACATCCACACCGGGCGTCCGGCGCACTGCATCTATGCGCCCGAGACGGCGCGCGAGTCGGAGCTGGCGGCGCTGGCCTCCGGCGAGCACGTCGACGAGCCGATCCGGATCTCGGTGCTCGGCGCCGGCCCGGCCGGGCTTGAGTTCGCGCGCGTCGCCGCCGGTCGCGGCCACGACGTGGAGGTCCGTGAGACGCATACGAACACCGGCGGCCGCTTCCGGCGCATGGCCGAGGTCCACGGTCTCTACGACTACGAGCGCGCCGCGACGTGGATGACCGACGCCGCCCGCGCCGCGGGCGCGACCTTCATCGTCGACGAGCCCTCGCTCCCCGACCCCGGCGACGTCGACCTCGTCGTCGTCGCGACCGGCGCGGCGCCGTCGGTGGCGCCGCTCGAGGGCGTCCCCGCGATCTCCCTCGAGGAGGCCATCGCGCGCGCCCACGAGCTCGCCGACCCCGTCTTCATCGTCGACGAGATCGAGGCCGAGCCGGTGTATGCCGCGGCCGAGGAGCTCGCCCACGAAGGCCGCGACGTGCGCATCCTTACCCGCCGCGCCGCCATCGGCCGCCGCGTCGCCTACGTCAGCCTGATGGGCGTCCTCCGCCGCCTCGACGCCGCGGAGATCCCGATCCACACCCTGCTCTCACCGGCCCGCGTCGAGGACGGCACCCTCGTCGCGGTCCACTCCTTCTCCAAGCGCGAGCATGACCTAGGTCCCGTCGGGACCGTGGTCCGCGCAGGCCCGTATGTGGCCACCGGCCAGACGCTGGCGACGGCGACGGACAGCGACACGCTCGTGATCGGGGACGCGTCCGCGCCGCGCGAAGCCCTGGCGGTCGTCTACGAGGCGCACCGACAGGCCCTGGCGCTGCCGGAGTGCACGACGCGCCCGACCAGCAGCCCGTTCTCGAGTACCGAAAGAGTCGTCCCCCAATGAACGGCGACCGCGTCCCGCGTTCGCACGGAGGCAAGGAGCCCGCCATGTCCCACGCCGGCCACGAAGACGAGCCGAAGGCAGCACGCTTCGGTGAGTTGAGCCCTGAGATCCAGGACCACCAGCGTGAGGTCGACGAGTACTTCACCAAACAGGAGTCCAAGGGGCTGACGCGCCGCCAGATCACCAAGCGCGTCGGCATCGCCGGGCTCACGCTCGCGCCCTTCGCGGCGGTGCTCCAAGCGTGCGGCGGCAACAGCAGCGACGCGAAGGACGCCGCGAACGAGACCGGCAAGGACACCCGCAAGGGCGTCAGCCTCGCGATGTTCGCGAGCAACTGCGGCCTCGTCCCGAGCTGGTACGCCCAGGGCAACCGGCAGCAGAAGTTCTACACGGAGCTCCTCGGGGCCAAGTACCAGTACGCCGACGGCGAGCTCGACCCGACCAAGCAGCGCGCGTCGATCGAGAACGCCGCCACGAAGAAGTGGGACATCGTTCACATCGACGCGCTCGCGCCGGGCACGATCGACCGGCCGATCAAGTCGATGATCTCCAAGGGCGCGCGGGTGTTCGAGGGCCCGGGCCAGATCGCGCGACCCGGCAAGGAGATCGGCGTGACGAGCTGGCTGCACCAGAGCTCGTTCGAGATGGGCCAGACGGTGGGCCATGCCCTCTTCGAGGCCGCCGGTGGCAAGGGCGCCGAGGGCAACGTGATCATCACCCGCGGCGCCGCCGCGGCCGTGCAGGTCCCCGAGCGTGGCAAGGGGTTCAAGGAGGCCATGAAGGACTACCCCGGGTTCAAGGTCGTCGCGGACGACTTCGGGAACTGGGACCCCACGAAGTCGCAGACGCTGTGGGAGGCCTACGTGAGCCGCTTCCCGAAGATCGACATCGGCTACTTCATGTCCGACGACATGGCGTTCGCGGGGCTGAAGGTGCTCGAGGGCAGCAACCGCAAGGGCAAGACCAAGATCGGCGGGACCGACGCCATGGCGCCGGCCATCGACGCGATCAAGTCGGGCGACTTCGTCGCGTCCTACCGGCACTCGTCGCAGCGCGTCCACGTCTTCCCGCTGTTCATCGGGAGGGCGATGAAGATGGGCGCGATCAAGGACGCGCCGCGCGAAATCAAGCTCGACGGCCCGCTGGTCACCAAGGACAACGCGGACAGCGTCAAGTGGCTCCAGCAGGACAACCTGTACCTGATCTAGGCGAGCAGGCGCGAGGCTAGCCCATGGCAGCAGTGCCCTCCCCCGACGTCACCTCCGGCGCGGCGCCCTCGGGCGCCGGGCCGGGACCCGTCGTGCGCCTGCGCGGGATCGAGAAGGAGTACGACTCGACGCGGGTCCTGCACGGCGTGGACTTCGACGTCCGCGCGGGCGAGGTGCACGGGCTGCTCGGCGGGAACGGCGCCGGCAAGAGCACGCTGATGAAGTGCCTGGCCGGCGCGGAGCAGCCGTCGGGCGGCGAGATCATGCTCAACGGCGAGACCGTCGAGTTCCCGACGCCGGCGGACGGGATCGACGCGGGGATCGCGGTCGTCTACCAGGAGTTGTCCCTGTTCCCGGAGCTGACGGTCGCCGAGAATCTCCTGGGCCGCAGCGGCACGGGGCGCTGGGTGCGGTGGGGCGAGATGAAGCGCCGGGCCTCGGAGCACCTGGCCGAGATCGGGATCGATCTCGAGCCGAACGCGCGCATCGAGCAGCTGCCGGTCGGCCAGCAGCAGATGGTCGAGATCGCCCGCGCCCTCTTCTCGGGCGCACGGGTCGTGGTCCTCGACGAGCCCACCTCGGCCCTCAGCGGCGTCGAGAAGCCACTGCTCTTCCGCTTCGTGCGCACCATGGCGGGGCGGGGCGTGGGCTTCGTCCTCGTGACGCACACGCTCGAGGACGTCCTGGACCACAGCGACCGCGTCACGGTGCTGCGCGACGGCCGTCTCGTTGGCACCAGCCAGACCAGCGAGGTCACGCGCGAGGATCTCGTCCGCCAGATCGTCGGGCGCCACCACGCGGATCTGACGGCGTCCTACGACGAGGAGGCCGCGCTGCCGCCGCCGTCGGGCCGGCCGGTGCTGCTGCGCGCCGAGGGGCTCGGCCTGCCGCCGGCCGTCCAGGACATGTCCTTCGAGGTGCGCGAGGGGGAGATCCTCGCCCTCTACGGCCACATCGGATCGGGCCAGGTGGAGGTCGCGGACCTGCTCTTCGGGATCGGCAGGCCGACGGCGGGCAGCGTGACGCTGCGAGACGACAGCGCGGTCATCGCCAACCCCACCACCGCGCGAGACCGGGGGGTCGGCTTCATCCCCCTCGACCGCCGCGACGGCCTGGCGCTCGAGCAGCCGGTCACCACGAACATGACGCTGGCGCGCCTGCACCGGCTCAACGGATGGTGGCTGCGGCCCGGCAACGAGGCCAAGCTCGCCACCGGGATGATCGAGCGGCTGAAGATCGCCGGGGCGGTGGCCGCCAAGCCGGTCGGGCTGCTCTCGGGCGGGAACCAGCAGAAGGTCCTCTTCGCGCGCTGGCTCGTCGGCCAGCGGCCCGAGGTGCTCGTGCTGGTCGAGCCGACGCGCGGGATGGACATCGCGGCGAAGGCGGCGGTGTTCGACATGGTCCGCGAGCTCGCGGCCGAAGGGACAGGGGTGATCGTCGTCTCGAGCGAGACGGAGACCGTGCTGGCGATCGCGCATCGGATTGTCGTCGCCAAGCGCGGCGAGGTCGTCGCCGACCTGGCGGGAGTGACCGTGACCGAGGAGCTGCTGATGGAGAAGGCATCGTGAACAACGCGACCGCGGCGACGAGCCCGAGCCCCGAGGCCGGGCGTGTCGAGGTCAAGACCCGGTCGCGGGCGAGCTTCCGCGACTGGCTGGCCGCCAACAACCTGACGCTGGGGCCGATCGGCGCCCTGCTGATCCTGATCGTGGTCTTCTCGTTCGCGGCCGGGTCGGACTTCCTGAGCAAGGACAACCTGACGAACATCCTCGCCCAGAGCGGCGTGATCGCCGTCATGGGCACGGGCCTGACGTTCGTACTGCTGCTCGGCGAGATCGATCTCGCGTTCGCCGCCATCGCGGTGCTCGCCGGCATCAGCGGGTCGCTCTTCTACACCGGCCACCAGTTCCCGACCTGGTTCTTCGGCCAGGCGACCTTCGGCGAGGGCAGCCAGCTGCTCTCGATCGTGACGGCGCTCGTGCTCGCGACCGCGCTCGGGCTCATCGCCGGCCTGATGACCGCGAAGATCGGCGTCCCCAGCTTCATCGCCACCCTCGGCCTGCTGTTGCTGTGCAACGGCTGGGCCTTCTATTGGGCGCAGGGCGAGATCGTCTACGACGCAGCGCCGATCGTCAACACGCTCGGCGGGGACGTGGTGGGGCCGATACCCGTGATCGCCATCACCGCGGCGGTGATCATGCTGGTCGCGCACATCGTCCTCTCGCGCACCCGCTTCGGGCGCTACATCTACATGACCGGCTCCAACCGCCGGGCCGCCGAGCTGGCCGGGGTCAACACGCACCGGGTCATCATCAGCGTGTTCGGCATCTCCGGCTTCCTGGCCGGCGTGGCCGGGCTGCTGGCGGTCGGGCGTCTCGGCTCCGCGCAGCCCGCCGGCAGCAACGACTACCTGCTCCCCGTCCTCGCCGCCACGGTCGTCGGCGGCGTCTCCCTGTTCGGCGGCGTCGGGAACATCCGGGCGACGCTGGTCGGAGTCCTGGTCTTCGCGGTCCTCGACAACGGCCTCGACCAGACCGACATCGACATCCACCTCAAGCCGTTCATGCGCGGCCTGATCCTCCTGATCGCCATCGTGGTCAACGTCGCCGGCCTGCGGATCGCCGCGCGGGCGCGGATGGCCGAGCACGCCGACGACGAGACCGTCGCCGTGCCACCCCCCGCCGCCGGCGCCTCGGCGCCGGCCGCCGCGAAGGGCGGCGCCTGACATGGCCCTCGAGCATCTCTTCGAGCCGTTCGAGCTGAAGGGGCGGACGCTCAAGAACCGCGTGGTGTGGCTGCCGCACCTCACCGGCTACAGCCACAACAACCGCATCAGCGACCGGCACGTTCGCTACTACGTCGAGCGCGCGCAGGCCGGCGTCGCGATGATCATCATGGGCTGCGAGACGGTCAATCCGCGCTACCAGAACGGCCTGCGCGTCAACGCCTTCGAAGCGGAGAGCGTCGACGGCTACCGGTGGCTCTCAGACGCCGTGCACGAGCACGGGACCATCCTCATCGGGCAGCTCGTCGACGACGGCAACCAGAACATCTGCGACGCGACGATGGACTGGGCGTACGAGTACGCGCCCTCGGCGGTCGCCGACTGGGCCGTCGGCCGCATCCCGAAGGTGATGGAGCCCGATGACTTCACGTTCTCGCGCGAGGCCTGGGTCGCGTGCATCCGCAACCAGGTCGACGGCGGCTACGACGGGACCGAGCTGAAGGTCGCGCACGACGGGCTGCTGCGCCAGATGCTCTCGCCGCTCTACAACCAGCGCGACGACGAGTACGGCGGCGACCGGGAGCGGCGCGAGCGCTTCGTGCGCGAGGTGATGGAGGCGATGCGCGCCGAGGCGGGCCCCGACCACATCATCGGCGTGCGCTTCCCGTTCGACGAGTTCGCCCCCGGCGGCTACGACCTCGAGGAGGGTCTGCAGCTGATCGCGGACATCGCGTCGTGGGGCGTGGTCGACTACGTGACCTCCGACCTCGGCGTGCACACCGCGCTGCGGTTCTGCAACCCGCCGATGTCAACGCCGCCCGGCTTCGCCCGCTACGCAATCGAGCAGGCGCACCAGGTCATCGACGTCCCACTGATCGCCTACGGCCGGATCCGCACGCCGGAGATGGCCGAGGAGATCCTGGAGCGCGGTGAGGCCGACCTCATCGGCGTCGCCCGCGCACTCATCACCGACCCGGAATGGGTGAAGAAGGCAGAGGCCGGCCGGACCGACAGCATCCGGCGCTGCATCGGCTGCAACCAGGGCTGCCTGGACCGGCTGTGGCTCGGCCAGGAGATCACCTGCATCCTCAACCCGGCGGCCGGGCGCGAGGCGCGCTTCGGTGCCGGGACGCTCGAGCAGCCCGCGACGCCGGCGCGCGTCGCGGTCATCGGCGGCGGGCCCGCCGGCATGAAGACCGCGGAGATCGCCGCGCGGCGCGGGCACCAGGTGACGCTGTTCGATCG
>JBBRDT010000091.1:0-12707 GCA_038203635.1 Solirubrobacterales bacterium
CTCTCCGAGCGTCGGGCGTGCGAGATCGCCGGACAGCACCGATCGACCCAGCGCCGCGAGCCGCGGGTCGCAGACGACGATCAGGCGCTGCGAGCACGCCTGCGCAAGCTCTCGGCGAAGAAACCCCGCTGGGGCTACCGCCGCGCCCACGGCCACCTGCTGAGCGAGGGCTGGTCGATCAACCGAAAGCGTGTGCAGCGGATCTGGCGCGAGGAAGGGTTGCGGGTGCCGGCACGCAAGCGCAAGCGGCGCCGGCTCGGAGAGTCAACGGCCGAGGGCGCCGAGCGGCTCTGGGCCACCCATCCCAACCATGTCTGGGCGCTCGACTTCCAGCACGACGCGACCACTGACGGCCGCGAGCTGAAGTTCCTCAACGTCGTCGACGAGTTCACCCGCGAGGCGCTGGCGGTCGAGTGTGATCGCACGATCGACGCCGACGAGACCGTCGCGACGCTGGCGGGAGTGGTCGCAGAGCGCGGGATCGTCCCGGAGAACCTCCGCGCTGACAACGGACCCGAGCTGACCGCCCGGGTCCTGCGCGAATGGTGCGAGCAAGGATCCACCGCCACCGCCTACATCGAGCCGGGCTCGCCCTGGCAGAACGCCTGGGTCGAGTCATTTAACGCCAGAGTCCGCGACGAGCTGCTCGACGTCGAGGAGTTCGCGACCTTGGCCGAGGCCCAGGTCCTGGCCGCCGACTACCGCGAGGACTACAACGCCAACCATCCCCACTCGGCACTTGGCATGATGTCGCCGAGCCGATTCGCTGCCAGCTGGCAGCGAATCGGAGAGATCAACCGATCAGTCAACCCCGAACTCTCAGAAGGGGTGGACCGATGAACGGGGTCCGGTCACAGCCGCAACTTCATCGAGCTGCAATCTCAACTGAGTGCAACCGAAGACACGATCCAACAGACTCGCCGCACCTACAACGCGAACGTGCGCGGCTTGAATACGAAGGTCCAGTCCTTTCCCTCCAGCGTCGTGGCCCGCATGGCACGCATTGCCGAAGGTGAGTTCTTCGAAGTCGAGGACCGCCCGGAGCGTGAAGCCGTCTCGGTTTCCTTCGACTCTCGCTCGTAAGGCCCGGATGAAGCTCGGAGCCTAGATGAACACAACCTGCACGCCCGATCGAAGACCCCCGGTTGGCGGCCGAGCGGGCGTTCTACTTTCCTTGTCCTCCCATGCCCTTCTTGACATCGGGTGGGGGGCCGCCCCCGTGCAGATAGGCGATCAGGTCGGCCATCTCGTTTCCACTGAAGGTCGGGAAGGGAATGTGCTCTTCCTTGAAGCGCGCGATCATCGCCGGCTCGTGATTCCAGATCGTGCCACTCATGTTGGCGACATCTTTGGCAGTCAGCTTGCCCTTCATCAGGTCCAGCGGCGGAGCATCGGAGCCACCGCGGCCCTCGTAGGAGTGGCAGTCGGCGCAGTGCTGCGAGACGAACAGCTGCCGCCCGATCGCGGCGTCGCCGATCGCGCTCGCTCCCGCACTGAGAGGCTCCGTCGCGGTGTGCTTGGTTTCCCCTCCACCCGAAGCCACCACACCGACCACACCACCGGCGCCGACCAACGCGGCCGCTGCCAGAGCCAGCAGGAGGCGGTGACGAACGGATCGAGGCTCGCTCGACATGGTCGAATCCTAGCCCGCGCCCGGGTCGTCGTCGACGTCACTCACGGCAATCTGCCGCACGGGAACGTCCAGCTCGCTGCTCATGTGGCTCACCATGCGGCTTCCCAGCCAACTCGTGCGCTCGCTTGGATGCACCGCGATGATCACCTCGTCGGCGCCGAAGTCACGTAGCTCGTCCTCGATCGCGACCATCGGATCGGGATCGCCCACCTCACCGGTGGCGGTGAACCCCTGCTCGGCCGCCCAGGCAAGCGAGGCTTCGAGACGCTCGCTCGCCTGCTCGCGCTCGTTGTCGACGTCTGAGGACCAGTAGTGCGAGCGCGACGTCAATATCGGCGCGAGGACGTCGAGCGTGGCATCGGGCCCGCCCGCTGCCAGGAGCTCGCTGCGAAGCTCCGAACCGCCCAGCTTCGCGCTAGCAACCACGAGAATGTGGCGCTCTCCCTCAGTTGCGCCGCGACGGTGGCGGGAGTGCGCTGCCTGAACAAGGGCTGAGTCGCTGCCCTCGCGACCTCCTAGCTCAAACGTGAGGCCGGCCGCGATGCCGGCCGCCGCGGTGACGATGCCGTAGGGAAGAGAGGTCAGGATTCCGACCAGCACCGAGATGCCCGCCAGCAACCCGAGAACCGCCGCCACACGGAAGGCATCGCTCTCCGTTTTGAATGGGATGCGCATGATTAACCGCTCCCGCTCTCACTTTGGAGCGCTCTGCGTCGCTGTTCGTATTCCTCAACTGAGATCTCTCCCAATGCGAGGCGCTGGTCGAGCAGCTCACTCGCTGATTCCGCTGCGTTCCTCGAGCTGTCCCTGGTTCCACCGCGGACCAGCCACACGACACCCACGATCACCAAGGCCCAGAACACCACCATCCCCAACATCATCGCGACCCACCACCCTGCTCCGACATCGTGCATGTCCCACGCATCGGCGCTCACCGGCCCGATAGCGGTCAGACCGTCCACGTCACTCGCCTCCCAGAGCCTCGCGCTGCGACCCCTCTGACGCGCTGTTTATCTCGTGAATCATCCCAGCAGCACGGTAGCGATCTGCCCTGTCCCGTACACCGGGAAGCTGCGCACCGCGAGTACGGAATGATACGGATAGCGGCGATGCCACTGGCGTTTTCAGGGTGAGCGACCGGGCTTGGGTACATCCGAAACACCCGAGCATGCTCATCCCAGGGCTACCGTGGGCTTGCTTATGCGACCACGGCGTAGTGGGCTGGTACTGGTTCGACGTGTCAAATCCTCGCGCACAGGATTGGGCCGGCCAGCCCTCCGAAGCGAAATGCGCAACGTTAAGGGTTCGAATGAGACCCATCCCCTGCATCGGCGCCAGTGCGCCGTCGTCTCGCACAAGCCCCGCAGTTCAGTCATTCCTGAAACCCGGAACTTCATCAGCGGAGAGGGAGGGATTCGAACCCTCGAGGCAGGTTTCCCCGCCCACGCGATTTCCAGTCGCGCTCCTTAAGCCGCTCGGACACCTCTCCGGACATGCGGGAAGGCCGCCGTCCTGGCGGCGCGGCCTAGCGTAGCAATGGGCCCCAAGGTATCTAGAGCAGGATGATGACCCGCCGCGCGGGCGTAAAACGGCTGCCGGTACGCTTCGCGACGTGACAATCACCGGCTCGAA
Organism: Solirubrobacterales bacterium; assembly: GCA_038203635.1. Taxonomy (GTDB): domain Bacteria; phylum Actinomycetota; class Thermoleophilia; order Solirubrobacterales; family JBBDJG01; genus DASRIA01. The sequence continues at coordinate 3,266 of JBBRDT010000091.1, forward strand.
CGGTCAGCAACAACCGCGTCACACCAGGATTGGAATACTCGGCGCGGGGTTCGGCGGGCTCGGACTGGCGATCCGACTGAAGCAGGCGGGCATCGACGACTTCGTCGTGTGGGAGCGCGATCCCGAGGTCGGGGGCACATGGTGGGCGAACACCTACCCCGGCTGCCAGTGCGACATCCCGTCCCACCTCTATTCGTTCTCGTTCGCCCCCAACCCGGAATGGAGCCGCACGTACCCGCTGCAGCCAGAGATCCGCGAGTACCTGCGCGAGTGCGCGGATCGCTTCGCCGTACGGGACCACATCCGGTTCGACTGCGAGGTGACCGGCGCCGCTTGGGACGAGGCCGCGGGTGTATGGCGTCTCGAGACCGGCCGGGGACCGTTCACCGCCGACCTCCTGTTCGCGGCACCGGGCTTCCTCAGCGCGCCCGCGACGCCGGCGCTCCCGGGCCTCGAGAGCTTCGAGGGGGTCACCTTCCACACGGCACGCTGGAACCACGACCACGATCTCGAAGGACGCCGCGTCGCCGTGGTCGGCACGGGCGCGTCTGCGATCCAGGCCGTTCCGAAGATCCAGCCGCTCGTCGAGCACCTCGATCTGTTCCAGCGCACCCCGCCGTGGGTGATGCCGCACCGCGACCGTCCGATCACCGAGGTCGAGCGGCGTGTCTACCGCCGCTTCCCCGCCCTCCAGCGGATCGCGCGCGCATTCGTCTACTGGAGCCGGGAGATGCTGGTGCCGGGCTTCGTCCACAACCCGCGTTACCTGAAGTTCGCCGAGAAGGTCGCGCGGCGGCATCTCGCCAAGCACGTGACCGACCCCGATCTGCGCGCGCGGCTCACGCCTAACTACTCGTTCGGGTGCAAGCGAATCCTGCCCTCCAACGAGTGGTACCCGGCAATCACGCAGCCGAATGTCAACGTGGTGACCGAGGGCATCGCGGAGGTCGTGCCCAACGGCATCATCAGCCGCGACGGCGTGCTGCACGAGGTCGACACGATCGTCTTCGCCACCGGCTTCCACGTCACCGACGCGCCGTTCGCGCGGATCATCCGGGGCAGCGCCGGAGAGCTCATGTCGGACATGTGGGCCGGCAGCCCACAGGCCTACAGGGGCGCGGCCGTCGCCGGCTTCCCGAATCTGTTCATCGTCACCGGGCCGAACACGGGGCTGGGTCACAACTCGCTCGTGTTCATGATCGAGGCGCAGCTGGACTACCTGATGGACGCGATCCGCGTCATGGAGGCGCGCGGCGCCACCCGGGTGGAGGTCCGCCCCGAGGTGCAGGAGTCCTACAACGCCAAACTCCAGGGCCGGATGGGCCGCACCGTGTGGAACTCCGGCGGCTGCTCGAGCTGGTACCTCGACGTCAACGGCAAGAACACCACGATCTACCCCGACTTCACGTGGCGCTTCCGCCGGGAGACGCGGCGCTTCGACGTGGCGGCATACGAGCTGACCGCGCCCGCGAAGTCCAGTTCCGGCACGCCCGAGCCCGTCCCGGCCTGACCCCGAGGCTGAGTAGCCTTCGGAGGGTGACGATCGAGTCGCCTCTCGACGCCCGCAGCGCCCGGCCGGGTGACCCGGCTTACCCCGGCCCCTTCGCCGTCGGCCGCTGGGCGGAGGGCTTTCGCGACTTCCTGCGTGAGCGCCCGCGCGTCCTGCTGATCGGGGAGGTCACCAATTTCCGGCGCGCCCGCGCGAACGCCTACTTCGAGCTGCGCGACTCCGATGGGGCCGTGGCCTGCTCCATCTGGACCTCCGACCTCGACAAGCTCCGCCTGCACGACGGTGCCCTGCGCGACGGGGCCGAGGTGATCGTCGCGGGTGGACCCGACTTCTACCCCGGCACCGCGACCGCATCGCCGAGCTTCAGCTTTCGCGTCACGTATCTGCGCCTCGCGGGCGAGGGAGACCTGCTTGCACGTCTCGCCGCGCTTCGCAGCCTGCTCGAGGCCGACGGGCTGTTCACTCCGCAGAAGGCCCTCCCCCGCCCCGCGATCCCCAAGACCATTGGCGTCGTCGCGGCGCGGGGCAGCGCTGCCTGCGCCGACCTGCTCGCCGGGCTCGAGCGGCGCGGGTGGCGCGGGACGATCGTCTGGGCCGACGCGCCCGTGCAGGACCGCCGCGCGGCGGGCGCGATCGCGACGTCGCTGCGCAACCTCGCCGCCGTGCCCGCGGTGGACGTCGCGGTCGTGTGCCGCGGTGGCGGCAGCCTCACGGACCTGTGGGCATTCTGCGACGAGACGCTCTGTCGCACCGTGGCGCTGCTGCGTCTGCCGGTGATCAGCGCCGTGGGCCACGAGTCGGACCGCACGTTGATCGATGACGTGTCCGCGGTCTGCTGCTCCACTCCCACGCACGCCGCGGACGCGCTGGTCCCGCTCGACGTGAACGCGGCGCGCAGCGACCTCCGCTCGTTCGCGAGCCTCGCCGCCCGGTCGACCTCGACAGCGGTCGGTTCGCGGGGACGGCGACTCGCGGAGCTGGCGCGCGGGCCACAGCGGAGCATCCGCCTCGAGCGGCGGCGGCTGCATCAGCTGCTGCGCGAGACGCGCGCGTCCGCGACGCGGGGCCAGTCCGCTCGGGCCTCGCTCGCGGCGCGACATGCGCTGGTCCTGGGCCGGAAGCACGAGGCGTTCGAACGTGGGACGCTCAAGGGAGAGCTGCAGCGACTCGACGCCCTGGCCCTCGCTTGGCGAGCCCACGACCCGGACCGCACCCTCGAGCGGGGCTACGCGCTGGTTGCCGGCGAGGACGGCGATCCGCTCACCTCGGCCGCAGCGGCCGGCGACGGCGACCGCGTCGTCATCCGCTTCGCCGACGATGCCGTGCCGGCGCGCATCGAGCGCACCGATCCCGAATGAGTGAAAAGCCCGACAGCTACGAGAGCGCGGTCGCGCGGCTCGAGACGATCATCGCCCGGCTGGACTCGGGCGAGGCCGAGCTGCGCGAGACGCTGAGCCTGTGCACCGAGGCAAAGGAGCTGATCGGGTTCTGCAAGGGCGAGCTGGACGCGGTGTCGGGCAAGCTGCAGGAGCTGAAGCTCGACGAGCTCGTCTCGGAGCTGGAGGCGCCGGCGGCCGAGCGCGACTAGTACCCAGACAGGAGGCGCACATGCGAGTGGTCGTAACGGAGTTCGTGTCACTGGACGGCGTCATGGAAGCCCCCGGCGGAGGAGAGGGTTACGCGCACAGCGGTTGGGTCTTCGACTTCCACGATTCCGGGACGGAGAAGTACAAGCTCGACGAGGTGCTCGCAGCCGACGCCAACCTCCTCGGGCGGGTGACCTACGAGGGATTTGCAGCCGCGTGGCCAGACCGGAGCGGGCCCTTCGCCGACAAGATGAACGTCATGACCAAGTACGTCGTGTCGACGACGCTCAAAGAGCCCCTCGAGTGGAACAACTCGACGCTGCTCGAGGGCGATGCAGCGGAGGCGGTCGCGAAGCTCAAGCAGCAGGACGGCGGGGATCTCCTCGTCGCCGGCAGCCGCACCCTCGTGCACACGCTGATGGAGCACTACCTCGTCGACGAGTACCGGCTGATGGTCTTTCCGGTCGTGCTCGGGTCCGGCCGGCGCCTCTTCCCGGACACGCCCGACAAGACAACGTTGAAGCTGGTCGACACCACCGCCTTCGACTCGGGCGTCGTCGTCAACACATACCAACCGGCGTGAACGAAGGAGATGGAATGGTCGTGTCCGACATCACCATGTCTCTGGACGGCTTCGTCGCGGGGCCCAACCCCGGTCCCGAGCATCCGCTCGGCGAGGGAGGCGAACGCCTACACGAGTGGGCCTTCGCCCTGGCCAGTTTTCGCGAGCGCCACGGCGAGAAGGGAGGCGCCAAGAACGCCAACGACGACGTGGTCGCCGAGTCGCTTCGCAGGACCGGCGCCGTGGTCATGGGCAGGCGCATGTTCGGCGGCGGTGAGGGGCCTTGGGACGAGACATGGGAAGGCTGGTGGGGAGACGACCCGCCCTTCGGCGTGCCGGTGTTCGTCCTCACCCATCACCCGCGCGAGACTCTCACCAAGCAGGGAGGAACGAGCTTCACGTTCGTCACCGACGGCGTCGAGTCCGCCGTTGCCCAGGCGCGCGAGGCGGCGGGTGACAAGGATGTCCTTGTGGCCGGCGGCGCGAGCGCCGTTCAGCAGTCCCTCAACGCCGGGCTGGTGAACGAGCTGCAGGTCCACATCGCGCCGATGCTGCTGAGGAGCGGCACGCGGCTCTTCGACAACCTGGGCCCTGAAGAGATCGGGATCGAGAAGACGAGGGTCATCGACTCACCCCTGGTGACTCACCTCAGGTTCCGTGTCGGGAAATAGCGGAGTCAGTCGCTGAACTCGAAGCGAAACGCGCGGGAGCCCTTCACACATCGCCATTGACCGGCAAGAGGTCCTCCCGACACCCGTGAACAGGAGAATCCACCGGGCGTCGTGAATCGGCGAGAGATCGAGCGCTTGTAGCGGTGCATCTCCTGCCGCGCGGCCCTACAGCTCATGGAGCGCGCGGAGCTGATGAGCACGTTCGGGGAGGCATAGGTATGACAGCCGACGACCTTTGATGCCGTTGCTTGGTCGTCAGCCCAACTGGTGCCGCTCACAAACAGCGCCAGCGCAAGCAGCGTGGCTACAAGCGTCCCCCATACCGTCCGGCCCATCGCGCCAACCTAGTGCGCGACCTGGCCCAGCGCAAGCTACGCAGACGCGGGAGCATCATTCCTTGCCCCCGACTTCCACACAGATCGGCCCGCATAGTCCACAATCGCCTTCGCGGAAAAGCAGATGCGAATCGCACAGCTCTCGGACATCCACGTTCTGGACCCCCGCTTCGAGGAAGCCTTGCTCGACGCCGCGATCGACGAGATCAACGCGGATGATCCCGACCTGGTCGTGCTGGCGGGCGACCTCACCGCCAATGGCTATCGCGAGGAGTTCGAATACGCGCGCGAACAACTGAGACGCATCGCGTGCGAAGCGTTCGTCTGTGTCCCGGGCAACCACGACGCGCGCAGCGTCGGCTATCTGCACTTCGAGGACCTGTTCGGTGATCGGGCCCATACCAGCCGCGTGTCCGTACCGGAAGGGACGGCCCAGATCGTCTGCGCCGACTCGAGCAAGCCGGACATCGACGATGGCGAGATCGGCCGCGAGCTGTACGGCTGGATCATCGACGCGTTCGCCCAGCCCGCCGACCTGAGGATCTTCGTGATGCACCACCATCTGGTGGCCATACCGGGCACCGGCCGCGATCGCAACCAGGTGTGGGACGCCGGCGATGCACTCGAGGTGCTGCGGTCGAGCGGCGTCGACATCGTGCTCGGCGGCCACCGGCACGTGCCTCACGTGTGGCCCATGGCGGGGCTCTTCCTGATCCATTCGGGCACCGCCTCGACGAGGCGCGTGCGTGGATACGCACACCCGTCCTACAACTTCGTGACGCTCACCGCAGACATGGTGGAGGTCGAGATGCGAGTGCCGGGCGGGGACCGCGAGCTGCTGGCGCGTTACCCGCGCCCGGCCACGCCGGTGGGAGAGCATCGCTCCGTCGAGGCGGCGCGGGTGGTGCGCCCGCAGCGCGGCGGATCGTTCCGCACGGCGCCGGCCGACGAGACGCGCTGAAACTCAAAGAGCTCCCCACCACGCCAGAGCCGCGGTGGCGGTGAGCACGATGGGACCTGGGTGGCGGAACAAGGATCGAGGGGACTGCGTGTAGGCAGCCCCCAGCCCGACGGCGAGTGCCGCGAAGCCGGTGGACGCGCCGGCGGCGACCACTCCATCCGACCTACGCGTGCGCCGGTGTCGGCCCGCCGGCTCGGGCTCGCCACTCCCGCTCGATCTGTTGCATCATCCGCGGGTACACGATCAGGTGCCGGAACGGCCTGATCGCAGCCATGTAGGCGGTCCCGAACAGTCCGTTTGGCTTCACGAGAACCGCCATCTGACCGTGGTGGCCGCCCGTCTCGTCGCGGACCCAGCCGACGTGCATGACCCCGTGCATCGTCCGGTTGGCGATCTCCGCCGCCCACTCGTCGTCGATCAGGTACAGCGAGGTGAAGGGGAGCGCCTCGAACTCCGGGCCGGATGGGGCGTCACGCAGATCCACCGGCAACCGGTCGCGGAGCGTCGGCACCCTGGAGTCGAGGCCGACATCCGGGCCGTCCCAACCGAACAACTCCCCGAGCTTCCACCGGAGCGCCCAGAACGTGCGGACGACGCGGGAGGAGCCTTGCGCCGGGTCGCCCGAGACGAACTGCTCGACCAGCCGAGGGAAGTCGTCTGGCCCGCCGGGCGTCGGCAGCGCCCACACGTCTTCGAGCCGGAAGTCGCGGGTGAACTCGTGGATCCGCCAGGGCCGGGAGGTGTGCGCGGTGTTCGGGAGCCTCATTCGTGGGCCTCCATCCAATGAAGGTCTTCTCCGTGGAACAACAAGGTACCATACATACATACGTGCATGTACGTGATTCAGCAAGCCGCCGGCGGTCAACCCAGGCCGAGCGAAGCGCCCGCACGCGCAGCGCGTTGCTCGAGTCGGCGGCGAGGGGTCTCTCCCGCTACGGCTACGGCAACCTGGTGCTCGAACAGGTGGCGCATGAGGCGGGCTACACGCGCGGCGCCCTGTATCACCAGTTCAAGGACAAGGAGGAGCTGGCCCTCGCGGTGATCGAGTGGGTCAACGAGAACTGGATCCGCGAGGTGGGTGTGCCGGCCAGGCAAGAGCCGGATCCGGTCGCTGAGCTGATCGCGCTGGCGCGCGGTCATGCCGTCTTTTGCCGGCGGGACATCGCGCGCTTCGCGATGGCACTCAGGCTTGAGTTCAGCGGTCAGGACCATCCGGTCGGGCGCGAGCTCGACCGGCTCGCAGAAACGGGGATCAAGCGCGCCGCCCGCCTGGTCAACGAGGGGCGCAGAGACGGGTCGATTCCACCCGGCCCGCCGGCCAGGGTGGTTGCGCTGGCGTTGTTCGGAGCGCTCGAGGGCGCCGTGATCGCACTCGCCGGGCAAGCACCGCACGACGAGCTGCTGGCCGCCCGCGCGGTCGCGGGCGTGCTCGGGCTGGATACCTACGCCTCGGCGACCGGCCGGTAGGTGCACACGTGGACGCCCGTGCCGCTGGTGACCGTGGAGGCCAGCTCGAGCGTGCGCGGCGCGCCGTCGTCGGGGAAGATCGTCTTGCCGCCGCCGAAGATCACCGGCGCGATCATGAGCCGCAGCTCGTCGACGAGGCCCTCGCTTGGACAAGCGGAAAACTAGCCGACTGACACCCTCTCGGGACCACCGTTGGGACCACCGACTAGGGGCAGCCCTAGCCGGGGCATCTAGTCGCGCTCCGCAAGCAGCAGGGTCATGTCGTGCTCGGCTCGACCGTTCTCCTTAATCCTGACCTGCCCGCTGGCGCCCTGGTATCCGCCGGAGCCGCCGGTCACGGGAAGCGTGAAGGTCTCGGTCTGCTGGCTGAAGTCGGGCATGCCGGCAACTGTCACCTGGCCATCGTCGAACGTGTAGGTAGCGTGGCAGGTGGGCTCGCCTTTGTCCGCCACCTCGCAGGCGCCTCCGAGCCTTCCCTTACGAGCGCCGGAGACATCGCCACTGAAGACGAACGAGTCGCCGGCCGAGACGTCCTCCTCCGACCTCGCCTTCGGGGCGACGTCGCTGAACCTGAACACGTCCTCCTTCTCGACGAGGGCGAGCGTCACCTCGCGCCACGGCTCGTCGCCTCCTCGGACCAGATTCACCACGCCGAGTGCGAGAGCCGTCGCGCCGACGAGCAACGCCAACCCGCCTAGCAGGCGCAGGCGGCTCTCGCTTCGGGACGTCACGCCGGTCATCGGGGCCCCGCCTTCAGCCGTGCGACCAGCCACGCGGCGGCGAGCAGCACCAGCAGCGCCAGCGCAGCCGCATAGACCAGGAAGCCGATGTCGGAGACCGTGCCGCCCGTGGCCATCGAGAGCACCACGGCTGCCAGAAATACCGCCAGGGTCGCCAGCATCGTTTGTGGAAGTCGGGTCCGCATGGTCCTCACCTCGCTGCGTTGATGGTCTGTAGTCATGCTCGCCACGCTAGATCCGATCCCGAGCGCCGGCGTCTACCCGGAGGCCGATCTTCCCGTCTGCCGGTCGGCCGATCTTCACGATGGAAAGTTCGACCGGGAGCTCGATTCCGGGCGCTTGGTCGTGGGTTAGGCTCGACACATGAAGAGGCTTGAGCGAGTGGGTGATGCGGTTCGCCGGCACCCGCTGGCCGCCGACGCGGCGCTTGCGCTCCTGTTGGCAGCGCTCGTCGTGTGGGAGACCCTGACGACAGACGTTACGGGCCCGACGCTGCTGCTCGTGTTCTGCGGGCTGGCCGCGACGGTTCCGCTGGCCTGGCGGCGTGTGTCTCCACTGCAGGTGATCGTGATCGTGATGGCCGCATCCGCCGTTGCCGGACTCGCGTCTGCGGACTCCGATCAGGCCGCCCAGCCGCCGCAGATGCTCTTCATAGCGCAGGTGCTCGCGCTCTATTCGGTCGCCGCGTACTCGGAGCGCAAGACCGCACTCATCGGGCTCCTGCTGAGCTGGGCCGCGCTGCTTGCCGGCGAGCCCGGGGACTTCGTCGTGATGGGGCCCGTCTGGGCCGGAATCTGGGGAGTCGCTCGGCTGGTTCGCGCTCGCGAGCAAGACGCGCACAGGTTGCGCGCGCTCGCCCAGGCCCTGGAGCGCGAGCGGGTGGAGGAGGCCCGCCTGGCCGTAGCCGAGGAGCGCACGCGGATCGCGCGAGAGTTACACGACGTGGTGGCGCACGCGATGAGCACCATCGTGCTCGAGGCCGGCGCCGAGCGGGTCAACCTCGACGAGGGCCAGCACTCCACCCGTGAGACGCTGCGCTCGATCGAGCGCACGGGCAGACGGGCGCTCGGTGAGATGAGGCGGCTGGTGGGGGTACTCCGCACCGACGGCGACGAGCCCGAGCTCCTGCCGCAACCGAGCCTCGCCCATCTCGATCTTCTGATCGAGCAGGTGGGCAGGGCGGGACTGCCGGTCGAGTTGCGCGTCGTAGGTCGCCCGGTGGAGCTGTCACCGGGCCTGGACATCAGCGCCTACCGGATCGTCCAGGAGGCGCTCACCAACGTCCTGAAGCATGCGGGACATGCGCGCGCGGAGGTCATCGTGACGTACGGCGCCCGCATGCTCGAGATAGAGGTCGCAGATGACGGCCGGGGAGGGACGCCGAACGGAAGCGGCCACGGGATCGCGGGGCTTCGCGAGCGCGTGGCGCTCTTCGGCGGCGAGCTCGAGTCGGGCGGCCCGGAGGGCGGCGGCTTCGTCGTTCGGGCGCGACTCCCGCTCGAGAAGGGGGTGTCATGAGACGCCCTGTGTCAACCCCTGGCTTCGATCAGTCGAGTGAGGTTGCCGTGGCGAGCGGGGTCGTAGGGAGCGCCGTCCTGCCAACAGCGCCA
>JBBRDT010000092.1:0-12489 GCA_038203635.1 Solirubrobacterales bacterium
TCTACCGCACGAGCTCAGAGCGAACCGTCGCGCTTGACGGATGGCTCTGGCACTACAACCATCAACGCAGACATTCAGCTCTCGGCCACAAACCCCCGGTCGCTCGACTTCTAGAGCGCACCAACCTGCTCGGTACTTACAGCTAGTCGAGCGCCGTGCGAATCTGTTCGAGCGCCTGCGGGTTCTCGGCGGATGACATGTCGCCCGGGTCCTCACCGATCGCGACCGCCCGCACTGCGCGTCGCAGGATCTTGGCCGAGCGGGTCTTCGGCAGCGCGTCGACGAACACCACTCGCGACGGCTTGAAAGGCCGGCCCAGCTCACTTGCAACCAGCTCACGCAGCTCCTCGGCCATGCCGTCGCCGTGACCTCCCGTGGCCACGCAGAAGCACCAGATCGCCTCGCCCTTCGTCTCGTGGGGCACTCCCACGACCGCCGACTCGGCGACGCCGGGGTGCGAGACCAGGACGGACTCCACCTCGGCCGGGCCGAGTCGTTTGCCGGCCACGTTGATCGTGTCGTCGGAGCGGCCCAGCAGGAACCAGTCGCCCTCGTCGTCGATCAGCGCCCAGTCGCCGTGCCTCCACACGTCGGGATACATCGACCAGTACGTGTCGATGTAGCGCTCGGGATCGCCCCAGATGCCGCGGGTCATGCCGGGCCAGGGCCGCTTGCAGACGAGCTCCCCGACCTTCCCTCGCACGGGGTTCCCGTCGGGGTCGAACACGTCGATGTCCATGCCGTGTGACGCAGCGCCGAGCGAGCACTCCTTGATCTCCTCGACCGGATATGGAGTGATGAAGCACGCCCCGACCTCGGTGCCGCCGGAGATGTTGATGATCGGCAGCCGGCCACCGCCGACCACCTCGGACAGCCACCGGTAGGGCTCGGGGTTCCAGGGCTCCCCGGTGGATCCGAAGACGCGCAGGCTGGACAGGTCGTGCTTGGCGGGATGCTCGTTCCCGGCGGTCTTCAACGCCCTGATCAACGTGGGCGACACACCGAGGACGTTCACCCGGTGGCGCTCCACCGAAGCCCACACGCGATCCGGCTCCGGCCAGTCGGGCGCGCCCTCGTACATGACCACCGTGGCCCCTGCGCAGCCGGCTCCGACCATCTCCCAGGGACCCATGATCCACCCCATGTCGGTGACCCAGTACAGGGTCTCGTCCGGATGAAGGTCGGTCTGGTAGGCCGTCTCGGACGCCATCTTCACGAGGAAGCCGCCGTGCACGTGCACCGCGCCCTTCGGCTTGCCGGTGGTGCCCGAGGTGTAGGCGATCATCAGCACGTCCTCGGCACCGGTGTCCTCGCATTCGATGCCGTCCGGCGCTTCCGCCAGCCCCCGCGCGCGCAGCTCGTCCCACGTCAGGTCGCGGCCCGGCGTCATCGCGACCTCCGCACCGAGCCGCTCGTAGACGATCACGTGCTCGACCGACGGCGCCTCCGCCACGGCCTCGTCGGCAGCGGGCTTCATCAGCGCCTGGGCGCCGCGCCGCAGGCCGCCGTCGGCGGTGAAGATCACCTTGGCCTGCGCGTCCTGCAGCCGCGCTGCGACCGCGGCGGGAGCGAAGCCCGAGAAGATCGGCATGTAGAGAGCTCCCAGCTTCGCGATCGCGTACGCGGCGACGACGGCCTCGGCGACCATCGGCATGAAGACCGCGACCGGGTCCCCCTTGCCCACTCCGAGCGCGCGCAGGCCGGCCGCGATCGCGTCCACCTCCCGCTTCAGCTCGGAGTACGTGAGGGTGCGCACCTCGTCGTCCTCCGTCTCGGACACGATCGCGACGCGATCGCCGCGGCCGCCGAGTGCGTGCCGGTCGACGCAGTTGTGCGTGAGGTTGACGTGGCCGCCGACGAACCATTTCGACCACGGAGCCCCGGCAGAGTCGTCGAGCACCCGTTCGTAGGGCGTGGTGAACTCGATGCCGAGGTCCTCGACCACAGCGTCCCAGAACCACTCCGCTTCCTCGATCGACCGCCGCCGGAACTCGTCGATCGACTCGATGCCGTGCCTGCGCATGAAGCGCGTCACGTTCGCGTTCTCGATGTACTCGGGCGTGGGGCGCCAGGCGACTTCGGCCACGGCGCGATTGTATGCGGCGTGAGAAGATCCCCGGCCCATGGACCTCCCCGGCACGCGAGTCCTGCTCACCGGCGCGACGGGCGGCCTCGGCGAAGCGATCGCACGAGCGCTCGCCGAGCGCGGCGCGCACCAGGTGCTGAGCGGGCGGCGGGCGGATGCGCTCGCCACTCTGGCGGCCGAGGTGGACGGCGAAGCCGTGCCGTCCGACCTCGCCGACCGCGATGGCGTCGAACGGCTCGCTGCTGCGGCGGGCGAGGTGGACGTGCTGGTGGCGAACGCGGGGCTGCCCGGCTCCGGCACGCTGCCCCGGCTCGAGCCGGCCGACATCGACCGGGTGCTGGAGGTGAACCTGCGAGCGCCGATCATGCTGGCCCGCCTGCTCGTTCCCGGCATGATCGAGCGCGGACGAGGCCAGCTCGTGTTCGTAGCCTCCTTCGCGGGCAAGGTGCCGTCCGCAGGCGAGAGCTCGATCTACACCGCGACGAAGTTCGGCCTGCGCGGGTTCGCGCACGTGCTGCGCGCGCAACTGAAGCGCAAGGGAATCGGCGTGTCGCTCGTCACCCCCGGGCCCATCCGGGACGCGGGCATGTTCGCGCGCGGCGGCGCGAAGACCCCTCCGTTCGTCAGACCCTCGTCCCCGGAGGACGTCGGCAAGGCAGTCGTGCGCGCGATCGAGCGAAACGCGGCCGAGATCGACGTCGCCTCGCTGGGGCTGCGGGTCATCTCGAAGGTCGGTGCGCTCGCCCCCGCCGCCGTCGCGAACCGCACGCGCTGAGATATTTCGGCGAGCGCCGCAGGCGCGAAGCACCGGACTTTAGGTGGGCGAAGCCCTAGAAATCCTTGGGACAGGTCGCTCGGCGGACGTGTTCGAGCACGGCGCCGGCGAGGTCCTGCGCCGCTACCGGGAGCCGCACGACACGCAGCGTGAGGTTGCGGCGATGGAGCACGCGCGCGCGCACGGCTATCCCGTCCCTGCGGCACGTGCGCTGAGTGACACCGACATCGTGATGCAGCGCGTGCACGGTCCGACGATGCTCGACGACCTCGCACGCCGCCCATGGTCGTTGCCGTCTCAGGCCGCCACGCTCGCTCGGCTCCACAAGCAGCTGCACGAGATCCCGGCGCCGTCGTGGCTTCCCGCTCCGTTCGGCGAGGGCGATGCGCTTCTCCATCTCGATCTGCATCCGGACAACGTCATCCTCGACAGCCGCGGCCCCGTCGTGATCGACTGGCCGAACGCCGCACGCGGCCCGTACGCCGCGGATGTCGCGCACACGTGGATCGTGATGGCGTGCTCCGTGCCCACCACCGGGAGCTACCGCCAGGCGGCCACGAAGGCCGGCAGTCGCCTGTTCGTGTCCCGGTTCCTGCGCCACTACGACCGCGCCCGGCTGGTCCCGTACGTGGCGGAGGTCGGCACCTGGCGCACCGCGCACCGCAACCTTCCACACACCGAGTTGGAGGCGATCGCGCGGACGGTCGACCGGTACAGCTAGCGACTGACTCCAGAAACGAAAACGCCCCGTCTTGGCCAGCGGGGCGCTTTCGTGTCACGGAGGATCTCCCAGTCAGTTATGAGGAAATGGGAGCTCGCCCGTCGTCTGTGGATTCGCAGCATCCGGCATGCATGCCGGATGTGTCCATATATCGGCAATCGTGCCGGATTCCTTTATACCCGACTCGCGCAAGAAATCGTGCGGTTGGGTCAGATTTGCGACGAAAGTTTCCCTGGTGTCGCCCAATTGGCGGATCAGATTGAGCCTCAGACAGGCGTCACCGGGTTTCGCCGCTCGGTGAACCCGCGGTCCTTCTGCTCGTAGAGGGCGAAGCGGCGGGTCAGCTCGGAGCGCAGCGTGTCCGGCTCGACCACCGCGTCGACGACCAGCTCGGAGGCGAGGTGCAGGATGTCGATGTCCGCGGAGTACTCCTCGCGCTTGGCCTCCACGAACCGGGCGCGCTCCTCCGGATCCTCGATCGCCTGGATCTGGTTGTAGAAGACGGCGTTGATGGCGGCCTGCGGCCCCATCACGGCGATCTGGGCGGTCGGGAGGGCAAGGCAGCAGTCGGGCTCGAACGCAGGCCCGGCCATCGCGTAGAGCCCGGCGCCGTAGCACTTGCGCACCACGATCGAGATCTTCGGCACCGTCGCTTCCGAGACGGCGGAGATCATCTTCGCCCCGTGGCGGATGATGCCCTCGCGCTCCACCTTCTTGCCGATCATGAAGCCCGGCACGTCCGCGAGGAACAGCAGCGGCACGTTGAACGCATTGCACGTCCAGATGAAACGAGCGGCCTTGTCGGCCGAGTCGACGAACAGCACGCCGCCTTTCACCTTCGGCTGGTTCGCGACGATGCCGACGACGCGGCCGTCGAGGCGCGCGTAACCGACGACCAGCTCCGGAGCCCAGCGACGCTGCACCTCGAGCCACGAGCCCTCGTCGATCAGCGCATCGATCAGCTCGTGAATGTCGAACGGCTTGTTCTGGTCCGCGGGAACGATGTCGGCGATGCGCTCGGCGGAGCTGGGCTCGGCCGGCGGCGCCGGCGGCGGCTGCTCGGTCCAGTTCGACGGGAAGTAGGACAGGTAGCGGCGCGCGAGATCGACGCCCTCCTCGTCCGAGGCCACCAGGAAGTGGCCGCAACCGGACACGGAGGTGTGCATCTTCGCGCCGCCCATCTCCTCCAGCGTCACCTTCTCGCCGATCACCATCTCGGCCATGCGCGGCGATCCGAGGTACATCGACGCGTTCCCCTCGCGCATGATCACCACGTCACAGAAGGCGGGGATGTACGCGCCCCCGGCAGCCGAAGGGCCGAACAGGACGCACACCTGCGGCACCCGCCCCGACAGGCGCACCTCGTTGTAGAAGATGCGCCCGGCGCCGCGGCGGCCGGGGAACATCTGGACCTGATCGGTGATACGCGCCCCGGCCGAGTCCACCAGGTAGACCATCGGAACTTCGTGGCGCAGCGCCTGCTCCTGGATGCGCAGGATCTTCTCGACCGTCTTCGGGCCCCATGACCCGGCCTTCACGGTCGGGTCGTTCGCCATCAACGCCACCCGGCGGCCACCGACCAGCGCCATGCCCGTCACGACGCCGTCGGCCCCGAGGCCGTCCTTGTCCCAGTTCGCGAGCAGCGCCTCTTCCGCGAACGACTCGGGATCGACGAGTCGCGCGACGCGCTCGCGTGTGCCGATCTTGCCCTGGCCCGGCAGCTTCTCCCGGTACTTCTCGGGCCCGCCGGCGAGCGCGCGCTCGAGCGCCTCGTCGAGGCGTCCCGCGGGTGCGTCAGTCTGTCCGGGGGTCAATCGCCCTCGTGGAGGCGGTCCATCGGCACCGGCTGGTCACCCGCGTAATCGTAGAAGCCGCGCCCGGACTTGCGCCCGAGGTGGCCCGCGGCCATCAGCTTGCGCAGCGTGGGTGGCGGCGCGAACCGGCGCTCGCGGTACTCGTTGAACATGATCTCGCCGACCGAGAAGGTCGTGTCGAGACCGACGAAGTCGAGCAGCTCGAACGGCCCCATCGGGTGGTTGGCCCCGCCCTTCATCGCAGCGTCGATCTGCTCGATCGAGCCGAAGCCCTCCTCGTAGGCCCGGATCGCGTCGAGCAGGTACGGGATCAGCAGCCGGTTGACGATGAAGCCGGCCTTGTCCTGCGCATGCACGACCGTCTTCTTCAGGGACCTGCCCCACTCGAGGCCGGCTTCGAGCGCACCCGTGCTCGACATGATCGACTGGACCACCTCGAGCAGCGGCATGACCTGCACGGGGTTGAAGAAGTGCAGGCCGATGAAGTGCTCCTGGCGCTTCGTGGCGGACGCCTGATCGATCACGCTGAGAGAGGAGGTGTTGGTCGCGAACAGCGCCTCCTGCTTGACGATCCCGTCCAGCTCCCTCCACATCTCGAGCTTCGTGTCGAGGTCCTCGGTGATCGCCTCGATGACCAGGTCGCACTCGGCGAAGTCGCTGTAGTCGAGGGTGCCCTGGATGCGACCCAGGACCGCATCGGCGTCGGACTGCTCCATGCGGCCTTTCTCGACCGCGCGGCCGACCTGCTTCTTGATCTTCCCGAGGCCCGAGTCGAGCCTTTCCTGGCTCACCTCACGGACGACGACGTCGTATCCCGACTGCGCCGACACCTGTGCGATGCCGTGTCCCATCAATCCGCAGCCCACAACGCCAACCTTCTTGATAGCCATGTAGCCTCCCAGCGAGGTGAAGAATCAACACATAAGTAGGGCGGGAGGCTAGTAAATGAGCGAATTCGTGAGCGTGCAGGACCAGGGACACGTCCGGCATCTGATCCTCGACCGGCCGGAGAAGCGCAATGCCATCCACCACGCCATGGTGCTCGAACTGCGCGACGCGGCGCGTGAGGCGGCCGACGACCACGACGTCTGGTGCGTGGTGCTGCGCGGCGAGGGAGCTGCCTTCAGCGCCGGGATCGACGTGTTCCAGCTGGGCGGCCTCGCCGGTACCGAGAACCTGCGCCCGTTCCGGCGGCACTGCATCGAGGCGGTGAACCTGCTCGAGGAGATGACGAAGCCGGTGGTGGCCCAGATCCACGGGCCCTGCCTGGGACTGGGCGCGGAGATCGCCCTCGCCTGCGACCTACGGGTGATGGCCGATGACGTCCGGTTCGGGCTGCCCGAGACAAAGCTCGGCCTGATCCCGGACGTGGGCGGCTCCAGCCGCCTGCCCGCGGTCGTCGGCCTCGGCATCGCGAAGGAGCTGCTGATGACCGGCCGCACGATCGACGCGGCCGAGTGCTACCGCATCGGAGCGGCGAATCGCCTCGCGCCCGCGGCGGAGCTCGAGACGGTCACCCAGGAGCTGGTCGACGAGCTGCTTGCGGCGTCGCCGCTGGCGGTGGGCTTTGCGAAGCGCGTCGCGGACGGGATCGCCAAGCCGACCCTCGCGGCATCGCTCGAGCAGGAGGTGTCCTTTCAGCAGATCCTGGTCGCGACCGACGACTTCCGCGAGGCCGGCGCCGCGTTCATGGAAAAGCGCGAGCCGCGTTTCACCGGCGCGCCACCGGGCGCGACCCCGAAGGTGCCGGAGGCCGAGACGGCCTAGCGACCCGAAGTCCCCTTCGTTGATGCATTTGCCCCCTCATAGGGGGGCAAATCGAACATCGAAGGGTTTGGGGTCGGTTTGCGCTCGCCCGTGAGCAGCGCGACGGCGATCAGCGGGAACACCCAGGCCAGATACGTGTAGCTCCAGTAGTTCGCCGCGAGCTGAACCGCCAGCAGGTTCGCGGCGCCGAGCGCCGCCATGCGGCGCGGGTCCGCGGCCAGCGCGCGATCGGATCGCAGGCGCATGCAGGCTCCCGCGATGCCGGCGATCACCCCCGCCTGGAACACGGTCTGGGCCCCGCTCGCGCCCAGCAGCGTCCACGGGGACAGCAGGGAGCCCCGCTCGGCCTGGAAGGAGACCGCCTCGACCATGTCCCCGATACCGCCGACCCCGCCGACGCCGGCCAGCACAGCGGCCACTCCGGCCGTCACGACCACGGCGACGCCCAGCGCCCGGCCCCGCTGCCGGGCCGCGGCGATCCACAGCGGAACGATCGCCAGCGGAGCGAGCTTCACCCAACCGGCTGCCACGAGCGCGCCGGTCGAGCCTGCTGCCAGCGCAAGCGCAACCAGCGCCGCGGCGACCACGTCGTTCGATCCGCTCGACGCGGCGATCATCACGGGCGGGAAGGCAAGCATCGCGACCGCTGCCCGAGCACCGCTGCCGCCGATGCGCCGCACTGCCATGCCCAGCGCCCCCGCCGCGACAAGCGCAAAGCCGGTCGCCACCCACAGGGCGCCCTCCAGGCTGTCGAAGCCATCGCGCACGGGCGCCAGGAGCGCTCCCGGGACATAGGCCAGGTATGCCAGCAGTGGATAGGTGTCCCCGTGTACCAGCTCACCCTGCGCCAGGTTGCCGTAGGGCAGCGCCCCGTCGAGCAGCGTCGTCGCCCCGGCCATCGACGCGAACGCGACGTCACTGACCAGTCCTCCCGGGATGGATAGAAGGACGAGCGCCACCGCCGCTCCCGCTACGCAGGCCCGCCGGGTCCAACGTGAGAGCCGCTCGAAGACGAACTGCCCTGAGCCCGGGGAGGTGGCAAGCGCGGCACTCGCACAACGGGCCGTCAGGTACACGAGCAGCACGGAGGCGCACAGCACACTCCAGCCCAAGTAGCGCTCGTTCAGCAGCACGATCGGCGCGACGAATCCAGCCAGCACGGCGACATCGAGGTTCTCTACGCGCAGCAGCGGCAGGCGTAGCGTTGCGAGCCCGAACAACGCCAGCAGCGCGACGAGCGCCAGGCCTCGCTGCCCCACGTCGCTGCCGAGGCGCGCGTTCCCGTTCTCGTAGCGGTTGAGGCTCGTCACCGCGCCCCGGCGGGGGACTGCCGCCTCCAGCACGATCCGTGAGCCGTTGAAGAAGCTGATTCGTGTGGTGCCGGCGTCGAGGGCCGTTGTCACAACGCGATCGAAGCCAAGCCGCGCGAGATGCTCGCGCGCAGGCGCACTGTCCAGCACGGCGGCCTGCGCCGCGTCGCGGGAAGGGCGGGCGGCTGATCCGTCGCCGGCCCGCAGCGCGACGAGCGCCGCCAGCGCGACGCAGAACACGAGCGCGACCAGGATGGGCGTACGCCCCGGCGCGCCGAGCCTGGTCCCGTGTCGGGTGAGGACGGCCACACTGCCAAACGTCGGCAGCCGGGCGGACCGCGATTAGGACCGGTGCCAGTCCACCGGGCCCGCCGTCAGCAGATGTCCGCTCAACGGCCGCCCGAGGACCTCCTGGGCGCGACGCGCGCAGCCCAGCAGCCGCTCGAGGTCGATCCCCGTCTCGAGCCCCATCTCGTGCAGCATCGACACGAGGTCCTCCGTCGCGATGTTCCCGGTGGCTCCGCGCGGGACGGGACAGCCGCCGAGCTCGCCGAACGAGCTCTCGAACGAGTCGATACCCGACTCGAGGGCGGCCAGCACATTCGCGAGGCCCTGACCCCGCGTGTTGTGAAAGTGGGCGGTTAGCTCCACACCCGGCAGCTCGCCGCGGGCGCGTTCGAAGAAGCCGCGCACCTGCATCGGATTAGCCATGCCGGTGGTGTCACCGAACGCGACCTCCTCGCATCCGGCGGCGGCGAGCCGCCGCGCGATCGAGAACACGCGCTCGATCGGCACGTCGCCCTCGTACGGGCATCCGAACGACACCGAGATCACGCCCTCGCAGCGCAGCCCAGCATCCCGCGCCCGCCCGACCACCTGCTCCAGCCCCGAGAGCGACTCCTCGACCGACCGATTGACGTTCTTCTTGTTGTGCGTCTCGCTCGCAGACAGGAACAGATTCACCTCGTCGAGCTCGAAGTCGCCGGCAAGCGCGCGCTCGAGCCCGCGCTCGTTCGGGATCAACACGGAGTACGACACGTCGGGATTGCGCGTCATCGCGCGCAGCACGTCCTCCGCATCCGACAACTGGGGGATCACGTCCGGGCGCACGAACGACGTCACCTCCAAACGCCGGAGGCCCGTCTGCGAGAGGCAGTCGATCAGCGCGACCTTGTCCTCGGTCGCGATCACCTCCGGCTCGTTCTGGAAGCCATCGCGAGGACCCACCTCGCGAACCCGGATACTGCTCGGGATATACGGCATTACGGCCTAGATCATGCCAAGGCCGCCGCTGACTCCCAGCGTCTGGCCCGTTACGTACGACGAATCCGGCGAGCAGAGGAAGGCGATCGAGGCCGCAACCTCGTCGGGCGTCCCCATCCGGCGCACGGCGGTGGAGCCCACCATCGTCTTCACCACCTTCTCGCCCAGCCCTCCCGCAAGCTCGGTCGTGGCACGGTTCAGCAGCGGCGTGTCGATCGGCCCGGGGGCGACGGCGTTGCAGAGCACGTTGAAGCGCCCGCCCTCCCGCGCGATGGTCTTGGTGAAGGCGATCACGCCACCCTTGGCCGCCGAGTACGCGGCCGACCCCGACGAGCCGACTCGCCCAGCCTCCGAGGCGACGTTCACGATCCGGCCGCCGGCGCGCTCGATCATGCCGGGCAGCACCGCGTGTGTCGCGCGCAGCACCCCCATCAGGTTGATGTCCACCACCCGCGCCCACAGTTCCTCGTCGGTGTCCTTGAAGAAGCCGAACCAGTCGGTGCCCGCGTTGTTGACGAGGATGGAAACCGGCCCGATGTCGCGCTCGACGCGCCCCACCGCGTGCCGCACGGAATAGGAGCTGGTCACGTCCATCTCGAAGTCGCGGCAGTTGAGCTCGCCTGCAACCTCCCGCGCGCCCTCGAGGTTGATGTCGCACACCGCGACCTGCGCACCCTCGGCGGCCAGTCGCCGGCATGTCGCAGCCCCGATGCCGCTTGCGCCCCCGGTCACGATCGCCGTCTGCCCCTCGAGTCTCATGCGCGGCAGCCTAACGCGTGATGGACTTCACGGACCGCGCGACACCAGGAGAGTAAATTGACGTTCACGATGTCGCTGCCTCCAGGTCCACGCGCGCCGGCCGCAGTCCAGATGTGGGAGTGGATCGCGCGCCCCATCCAGTTCCTCGAGCGTGCGTCGCAGCGCTACGGCGACGTCTTCACGGTGCGCTTTCCGATCGGGACCGTGGTCTTCATCGCCGACCCCGCCGTGATCAAGCAGGTCTTCACGGGCGACCCCGACACGTTCCACGCCGGCGAGGCGAACGCGACCCCGCTCGAGCCGCTGATGGGCCGCAACTCCGTGTTGCTGCTCGACGGCAAGGAGCACATGCGCCAGCGCAAGCTGATGCTGCCCTCCTTCCACGGCGAGCGGATGCAGCGCTACGGCGACGTGATGCGTGAGGTCGCGGAGGAGGAGATCGCGCGCTGGCCCGTGGGCGAGCCGTTCGGCCTGCGGCCGCGAACCCAGGAGATCACGTTGCAGATCATCATGCGCACGGTGTTCGGCATCGACGACGCCGAGCGGCTCGCGCGGCTGGGAGAGCGGCTCTCCGCGATGCTCGAGATCGGCAACCAGAGCCGAGCGCTCGCCGCAATCGCCCTGCCTCAGGTCCGCCGCACGGTCGGGCGCGGCATCTGGAAACGCTTCCTGCGCCTGCGCGGCGCCGCCGACGCCGAGATATACGACGTGATTGCCCGGCGCCGCCGCGCCACCGACGTCGAGGCGCGCGACGACGTCCTGTCGATCCTGCTGCAAGCCCGAGACGAAGAGGGCCGCGCGCTCACCGACGAAGAGCTGCGCGACGAGCTGATGACCCTGCTGGTCGCGGGACACGAGACGACGGCGACCTCGCTTGCATGGGCATTCGAGCTGCTCCTGCGCCACCGCCCGCAGCTCGCGCGCCTCCAGGCCGAGATCGAGAGCGGCAACGACGACGGCGAGTACCTCGACGCCGTGATCAAGGAGACGCTGCGCATCCGGCCCGTGGTGCCCGGGGTCATCCGCAAGCTGACCGCTCCGATCGAGCTTGCCGGATACGAGATCCCGGCCGGCATGCGTGTCGCGCCGAACATCTACCTCACGCACAGGCGGCCGGACGTGTACCCCGAGCCGGAGCGCTTTCGCCCCGAGCGCTTCATCGAGCGCCCGGCGGAGACGTATTCGTGGATCCCGTTCGGCGGCGGCGTGCGCCGATGCCTCGGCGCGGCATTCGCGACCTATGAGATGAAGGTCGTGATCCCGGCGATCCTGCGAGCCGTGCGAATGCGCACGGTCAGCGACCAGCCGGAGCGCATCCGCCGGCGCGCGGTCACGTTCGTTCCCGAGCACGACGGAACGGTCGTTGTGGAGGAGTTCCGGCGCAAGCGTCCGCGACCCGCGCGGGCCGAGGCCGTCCCGGCCTGAGCGGCCGGCTAGAGGCAGCAGCCCTGCATGTAGCCTTCCCCGCTGATGGCGGGCCGTGAGGACATCGCACAGGCCAGGCAGACCGTCACGATCATCGGCGGGACGGGGGCGCTCGGATTCGGGCTTGCCGTGCGCTGGGCGATCGCCGGAGTGCCGATCGTGATCGGGTCGCGCGACGCGGCCCGCGCACAGGAGGTTGCGACGCGGGTGAGCGAGCGCGCCACCGAGGGCGGCGCAACGGACCCTCGTGTCGAAGGGCTGCAGAACGAGGATGCAGCGGGACGGGCGAGCACGGTCGTGCTGGCCGTGCCCTTCCGCGCACAGGCGGAGAACCTCGCGAACCTGCGCAACTCCATGCAACCCCAGACGATCCTCGTCGACGCGACGGTACCGCTGGCGGCCGCGGTCGGCGGCCGCGCCACCCGGACGCTGGGCGTGTGGCAGGGATCAGCCGCGCAGCAGGCCGCCGAGATGGCGCCGCGCGGCGTCGCGGTGGTCGCCGCCCTGCACACCGTCAGCGCCGCCGCGCTGTCGGACCCCTTGCAGCCGATGGACGAGGACGTGCTCCT
>JBBRDT010000093.1:0-12221 GCA_038203635.1 Solirubrobacterales bacterium
GGATCGGGCCTCGACGCCGGCATGGATGTGGCCTCGCCGCCCAAGATCACCCAGCAGCCGGCTGAGAAGGCCGCGCCGGCGGCCACCCCCGGGTCTCTCGACGAGACCGATCTCGAGCACTACGAGGGCACCCTCGTCTACAACGTGGACGTGGGCTCCAAGGACGTGAAGGTCGACGCGTCGACCGGCAAGGTCCTCGCCGTCACCTCAGACGAGTGACAGCGCCCGCACGGGCCGGGGCCGCGACCGGCGGCCCCGCGTGCGCGCACGTCTTGCCAGGCTCGGGATCCCCACGGAGGCCGTGCGCATCGAGGCGGCCGCGCCCGTAACCCCCATGTCGAGCCTCAACGACTTCCACCGCCCGCTGGTGGGCGGACTGCAGATCAACCTGAACATCGGGAACTGCACGCTCGGCTTCAACGCCGTCCGCAAAGGGGTGTCCGGCTTTATCACCAACTCACACTGCACCAACACCCAGGGAGGCATCGAGGGCACCGTCTACTACCAGCCCGACCAGTCGAGTGCCGCCAACCGCATTGGCGTGGAGGCCGTCGACCCGGTCTACTTCAAAGGCGGTATTTGCCCCCCCAACAGGCGCTGCCGCTACAGCGACACGGCGTTCGCGAAGCGCGACAATGGCGTGTCGGCCAGCCTCGGCTTCATCGCCAAGAGCGACCCGTCGCCCTCCACGGGCTGGAACGGCGACCTGTACCGGATCACCGCCAAGTCGGACGCGATCGTCGGTCAATTCGTCGAGAAGGTGGGTCGCACGATGGGGAGGAGCGGTGCCAACGTCGACGCGACGTGCCGGAACTTCGTCGTGAACACCACCGCCAACGTCTTCTTGCTCTGCCAGACCACCGCGCAGCTCTTCCCCCTGGGCGGCGACAGCGGCTCGCCCGTGTTCACGCCGAACGGCTCTGACGTGACCGTGCGCGGCGAGCTCTGGGGCGGGAGCGCGAGCACCGGCCAGGGTGTCTTCGCTCCGATCACGAGCATCCAGCGATCGACCGAGATGGGGCCGATCAGCATCTGCGCGCCGGGCTTTTCCTGCTAGGCGGCGCCCGCCGCGGCGCTAGAAAACCCGCTGGCGCTGGCGGCTGAGCGTGAACCCGTGGCCGCTGGTGCGGCTCCTGCAGGTCAGGCCGCTCTTGCGCGACGTGCACCGGAACGACCCGAAGCGCCGCGACGTCCCATAGTTCAGGACGCGCGCATTCCGCGGGTCGGTGACGGTGTCCGTGATCCTGATGCGCTTCGCGCGCTTGCGGCGCTCGAGCAGGAAGCCGACGTCGTTCAGCGACAGCACGTCGCAACGTATGTAGGCACCTGACTGCCCGCTCGAGGAGTAGAGGCAGTAGATGTTGCGCGAGGGCGTCCGGAACAGGGTCGTCTTGGCCGTCGCCGGGACGGGTGCGGCAAGGGCGAGCACCGTCGCCGCGAGCACTCCGATGGCCGAGGTGGCGAGCCGGGGAGCCTTCATCCTGCGCGCAATCGTGCACGCCGTGTCGGACGGCGGTTCGTTCAGCCGCCGCGCGCCGCGGGGTAGTGGCGCTCGAGCAGCTCGCGCACGTCCGCGGTCGCCTGGTCCGTCCTGTTCGCACCGGTGTGGTGCTCCGGCGCGGGATCGGCGTCCGCGCCGCGCTCACGCAACGTCGCGACCTCGATCAGGAACGCCTCGACCACCTGCGGGTCGAACTGGTGCCCGGCCTCGCTGCGCAGCTCTGCGAGGGCCGGCTCGTGTCCGAGCGCGCGGCGGTACGGACGGTCGGAGACCATCGCCTCGTACGCGTCGCACACGGCGACGATGCGTGCACCGAGCGGGATCTGGTGCGCGACCAGCCCGTCGGGGTACCCGCCGCCGTCCCAGCGCTCGTGTGACGAGCGGACGATGTTCGCGACCGGGCGCAGCGCCGGCGCGGCGTTCAGGATGCGCTCGCCGAGCAGCGTGTGCTGGCGGATGAAATCCCATTCGCCGACGTCGAGCGCCGCCGGCTTCTCGAGGATCGCGTCCGGTATCCCGACCTTGCCGACGTCGTGCAGCTCGGCGGCGCGCACGACCTCGTCGATCTGCTCGGCCGACATGCGCAGCCGCCGGGCGACGAGCAGGGCCAGCACACCGACATCGCTCGAGTGCTCGGCGAGCCGCGGCTGCCGGGCCTGGATGATCCGCATCAGAACGTCCTGTGTCTGCTTGCGCGCGCCGGAGGTACGGCCGCGCTTGTTGGAGTACATGCGCTTGTCGGCGAGCTGCAGCGCATAGTCCGGGTCGGTGGCCTCGTGGGGGATGAGAACCGCGCCGCAGGAGGCTCCGATCATGAATCCCTCGCCGGCCTCGGTGAGCGCGTTGACGGCGGCTGCGACGGCCGGCTCGAGCTCCTCCGGCACGACCTCCAACAACACGCAGAACTCGTCGCCTCCGAGGCGATAGGCGCTGCCGTGCATCTCGGCGGCAGCGGCGAGCTTTGCTCCGAGCCGGGTCAGCAGCGCGTCGCCGGCGGGATGTCCGAACGCGTCGTTGTAGCCCTTGAACCCGTCGAGGTCGAACAGGAGGAGGACCCGCGGGGCACTCGCCCACGGCTGCGCAAGGTGATCACCGAGATCGGTTGCGAGCTGGCGCCGGTTTCCGAGCCCGGTGAGGGGATCGGTCATCGCCTGCTCGCGCAGCGCCTGGTGGGCAACGATGTCTGCCGCCGCGCGACGGCCCCGCTCCACGAGGCCCGACAGCAGGGCCATCTCGTCCTCACGGAAAGCTCTTCCGGACCTGGCGATCGCGATCGCTCCGCGTACCGGCCTGGACGCGCTGCTGAAGTCGATCGGGACTCCGAGGGCCCAAACGTCGTCGCGCTGCTCCTGCCCTGCCTCACCCGATGCGCCGATGCTCGCGGCGGCGGCGTTCAGTGCCGGAGCGATGGCGGGCGTGATGCCGGCCTCGAGGACGCGCCGGCGGTCGGGACCGTCCAGGGTCAGCTTGCCGCCGACGGCGTCGAGCGCCTCGACCGCGCCGCTCAGCACGATGTCGGTGAGCGCGTCGAGGTCCAGGCGCGCCGCGAACGCGTCGCCGAGCCGGCTGACGGCGCCCTGCAGGCGGTGCCGCTCCCGGCCGAGCAGCTCGAGGCGGTGTTGCGCCTGGGCGATCCGGGCGCTGCGGTCGCGGGCAAAGAGCATCAGCAGCACGCTCAGCGGCAGGATCAGCAGCAGCTGCGTGGGGTCCTGGCGCGCCGCGTTTGCGACCAGCAGTCCGACCGGTGCGAGGCACGCGTCGATGACCCAGATCAGGCTCGCGACGCGCATCTGTACGCGCGGGGCGATGCCGAGCGCAGCGGCCTCGCGCGCGATCGCCGACACGAGGTCGAGCAGGCAGCCGGCAATGAACGCGGTGACATATATGAGTGGCTGGTCGATGCCGGGTACCGAGCCCGCCAGCACCAGCACCGTGGCCGGGCCGAGCGCGTGCCACGCGTCGGGGATCGAGAACAGCATGCGATCGGCGCGGCCGCGCCGCACGGCCCATTGCCCGAATGCCCCGAGCACGAGCCCGATCGCCACGAGGAGCGGCACCGTCGCTGCGGGCAGCAGCAGGAGCATCGGCGCGAGGATCAGGTACGACGGCACCGCGAACCCGGCGCCCATCGGGAACTCGATCCGCGAGACGAGCCCATAGAGCACGACGAGGAGCGCCGCGAGTGCGGGATCGAAGCGCTGCCAGTCGGTGGAGGTGACGGCCAGCGCGCCGGCACACAAAAGGAAGAGCGCCCCCGCCGCGGTCTCGGCGCGCAGCTCGCGCTTCGAGGTACGGCGGGAGCGCTGCTCCCAGGAATCTTCCAGCAGGCGCTCGGCGGGCGCTGTCGCGCGGGCGTCGTCGAGCGCTGGGGTGCTCATGCGGCGTTTATCGACCGTTTTGCCTAGCGTCGATAGGGATCGACGTAGACGTCGTCGATCGTGAATGATCCGCCGTAGTCCTCGAGGTCGAAGACGAGGCGGACGCTCAGGGTCTGTCCCGCCTGCCACAGGGGCAGCGTGGTCGCGAGCGGCAGCGACTGGCTCGGCTTCCAGGACAGGTAGGGGTCGCCGGAGATCGAGCCCACGACGGTCTCGTTGGTCCGCCCGCCGGAGTCGGTCCAGCGCAGCTTGGCGTTGATCACGCCCCAGGTCCCGCTCGTACGGCGAGCGAAGAAGCGGAAGGACGGGTGCTGGACTCCCACACAAATGGGCGGGGAGACGGCGAGGCCCTTCGGCTGAATTGAAAGGGACTTGCTGTCGGCGGAAGAGCGCACCTTGAAGCTCTCGTTCCCGGAGACCACCGAGGCGCTGGTCAGCGACCATCCGCTGGTCCCGGACTCGAAGTGACCGTTGGGGGCGATGCTGTAGTCCGCGGTGTCGCCAAAGCTCTTGAAGGCCTTCGTCGTGGCGGTTCCTGCGCACGTGCCGGCGTGGGCGGCCGCCGGAAGTGCGAACAGGGCGACCAGTGCGGCGCCCAGGATCACACTCAGGCGGGCGGGGAGGCGAAGAATGGAGGGGGCGTGCGGCATTTGGGGGGACTCCTTGGTTCGGTGTGCAGAGCGGTGGAGGGGAGGAGGGTCCGATCTGCGTTAGTGCCAGCATGCGCGAGGGCCTCCTGCCCGCGCCAGTTTGATTGGCTCGTTTGGACGTATGTCCGGTAGTAGGGTCCGCGTCAAAAGCTGAGCGAGCGAGGAGACTGCATGAGCGCCAAGTGGACGAGCGACCAGATTCCCGACCAGCGCGGCCGCATCGCCGTCGTCACGGGCGGTAACAGCGGCCTCGGGCTGGAGACGACACGCGAGCTGGCCCGCAAGGGCGCGCATGTCGTGCTCGCCTGCCGCGACGTCGACAAGGGCGCGGCCGCGGCGACCGAGATACGGGCGACCGGTGTTCCGGGTGCGGACATCGACGTCGCCACGCTCGACCTCGCCAGCCTCGCCTCGGTGCGAGCCTTTGCAGAGTGGGTGCGCGGCGAGCACGAGCGCATCGACCTCCTCGTCAACAACGCGGGCGTCATGGCGCCGCCGCGTCGTGAGACCGCCGACGGGTTCGAGCTGCAGTTCGGCACCAATCACCTCGGCCACTTCGCCCTCACCGCGCTTGTGATCGGGGCGATGGGGAGCAGTGACGACGCCCGGGTCGTGACGGTGAGCAGCGGAGCACATCGGATGGGACGGATCCAGTTCGACGACCTGCAGAGCAAACGTCGCTACCGCCGCTGGCGTGCCTACGGTCAGTCGAAGCTCTCGAACCTCATGTTTGCCTTCGAGCTCGACCGCCGCCTGCGCGCCGCGGGGTCCGGCATCCGCAGCATCGCCGCACACCCCGGATACTCCGCGACGAACCTACAGTCGGCTGCGGCGCCGACCGTGGACCGCCTGGTGATGGTGGTATCGAACCGCCTGCTCGCGCAGAGCGTCGAGATCGGGGTGCTGCCGCAGCTCTACGCTGCGACGAACCCCGACGCGCAGGGAGGCCAGTACATCGGCCCCGACGGCATTGCCGAACAGCGCGGATACCCCGAGCCTGTCGGGTCGAGCGGCGCGGCCCGCGACGAGGCCGCGGCGCGGCGCCTGTGGGAGATATCCGAGGAGCTCACCGGTGTGACCTTCGAGCTGCCGGTGGCAGTCGCGGGCTGAGCCGGCGCCTCAGTCGGGCGCGGTCTCGCCGTACCAGTAGTCGACGGCGTTGGAGCGCGTCGTCATCAGGTCGTCGCGCTTGTCGCGCGTCCAGACCCCGACCTTGTCGCTGTCGGGGTAGACCGTCACCGCGGGGTGCTTCAAGGTCGAGAACATCAGCACGCGCACCGTCTCGCCGGTCTCGTTGCGCACACCGTGAGCGCCCTCGGGACCAGTGGGGAAGCAGACCGCATCCCACGGCTCGAGCTGGTCCGTGCCGTCTGGGTGGCGGACCGTGGGGCGTCCCTCGAGGACCAGCAGCCACTCCTCCTCCGCGTGCTCGTAGTGGTACGGGCAGATCGCCTGGCCGGGAGGCAGCTCGTAGACGCTCGCGCCGAGCTGTGACGCGCCGAGGGGCGGGCCGAAGCGCAGCATCCCGCTGCGGAACCCGGGCGGATCGCCGGGGTCGTACTCGAACTCGGGAGAGGCGATGTTGATGCGTCGCATGCTGCCCTGATTATCAGGCCTCCGACTTGCCGGCGGCGAAACCGGGCGGTAGCGACGGCTCGACGCGCAGCCAGCGGGCCGGCCGTTCCGGGAGCCACCAGTTGTAGCGGCCCATCAGCGAGATCACGGCGGGCACGATCAGCGCCCGGATCAGCGTCGCGTCGAGCAGGATGCCGGCGCCGAGTCCCGTCGCGAACATCTTCAGGTCGGTCCCGGGGCTGGCCGCCATCGAGACGAACGCGAGGAAGAGGATCAGTGCCGCGCTCGTCACGAGCCGCCCGGTGCGCCCGATCCCCTGGATCACCGCCGTCTCGGTGGATCCGGTGCGGTCGTACTCCTCGCGCATGCGGGAGAGGATGAACACCTCGTAGTCCATCGACAGCCCGAACAGGAACGCGAAGATCATCAGCGGCATCCATGACGGGATCGATCCTGTCGCCTGGACGTCCCAGATCAGCTCCGAGCCGTAGCCGTGCTGCCAGACCAGCACCAGCACGCCCCAGGCGGCGGCTACGCTCAGCACGTTGAGGATGATCGCCTTCGCCGGCAGGAGCAGCGAACGGAAGGCGCGCGCGAGCAGGATGAACGTCGTCACCGTGATCAGTGCGATCATCAGCGGGAAGCTGCCGTAGACGGCGTCGATGAAATCCGCATTGGCGGCCGGCTGACCGCCCACCCGCACGTCGGTGCCGGCGGCGTGCGCTGTGTCGCGTACCGCATCGAGCGTCTTGCCGCCTTCGTCTGTTCCGCTGTCCGGCACCGGGATGGCCTCGACGATGGACGTTCCATCGCGGCGCCACTTGCCCGACTCGGGCGCCACGGCGCCGTGGATGCCGTCGACCCTGCTCAGGTCCGCGGCCACCTGCCGGGGATCGGTGCCGCCCTCGACGAGGATCTCGTGCGGAAGCAGCGATCCTTCGCCGATGCCGGCGTCTTCGAGCGCCACCAGGCCGTCCTTCGAGTCGCCCGAGTTCGCCACCGTGTCCGCGTCCGACGTGCCGAGCTGGAGGTCCGTGGCCGCCAGCACGAGCGCCAGGATGATCGCCAGGCCGGCCCCGGCGGCGAGCCACCGGCGCCGTGAGACGCCCTGCGCCCAGCGTGTCCAGGCGCGGCTGGCCTTGTCGTCGGTGCGCCGGTGCGGCCAGTCGAGGCGCGAGCCCGCCTTTGCCAGGACGACGGGGAGCAGTGTGATCGCGGCCAGGGTGGAGACCAGCGGGATCAGCATTCCGCCGTAGCCCATCGAGCGCAGGAACGGTAGCGGCAGCGCAATCAGGGCGAGTAGGCCGATCGCGACCGTGATCCCGCTGAAGACGACCGCGCGCCCGGCGGTCTCCATCGCCCTCTGCACGGCTTCGTCGCCCTCGTGCCCGTGCGTGCGTTCCTCGCGCCACCGCGAGGCGACGATCAGCGAGTAGTCGATCGCGACGCCCAGGCCGAGCAGCGCGATCAGGAACTGGACGATCGGCGAGACGGTGGTCAGCTCGGTGAGGACGAGCAGCAGCAGGAACGTGGTCATGATCGATGCGATCGCCATCAGGATCGGGACGATCGCGAGGAACGAGGCGAACACGAAGATCAGCACCGCCAGCGCTCCCAACCCGCCCAGCACGGCCTCGAGCAGGAGGCCCGGGCCCTGATCGTCACCACCCGAGTCCTCGAACAGGGCGTCGAAACCGGTCAGGTGAACGGGCTGCCCGCCGACCGTTGTGCCCTTGAGCGCGCGGCTTGCGGACTTCTCGGCTGCGGGGTTCTCGCCGAACGCCGAGTCCGGGTCCGGCTGCGGGTAGACGACCGCGAAGATGGTGCTGCCGTCCTTGGAGACGAAGGTCTTGTCCCCGGTTGAGGCATACGACGCGAGGCGTGGGTTCGGAAGTGCCTTGGAGAGCCGTTCATCGATCTGCTTCAGATCCGCGCGTACTCCGGGCGAGTCGACGGTCTGACCGGGCGCGAGCTTGACGACGGGTATGAGCGGCGCGGTGTCGCCGCCGGTCCCCCGATAGCGATCCGCGATCGCCACGTTGGTCTCCCATCCCTCCTTGTTTGGCACCGAGAACTCCGGGTCGAGCGCATCCGTCGCGGGTCCGGCGGCCATGATTCCGGCGATCGTGAACACGATCCAGCTGGCGACCACGATTCGCTTGTGGGCTAGGACCCATCTTGTGAGCGCTGACACGAACTACCTCCTTGGGGGAATCTGAGCAGCCAGAAAAGGTAGCGGGCCTCGCCCGCGTTTCGGGATTCAGCCGGCCAGGTTCGCCGTCAGGTTGATCTCCTCGACGGCCGCGAGCGCGCGCGACACCGGACACCCGGCCTTCGCCTCCTCGGCGTGCTCGGCGAAGTGAGCCTGGTCGATTCCGGGCACGCGGCCCTCGGTCTCGAGGTCGATCTGCCGGATGGTCGGGCCCGCGTCGGTCGGGCGCAGGTGCACCTTGGCGGTGGTCCGCACCGACTCGGCCGGGTGCCCGTGCTCGGCCATGATGCCGGCGAGCGCCATCGAGAAGCAGGCCGCGTGCGCCGCGGCGATCAGCTCCTCGGGATTGGTGCCCTCACCCTCCTCGAACCGGGACGAGAACGAATAGGCGCCCTTGAAGACGCCGTCGCCGACGGTGAGGTCGCCCTCGCCGCCCTTGAGGTCCCCGCGCCACTCGGCGCTGCCGTTGCGTGTTGCCATGTCGCGCTCCTGACTGTCGTGTTGGGTCAATCAGTTTGCCGCACGACTCTCGTATTCGGCCACGACCTGCTTGGGAGTACGGATCCGCCAGGCACCCTCGAGCAGCTCGGCCAGCTGGTTCCGGTCGATCACGTCGAGCCGCACGAGCACGTACGGATAGCCGCCCCACCCGCCGGAGGGTCCCGGCCACATTTCTGCAGACTTTGGTAGGCCAGGGCCGCCCAAAGTCTGCAGCAAATGCATTCGCAGCAGCTCAGCTAGATGGTTGATTCCAAACTCCCCGCACCCACGGATGACGCTGCGAACCTTCGCTGGATCTGCGTCCTCGGGCTCGCCCATGCAAC
This sequence comes from Solirubrobacterales bacterium, assembly GCA_038203635.1. Classification (GTDB taxonomy): domain Bacteria; phylum Actinomycetota; class Thermoleophilia; order Solirubrobacterales; family JBBDJG01; genus DASRIA01. Next base: position 9,141 of record JBBRDT010000093.1, read on the forward strand.
CAGCATGGGCTTCACACTGCGTCCTTGTCCAGCTCGGTTCTCGCGCCCCCGTGGGCACGCGGATTCGGAATCAACCATCTAGTGGGGCCGCGTTTCCTCCCGCCCACGGAATAGTCCGGCAAAGACGACGCTCACGATCCCGGCCGCGCCGGCCAGCGCGACGATCGTGTCGGATGCCTCGGCGACTGCGACGAGGACCGAGTCGAGCGTGAGCACGAGGACGACGCCGGCCGCGATCCGCCAGTCGTCGCCGACGATGAACTCGTACCAGAAGCGCCCGAATGCCCTCACGTCGCCAACTCGCCTGCGCCGCGCAGGGTTCGCACCGCGAGCCAGGAGAAGAGGCACCACGTCCCGAGCAGCGCGACCAGGGCGAAGTCGCCGCCCGGCCATTCGATGCTCCGCGAGCCGTCGGCGAACACGCCCAGCCCCTCCACTGCCCAGAAGGTGCCGAAGGTCGACAGGAGCAGGCCGACGGCGAACTTCATCGTGTTCTCCGGCACGTGCGCAAGCGGCCTGCGCAGCGCGACCGCGGCAGTGAGGACGACGGCGCCGCCGCACAACGCACCGGCGGCCGCAAGCGGGATGTCGTCGGCGTTGAGCCCGAACGTGATCACGATGAAGACGATCTCGAGCCCCTCGAGAAAGACTCCCTTGAAGCTCACGACGAAGCCGAACCAGTCGAGCCCAAAGCGCGTCTCGCGGCCCGCGCGCGCAGCCGCGGCTGTCTCCTCGCCGAGCGTCTCCTCCTCGTCGTGCAGCGGCACGAGCCCGGCGGAGCGCAGGATGGCCTTGCGCAGCCACTGCAGCCCGAAGACGAGCAGCAGGGTGCCGACGATCAGCTGGAGCAGAGTCTCGGGGAGCCAATCGACCAGGGTGTAGCCGGCAAGGGCGGTGATCGCCGCGAGTGCGACGACCGCCAGGACGGTTCCCGCGAGCGCCGCGCGCCAGCCGCGGGTGATTCCCATCGCGAGCACGATCGTGAACGCCTCCACGAACTCGACCGCGGACGCGAGGAACACCGAGACGACAAGGCCGATCTGGCTCGAGCTCACGCGCGCCTCAGGATCGTCGCAGCAGGCGCTCGACCGCGAGGCTCGTCCGGCCGACTGCTCTGCTCCACGCGCGCAGCGGCGCGCCGGCGCCACCGCGGAGGGCCGGCCGGCGGTCGGTGCCGGGCACCCGCGCGGGGGCGGTACTCCGGTCGCGCGCCGTGAGTGCGACGGCCTCGTCGTCGCGGGCGGATGCCTTGCCCGCCTCGACCCAGGCGATCCGGAAGGCGAGCCCGCCGGCGAGGTACAGGGCGCTGGTCGCGTGGCGCGCGCGGCCTGTGTCGCGGCGCCGGCCGAGCAGGCTCAGCGCAAGTCCGGCGACCACAAGGCCCTTGGCCGTGCGCATCAGCCGCCCCGCCGTGCCATCGGAGAGCGCGTCGCCCACGCGCCCGAGGCGGCGCTCGTTGGCGGAGGACAGCGCCAGCTCGGTCAGGATCGCGGCGGTACCCAGCCGTGCGAGCGCGACCTGGGTTGGATGGTCCTCGGGTCGCCCGCCCGCCGCGAGCGCCAGCCGCGTGGCGGCGGCGCCCGTCGCCGTCGCGGTCGAGACGAAGATGGGCCCGAGGAAGACGCGGCTGCGGGCCCACACCGGTACCGCGGTGGCCGCGAGCAGGACACCAGTGTAGGAGCCCAGGTAGCCGCCGAGGAGGGCGTTGACGGCACCGAGCCCTCTCGCTGTGCGCCTGCGCCCGAGCACATCGGCGCCCACGGCCCCGGCGCCGACGGAGCTGAACGCAGCGAGGCACCAGGCCCCGAGGTTCATCGGCGACCGGGGTTTGAACACACGCAGCATGTTGAGGAAGCGCGCCGGGCGTCCGAGGTCGGAGATCAGCAGCGCGGGTGCCGGCAACACGGCGGCCAGCGCGAGCTTGCGCGCGACGGCTGCAGAGCGCTCGTCGCCCGCCAGGTCGGCGGCCAGCGCGACGAACGCCGATCCCGAGGCCACGCCGCCGAGCCAGAAGTACACGGGTATCTCCCAGGTCCACACCGGCGCCTTGAGGAACGGCCCCCGCAGGTCGGCGGGCATCGCCTCCCCGCGCATCCGCCGGTTCGCAGCGCCGACCTCACCCGGCTGCGGCTCCACCCCGCTGTAGCGCGTGTCGCGTCCGTAGAGGAACGATGAGCGCGCGTCGCCGAACTCGGGCCGCGCGAGTGCCACGTCGTCGCCTTCGACCGCCCGCTGCCACGAGGCCGGCTCCCCGCGCTTCCCGAGCGCCGGAGTGATGTCGCGGCGCTTGCTCACCCGCGCCTCCGGGCGCTCGCGAACGCAGCGACCGCGCCGGCCGCGGCCAGCAGCCCGGCGCCGAGCGCAGCGACGGTCGCGACGACGAGGTTCTCCTGCACCGGCGAGTCAGCATGTGCCGGGAGCCCGAAGCGCTCCGGCGGCTCGGTCAGCAGGAAGAACGCCCCGAGGCCGCCGGCGAGGTCGTGGCCGGGCTCGTCCCCGGCGCCGTACAGGTACGCGCCCTGCTCGCCACGGCCGTGCAGCGCTGCCACACGCCGCTCGGCGACCTCGACGAGCTCGTCGTAGGGGCCGAACTGGATCGAGTCCGTCGGGCACGCCTTCGCGCACGCGGGCTCGAGCCCGTCCTGCAGCCGGTCGTAGCACAGCGTGCACTTGCCGGCCCGCCCGTCGATGTGGTCGCGGTCGACCACGCCGAACGGGCATGCCGGGATGCAGTAGCCACACCCATTGCAGACGTCGGCCTGCAGAACGACCGTCTCGTGCTCGGTGCGGATCAGCGCACCGGTGGGGCAGGCGTCGAGACAGCCGGCGTTCGTGCAGTGCTTGCATACGTCGGACATGAAGATCCAGCGATCCATGTCGGCCACCGCCTGTGCCACGTCGACCTCCCCCGCGGGCAGGGAGGGAGCCGCTCCGCCGGCCCCGGCGGCGAGCGCCTCGGCGGCCTGGGCGCGGCGCTCCTCCGTGGGCGCGAGCAGCGCGACGGTGCGGACGTGGGGCCAGGTCGGGGCCGACCGCGGGCCGGTGTGGGGGGAGGAGCCGCCCGTTCGCGGCGGGGGTCCG
>JBBRDT010000094.1:0-12006 GCA_038203635.1 Solirubrobacterales bacterium
CGCAATCACCGCGGTCTCAAAGGCGATCCGCCGCTCCCGCGCCGGCATCAAGGACCCCAAGCGCCCGGCCGGCTCGTTCATCTTCCTCGGCCCCTCCGGCGTCGGCAAGACCGAGTTGGCCCGCACCCTCGCCGAGTTCCTGTTCGGCGACGAGGAGGCGATGGTCCGCATCGACATGTCCGAGTACATGGAGAAGCACGCGGTCAGCCGCCTGGTCGGCTCGCCCCCCGGCTACATCGGCTATGACGAAGGCGGCCAGCTCACCGAAGCGGTGCGCCGCAAGCCCTACTCGGTGCTGCTGCTCGACGAGATCGAAAAAGCGCATCCCGACGTCTTCAACATCTTGCTTCAGATCCTTGAGGACGGGCGCCTCACCGACGCCCAGGGCCGCACCGTCGATTTCCGCAACGCGATCGTGATCATGACCTCGAACATCGGGGCCGCCGACATCGCGCGGAACACGCCGCTGGGCTTCTCCATCTCCGACGAGACCGGGATGACCTACGACGACATGAAGAACCGGATCACCGGTGAGCTGAAGAAGGTCTTCCGGCCCGAGTTCCTCAACCGCCTCGATGAGGTGATCGTCTTCCACAAGCTCTCCAAGGACGAGATCAAGCTGATCGTCGAACTGCTGATGCGCCACCTGCGCAAGTCGATGGCCGAGCGCGACCTGCAGATCGAGATGTCCGAGGACGCCAAGGACTTCCTGGTCGAGAAGGGCTGGGACCCGGCGATGGGCGCACGGCCGCTGCGCCGCGCGATCCAGCGCTACATCGAGGACCCGCTTGCCGACGAGGTGCTGAAGACTCCGATCACCGCTGGATCGACGGTGCTCGTGGAGCGCGACGACGAGGCACGCCAGAAGGCAGCCGACGGTGGCGGCGAGGAGCAGCTGAAGATCACCATCCTCGCCCCGGTCGAGAAGCCGCCCGAGGAGCAGCCCGTGGCCGTCGGTGGATCCGACGAGGGCGACGAGCCCGAGGGCGACGCAGGGCACTCCGGCGACGCGGGCGAGCAGCCCGAGCCGCCGACCGAGAGCTAGCGGTCCAGCGCCTCCTGCGCTAGACGCCGCGGCCCGTGATCTCCACGGTCCGCTCCTGCCACAGCAGGCCGCTCGGTCCGAATACCTCCAGCCAGACCGTGGCCGTCTCGAGCCCGGCGAAGTACGGCGTCGGGCGGAAGCCGACCACATGGGTGCAGCTCTCGTTTGGCGCCAGGACCTTGTCGCGCAGCCCGCAGGTCGAGTCGATCAGGTGCGAGAAGTCGTCGGGCAACCCGGGGCTCGAGCGCAAGGTGACCGTGTGTTCGGTGGTGTTCTTGACCCGGAACTTCCGCGTCTCGAACGTATCGAAAGGCTGCCTGCCGAACTTCACGCGGTCCGGGTCCACGTCCAGCACGGTCGACGTCCCCCTCGCCGTCAGCTTGACGGTGTGGCGTTCCAGCTTCTTTCCGGTCAGGTTGCGTGCCACCACCTGAATGTCGATCTGACGGTGCCCGCGGAACGGGTCGGCCGGGTCCGCGTCGTAGCCGACCACGTGGGTGCAGCTCTGGCGAGGCGCCAGGGTCGTGGGGCTCGTCAGCGGGCAAGTCGACTCAGGCTGGCCGGGGCTGAAGTCGTCCGGCACGAAGCCGGGCTCCACGGCCACCACGACCGAGTGCTTGCTGACGTTCTTGATCCTGATCGTCCGCTTCGTGAAGCTGTTCCACGGCTGCTTTCCGAACTCCACGTGATGCGGGTGGACGTCGAGCGTCCGGCTCGCCATTGCCGTCGAAGGCATCGCGAATGCAGCGATCGCTGCGACGACGACCAAAATTTCCAGATCATCCCTGCCCCTCCCGTGGGTGCGCTAACGGTCCATGCCTACCGTAGCCGCCTGCTCAGGCCCACGCCAACCCCAAGTGGATAACGCCTGGATAACGCGTGGGGAGTTCGTCCTCGAGGTCAGTCCTCCGTCTCGCCCTCGAACAGGGCGAACACCGCACCTTGCGGATCGCGCGAGACCGCGATCCTGCTGCCCTGCAGGATCGGCATCGGGCCGACCATCACCTGGCCGCCGAGCTCGCCGATCTGCGTGGCGCTGCGATCCAGGTCGCTGGACGTGAAGTAGGGAATCCAGTTGGGCGGTACGCCCATCTGCTGCTCCTCGTCTCCCAGGGGGCGAATGCCGCCGTTCATCCGGGCGCCGTTGCGGATCATCGTGTAGGGCATCCCGTCCGAGTCCACGTCCTCATAGCTCCAGCCGAACAGGTCGGCGTAGAAGCCCTTGGCCCTGTCCACGTCAGTGGTGGACAGCTCGTTCCACGTCAGGCAGCCCGGGTCGTTGACGAGCCCCGCGCCGATGTGGGCACGCGGCTCCCACACGCACAGCACGGCGCCGGTCGGATCGGTGAAAGCGGTCATGCGGCCCGAGTCGAACACGTCGAACGGATCCATCATGAGGTTGCCTCCGAGCTCGCTCACCCGCGCGGCCGTGTCGTCGGCGGACGTCACCGTCACGTAGTTGTTCCAGTGCGGCGGTACGCCGTGCGAGCGCTCCTCGTCGCGCAGTTCGGCACCCGCGGCCACGTTCTTGCCGCGCAGCCCGAACATGCGGTAGACCGCGCCGTCTCCGATCGGGGCGTCGACGTGGTCCCAGCCCAGCAGCGCCGCGTAGAACGCGGTGGACCCGTCCAGGTCGGTGCTTGCGACATCGACCCAGCTGAAGGTCCCGGGGGCGTGTTCGGCGCGCTCACCCATGACGCGCCATGCTACTCATCTCCGCCGCAGGCACAGCCTGGACGAATGTCTGGCGCTGGCGCGGACCCGTGCCGGGTAAAAGCACTGCATGCCCGTATTGTTCGTTGCGGGCTCGGTAGCCCTCGTTCTTGTGGATCAGATCGTGCGCTCCGAGCCGATGTGGTCCGAATGGTGGCTCGATCTTCCGACCGCGGGGCTGCTCTATGCCGCCGCCTGGCACTGGTGGAGTTCGTCGGTGCGCTCCGCGGAAGGGTCGCGCGGGGCCCACGGCCATGCCGGCGCGATCGACGACGTGATAATCGCGGTCAACCGCGGCAGCCACATCGAGGACGTCCTGTCCAGCCTCACCGAACAGGCCTGCAACATCATGGGCGTCGAGCGCTCGATGGCGATGCTTCGCGACGAGTCGGATCCGCGCTCGTCCGTCGTGGTGGCCGGCCACGGCGTGCCGGCGGACCTGATCGGGGACCGCTTCGGTGTGGACGAGGGCATGGCCGGACAGGTGATGCGGACGGGCAGACCGCTGCTCGTCGACGACTACACCGGCTACTCGAGGCCGATCAGGCATCCTGTCGCCGAGGGCCTGCACGCAGGAGGCGCGGCTCCGATCCGGCGCGGCAGCCACGTGCTCGGAGCGCTCTCGGCGGGCACCACCAACGACGCACGCAGGTTCGGCACGGCGGAGCTCGAGACACTCTGCCGTCTGGCGGACCTCGGGGCCGTGGCGCTCGAACAGGCACGCGTGCGTCAGGAGCTGGAGCACGCCGTGGACAGCGGCGTCGAGGCGATGGCCGCGGCGATCGACATGCGCGACGACTACACAGGTGAGCACTCCGCGGAGGTCGTACGCCTTGCCGCCCTCGTGGGCGAGCGGCTCGGTTTGAGCGAGAAAGCGCTCTCGGAGCTCGAGATCGCCGCCCGCCTGCATGACGTCGGCAAGATCGGCGTGCCGGATGCGGTGCTGCTCAAGGAGGGCCCGCTCGAAGCGGCGGAGTGGGAGATCATGCGCCAGCATCCCGCATGGGGAGCACAGCTGCTCTGTCGCGTGCCGGGCCTCAAGCACGTGTCCCAGATCGTGCGCCATGCCCACGAGCGGTGGGACGGCAGCGGTTACCCCGACGAGCTGAGTTCGGTGGACATACCGCTCGAGAGCCGGATCATTTCCGCCTGCGACGCTTACCAGGCGATGACCTCGGACCGCCCGTATCGAAATGCCCTGCGGCCGTGGATCGCGGTCAACGAGTTGCGCGAAGGAGCGGGTGGCCAGTTCGACCCCGACGTCGTGGACGTGCTCGTCAGCGAGCTGCGTACGGAGCGCTCTGTCTCCACCAGCCTGTTCGAGCAGGCGGAGCGAGTTCCGGCGGGCGTCCCCGGCTAGGCGCGCTTGCGCCGCCGGGTGCGCCGCAGGCGCCGCGCGACCCGCGCGGCCTCCAGCCTGCTCCCGGCCGGAGCGATCCGCGCGCTCAGCCCGAGGCGGCGGAACCTGCGGCCCCGCACGAGCTGCAGCGCGAGCGTCGGGCCGGGGCGTGGGGCGGAGGATTGTGCTCCTGGCTTCATGATGTGCGCCGTGGCGCGCGGGCGACGGCCGGTCGGGACGACGACGTAGCCGGTCTCCTCGCCCGCGAGGTAGAAGTAGATGACGCCACGCAACGAGACCTGGAGCCGCTTGGCGCCGGCCTGCGCGAGGATCACGCGCCGTCCGCCGCGCATCACCGCTTCGACACGCGCGGTCTTGCCCCACGATGGAAACAGCACGTCGATCGTGTAGCGCTCGCGTAGCTTGCGCACGATGTTCCACCGCGTTTCCACATAGGTAGGGGTGAACTTGTGGGTCGTACCGATCACGACCTCCTGCGCCTCGGTGAGTCCGTGTGAGATGAGGCTCTCGAACGGCCCCGCGTACGGTCGCGCCGGATAGGGCTGGGCCGCCGCCACCCGTCCCCGGGGCGATGACAGCAGTGTGATCGGTGGAATCGCCGAGGCGAATGAGCGGGGCCGCTGTGACGTGACCACCTCTCTCGCGAACCTGTCGCGGACGAGCACTCCGAAGCTCGCCGATGGCCGCCCCCCGACGTTGGAGACCACGCGCTGGTCGCCGTCGTAGAGCCGGCACATCTCCATGCCGCCGTAGGGAAACGCGCGCTGGTTCACCGGCAGGATGGCGGTGGAGTAGCGCGGCGTCGTGATCGTGAGCCGGCCGATGTCCGCGTCGAACGAGTACAGCGCCGGCGGCTCGTCTGCTCCCATCGAGCCGAGACCGAGTGCCACCGCACGCGCGGCGTTCGCCTGCATGCGGGCGGCGAACATCTCCCTGATGCTCGGCCCGAGCGGCGACACCTTGACGTCGTACAGGTTCGACGGCGCGATGCCTTTCGCGTCGGCTGCTTCGCGCGAGAGCCGTTCGTACAGGCCCAGACCGCGATCGAACATGTACTTCGCCCAGGACCCGAGCTCGGGGCGGTTGTGGAAGCGGGGCGAGACCGCGATCGCCAGCAGTCCTTGCTGCGCCAGCGCCCAGGTGCGTCCCGCGTGCCAGCGCTTGAAGCCGTAGCCCGTGTCCCAGTTCAGGTAGCCGCCGTGGGTCCAGTAGGCGCAGACGATGTGCTCGACCCATGCGCGCAGCAGGCGGTAGTGCTCCGGCGGCAGCGGCCCCATCCCGGCTCGCATCGCCTGCTCGTGGAACAGGATGAAGTGGCAGGTCTCGCTCGCGTACTCGGCGCTGTCGAGGTTGAAGGGATGGGTTGGCTCCCTGTGCGGCAGATAGTGGAACCGGTACCCGGGACCGAGGTTGGGTGAGCCGCCGGGTGTCAATGCGCGCGGGATGCCGTCACAGAACCGCGCGACCTGAGCGCGGTAGTCGTTGACCAGAAGCTCCATGTCGCCGGTGACGGTCGCGGCATGCGCATACAGCTCGCAGTTCCAGTTCAGCTGGTTGAGCCGCACGTTGGGGTAGCGGAAGAACGGGCCGTGCGCGACCCGGCTGATGCGATCGGCGATCAGGTCGACCGTCTCCTGCGGGAGTCGCAGGGCGTCGCGAGCGCGCCACGCGTACATGAGGGCCTCGGCCACCTTCGGGTCGATCGACTTGTCCATCGCAGAGTCGCGCGTGCCAAGACTCTCGACCCATCCGGGGTTGTGGAACTGGGGATCGCCCTCCGGTGAGGCGTCGCGCTCACTCCAGGGCGGCGACTGGCACAGGCGACGCGCAAGCGCACGGGCGCGCGCGTCGTTGCGGGAAGGGCCGTCGTGACCGGTCAGCGCAGCGACGGAGTGCGTCGTCAGCAGCAGGGAGTTGTGGTAGATCCGGCCGACGGAGCTGTTGCCCGAGCCGTACTGAGACCGGTCCTCGAGCCAGAGTGAGTCGAAGTAGGGCGCGAGCCAGTCCGCAAAGTGCCAGTAGTCGGCGTCCTTCAGCGGCGGCCGGGGCAACCCAGGAGGGGCCAGGGCGCGATGGTCCGGGCCCGGGGGGAAGCCCAGGGCCGGTGCCGGGAAGGTGGCCATGCCGCCGGCCATCACTCCCGCGCCGACTTGCGCGGAGCGCAGCATGAATTTCCGGCGTGTCAGCGATGGATCTGGCATCGAAGGCTGCCCGGCGGCGACGTGCCCAATCGGCTTGAACACACGCACGCCGGCGACGGAGCGCTGTCCGGCGGGGGTGCCGGTCCGGCCAGCGGACTCCACAGGTTGCCAGGCCTCGCGGCCAGGCGCGCCGCCGCCGCGCAATCCTGTCGGCCGCGGTCCTTATGGTGACAGGGTCATGGCCAAGACGGTCACCAGCTTCTCATGCACATCCTGTGGCCAGGTCAGCCTGCGCTGGATGGGCCGCTGCCCGGGCTGTGGGGAGTGGAACACGCTCATCGAAGAAGCCGCCCGTCCGCAAGCGGACGGGCGGTTTGCGCGAAGGGACGGTCGTCCTGCGGGACAGTCGTCCGGGCGAAGGGTGGCCGAGCCCCGCAAGCCCGTCGTGCTGGCCGAGGTGGAGAGCGGCGAGGTCACGCGGCTGCGCACGGGCAGCGAGGAGCTCGACCGGGTGCTGGGCGGCGGTCTGGTACCGGGCTCGGTGGTGTTGATCGGTGGATCTCCGGGCATCGGCAAGAGCACCCTGATGAGCGCCGCCCTGGCGAGCATCCAGTCTGGCGGCGGCCGGCCGTTGTATGTGAGCGGCGAGGAGTCCGCGGCCCAGGTGAAGCTGCGCGCCGAGCGCCTCGGGCCGCACGCCCTCGCGGTGCCCGTGCTGGCCGAGACCTCGCTCGAGGTGGTGCTCGCCTCGCTCGAGCAGGAGCGGCCGCAGGCCTGTGTGATCGACTCGGTGCAGACCCTTTGGTCCGGCGAGCTGACCGGGAGCCCCGGCAGCGTCGGCCAGGTGCAGGAGGTCGCCGCGGCGCTCGAGCGCTTCGCGCGTGAGCGGAGCTGCGCCATGATCCTCGTCGGCCACGTCACGAAGGAAGGGACACTGGCCGGCCCCCGCGTGCTCGAGCATGCCGTCGACTGCGTGCTGCAGTTCGAGGGCGAGCGCGAACGCAGCTTTCGTACCCTCCGCGCGCTGAAGAACCGCTTCGGATCGACGAACGAGATCGGCGTGTTCGAGATGCGCGCCGGCGGCCTCGACGAGGTCGCCGATCCTTCCGAGCGCTTTTTGCGCGACGCCGAGCCGGTGCCGGGCTCCTGCGTCCTGTGTGCGATGGAGGGCACCCGGCCCCTGCTGGTCGAGGTCCAGGCGCTAGTGGCGCCGACCGACGTGGTCCCTCCACGTCGCGTTGCGAACGGCATCGACCGCAACCGGCTCAGCATGATCCTCGCAGTGCTGGCCCGCCACGGCGGGCCGTCGCTCGGCTCGGCAGATGTGTTCGTGAACGTGGCAGGCGGCCTGCGCATCGACGAGCCCGGCTCCGACCTCGCGGTCGCGCTCGCGGTGGCGTCAGCTGCACGTGACGAGCCGCTCTCGTCCGGCAGCGCTCCGTCGGGGTGCTTCGGGGAGATCGGGCTGACCGGCGAGCTGCGTTACGTCGCCCACGCAGACCGGCGGCTGGAGGAGGCTGCCCGCTTCGGCCTGGAGCGCATCGTGCTGCCCGCGCGGTGCGCGGACGACGAGCTGCCGCCCGCCCGGCGGGCGCTCGCGGTGCCCGTTCCGACCCTGGCGGAGGCGCTCGACGCGGCGCTCGGGGACCGGACCGAAGGCCGCCGCGCGGCCTGAATCACAGCAGCTCTTTTTCCCAGGTAAGTAGCCGCACGCTTCTAGCTCCAGCGCAACAAGGCCCAGGGCTCCGAACCCCCATGGGGCCTCACTTCTGGGCCCGGTTTTCGAGGCAGACCGCGCTAAGAGCGAAGTTTTCCTATCATTCGCTGTCCATGCGAGTAGGGGAAGAGTTAATCGAGGAGCTTCATTCTCGACAAGAACCCCGACTCCTAAGAGCACTGGAGATGGTCGCGCCGGGCACGGCGCTCAGGGAGGGCATCGACAACTGCGTGCTCGCGCGAACCGGTGCGCTGATCGTGATCGGCGACGAGGATGGTCTGGCGCCGCTGCTCTCCGGAGGCATCAAGCTCGACATCGAGTACACGCCGGCTTTCCTGTACCAGCTCGCGAAGATGGACGGCGCGATCACCCTTACGTTGAGCGCCACGAAGTTGATGTTCGCGAACGTCCAGCTCACTCCGGATCCGACGATCTTGTCGCGTGAGACCGGGACCCGGCACCGCACCGCCGAGCGTGTGTCCAAGCAGACAGAGGCGCTCGTGGTCTCGATCTCGGAGCGCCGGGAGGTCGTGACCCTCTTCACCGGCGGGGCGAAGTACGTGCTCCAGGAGATTCCCGCCGTCCTCGCCAAGGCGAACCAGGCCCTGGCGACCCTCGACAAGTACCGCGCCCGCTTCGATCAGGTGTCGATGCGGTTGACCGCCCTCGAGTTCGAGGGTGGAGTGACGCTGCACGATGCGCTCACGGTGCTGCAACGGTCGGAGATGGTGACCCGCATGGCCGTCGAGATCGAGCGGTACATCGTCGAGCTCGGGACCGAGGGGCGTCTGATCGAGATGCAGCTCGAGGAGATGCTGACCGGCGTGGCCGCCGACCGGTCCGCGCTCGTCAAGGACTACATCGTGGATCCCTCGGAGGAGGCGTTCTCCGCGATGATGGAGTCGCTGCCGCGCCTGCCGAACCAGGACCTACTCGACTTCGGCCGGCTCGGTGAGCTGATGGGCTACGACCGCAAGCTGAACACCCTGGACTTCCCTGTCACTCCGCGCGGCTACCGCATTCTGGGCCGCGTTCCACGTCTCCCCGAGATGGTCGTGGAGAGCGTGGTGCGGGAGTTCGGGAGCTTCGACGTGATGCTTGCTGCCACAGCCGATGAGCTGGAGGCGGTCGAGGCCGTCGGTGAGCTGCGTGCGAAGGAGATCCGAGAGGGTCTTCGCCGGCTGCAGGAGATCAATCTTGTCGACCGTTACCTACAGACATAGCCCGCTAGAGAGTCAACGCAGAAATTCAACGCAGAACCAGCAGAACCAAAGGAGGACATCATTCCCGAAGCAACATCAGTGGAGAACGGCGCGGTTGAGGTCGAGATCGACGCGATCGTCGTCAACTACAAGGTTGGCGACAAGGTCGTGTATCCGCATCACGGCGCCGGGAAGGTCCTGAAGAAGGAGAAGAAGGAGATGATCGGCGAGGTGCGCGAGTACCTCACGATCAAGATCCTGCACAACGACATGACGGTGATGGTGCCGAGCGACAGCGCGGGGCGGGCAGGCCTGCGGCGCGTGATCGGCGAGCCGGAAGTCGAGCGGGTGCTGACCGTCCTGCGGGACGACATGAGCGTGATGCCGAAGAACTGGAACCGGCGTTTCAAGCACAACCGCGACAAGATGAAGACGGGGGACATTTTCGAGCTCGCCGAGGTGGTGCGTAATCTCGCGATTCGTGATTTCGAGAAAGGCCTCTCCACGGGGGAGAAGCAGATGTTCACGCGGGCCAAGAAGATCCTCGCGTCCGAGCTCATGTACGCGCTCGACATGGAGGAGAACGACGCCGAGGACTACCTCGACGATCTTCTCGAGGAGACCAACACGGAGCGAGCAGGGGCAGCGAACTAGCAGCATCACCGGCGCGGCGCCCCTGGCTCACATCCGTGAAGGGGGACAGTGGCCACCGCGCTGCTAGCGGCGGCGGGTACCGGCGAGCGCCTCGGTGCGGACACACCGAAGGCGCTCGTGGAGCTCGCCGGCCGCCCGATGGCCTGGTGGTCGCTGCGAGCGCTCGCGGCCGCCGGCGGGGTCGACGACGTCGTGATCGCGGCTCCGGCCGACTACGTGCGGCAGCTCGAGGCGGTTGCGGCCGAGGCCGCCCCGTCGCTCGCGGCCCGGGTCGTGTCGGGCGGCGCGACGCGATCCGACTCCGTCTGCCTGGGACTGGCAGAGGCCGGCGACGCCGAGATCGTGGTGGTCCACGATGCAGCTCGCCCGCTCGTGACCTCCGAGCTTTTCGATCGTTGCGTCTCGCAGCTGGCCAACTGGGGATGCGACGCGGTAGTGGCTGCCGCGCGCGCGGTGGACACCGTGAAAGAGGCCGACGCCGGCGGGCGCGTGATCGCAACGCTCGAGCGCGGCCGCCTGTGGGCGGTTCAGACCCCGCAGGTGTTCCGGGCCCGGACACTGGCGAGCGCGTTCGCGGCGGGTGACCTGGGACGCGCCTACGACGACGCCCAGCTCGTGGAGGCAGCCGGTGGCGACGTGCGCATCGTGGAGGCGCCGCGGCAGAACTTCAAGGTCACGACGCCGCACGACCTGCGCGTGGCCGCCTGGCTGCTGGAGGAACGGGAATGCTGACCGACTACCACACGCATCTGCGCCCGGACGTTCGCGACACGCCGCCGTCGCGGTACTTCACCGAGGAGAACGTGCAGCGCTATCTCGATGCTGCGCGTGCACGAGGCATCGAAGAGCTGGGCTTCTCGGAGCACGTCTATCGCTTCCACGAGAGCCTCGCGGTCTGGCGCCATCCGTTCTGGGAGGAGTGCGCGCACGATTCGCTCGACGAGTACGCTCGGTTCCTGACGGACCTCAAGCAGCGGGGCCTACCGATCAAGGTCGGACTGGAGGTCGACTGGATACCGGGTCGTGAAGCACAGCTTGCAGAGCTGATCGATGCGTATCCCTGGGACTACATAATCGGTTCGGTGCACTTCATCGCCGACCTCGCCGTCGACCACGACGGCTACGACATCTGGGATACGTCGAGCCCTCACGAGGTGTGGTCCGCGTACTTCGCGGCCCTCGGCGACGCCGCGGCCAGCGGTCTCTTCGATGTGCTTGCCCACCCCGATCTCGTGAAGGTCTGGGGCCGTGACCGGCCCGACCCACCGCGGCCACCGCGCGAGTACTACGAGCTGGCCATGGACCGGATCGCCACCGCTGACATCGCGGTGGAGGTCTCCACGGCGGGTCTGCGCAAGCCGGTCGGCGAGATCTACCCGGCACGCGAGCTGCTCGAGATGTGCGTGGCCGCGGGCAAGCCGGTGTCACTCTCGTCCGACGCGCACGAGCCCGAGTGGATCGGTCACGGATATGAGCGCGCGTTGACGCTCCTGGAGGATTGCGGCGTCGAGCAAGTCTCGGTGTTCGAGGACCGGCAGCGCCGCGAGGTCCCGCTCGGATGAGCGCCGAGCGACGCTCGGGAATCGGCTATGACGTCCATCGGTTCGGCGACGACAGGAAGCTCGTGCTGGGCGGAATCGAGATCGCCGGTGAGCGCGGTCTGGAAGGTCACTCCGATGCGGACGTGGTCACGCACGCCGTCGCGGACGCACTGCTCGGCGCAGCGGGGCTGGGAGACATCGGCGAACACTTTCCGGACGACGACCCTCGCTACGAGGACGCCGACAGCATCGAGCTGCTGGGGCACATCGCCACGCAGCTCGGCGGCTGGCGGCTCGTGAACGTCGACGTCACGGTGATTGCGGAGCGGCCGCGGCTCGGGCCGCACAAGCGCGCGATGGCCGACCGTCTGGCGGGGGCGCTTGGTATCGAAGCCGCTCGCGTGAACGTGAAGGCGACGACCAACGAGGGAATGGGCTTCATCGGCCGCGCGGAAGGCATCGCGGCGCTGGCGATCGCCCAGGTGGAACGAGACGCATGAGACGCCCTGTGTCAACCCCTGGCTTCGATCAGTCGAGTGAGGTTGCCGTGGCGAGCGGGGTCGTAGGGAGCGCCGTCCTGCCAACAGCGCCAGAGCACCCGGCACCAGGCGCGCCCAAGCGTGCGGATCGCAT
>JBBRDT010000095.1:0-11722 GCA_038203635.1 Solirubrobacterales bacterium
CTGCCGCGGGAGTACTACCTAGAGCCAGAGATCTACGCTCGCGAGCTTGACAGCGTCTTCTTGCGACAGTGGTTGTATTTCGGCCACGCGTCGGAGATTCCCGCGCCCGGAGACTACCTCGTGCAGGAGATCGTTGGCGAAAGTGTCATCGTCGTTCGGGACACTCCAGATTCGCTGCACGGCTTCCTCAACGTCTGCCGCCACCGCGGTTATCAATTCTGCGAGGAGACACGCGGCAACCTGAAACGCTTCACCTGCCCTTACCACAGCTGGACCTACGACCTCGGCGGCCGCCTCATCCGGGCGCCCTCGCTTGCCGACGGCGCCTCGATCGTCTACGGCGACTGGGGCCTCCACCGCGTCCACCTCGAGGTATGGAAAGGCTTCGTTTTCGTTTGCCTATCCGAGGCGCAACCATCGCCGCTCGCGCCGGAGCTTTCCCGCCATTCAGCGCAGTTGGCACGGATCCAGCCGGAACGCATTAAGAAAGCCGCCGAGACCAGATACGTCATCAATGCAAACTGGAAGCTATTCTTGGAGAACTACTTGGAGTGCTACCACTGCCGCGGATCACATCCGGAGTTTTGCGTGACCCTGAGCGTAGCGAAGCAGTACGAGGAGCTTTTCACTGCGCGCAACACCGTCGCTGAGTACAACGGCGGCACGCTGAAGCTCAAGACTGGAATGCAGACCCTTTCGATGGATGGCCGGCTGGTATCGAGCCCGCTTGGAGAGTTCAGGATGGGCGAATTGCCCGATGCATTCTCCGTTGGATTCAGCGTCCAGCCGGCTCTCTCGCGCATTAGCTTCCACGTGGATCACGGTGTCGTTCAGACGCTGCGGCCGATCAGCGAGAACCAGACCGAATGGATCAACCGATGGTTCGTGCATGTGGACGCCGAGGAAGGAAGCGACTATGAGCTCAGCGAGCTTGTGAAGGTGTGGGACATCACCAACCGCCAGGACATCCACCTCGTGGAGCGGACCCAGCGCGGCGTGAAGTCGCGGAGGTACGTCCCCGGTCCACTCAGCCCCAGCCGAGAGCCGGCTGTCGCATCTGCGCTGCAGACATACCTGACGCTGATGGGCGAGGAATGATTACCGGAGAGCGGTCGCTCGGCATGCGCGTATTCCGATCTCTTCGCCACGCCCCCACGGTGCACTCGCTCGTGGGCGCCGCGCGTTCCTCGAGGCATCGCGCGCGAGGCTGCGCCACCCGCGCTGGGAGCATCATCGGCGATGACCCGGCCGCAACCAGCGCATTGACGCGCCGTGCGTGGAGATCTGCTTCACCGGGGCGGCCTACAAGCGCCGGACGGGTGGTCCCGTTCGATCCCCGAGCGGGCGGGATCGGCTCGATGCTGCGCGGGCAGCTCCGCGCGGTTGTTGGCATGAACTCCGGCGCGGCCCCCCGCGACGCCTTCGTCTTCGAGCATCTCGAGGTCGCGCAGGCCCATCTGCTCGAGCAGCTGGCGGTGCGGACGGAGGACGAGTTCACCGACGGCATAGCGCGGAGATCCGAGATGCCGACGAGGAGATGGCGGCGTCCATCAGCCGCAACTGGACGAACGTGCTCAGCCTCGCGCTGGCCACGAAGGGTCTGCCGGTGATGCGACCGCCGGAGGAAGAGGAGGATTCGTGACGCGCCTGGGCTTCGTCCTCGATCAGCGTTCCTGTATCGGCTGCCATGCGTGCACGGTCGCCTGCAAGCAGGAGCACGACGTCGAGCTCGGGGTGTTCCGGACCTGGGTGAAGTACGTCGAGCAGGGCACGTTCCCTGACGTGCGGCGCCACTTCTCGGTGATGCGCTGCAACCAGTGCGACGACGCCCCGTGCGTCGAGGTGTGCCCGGTTACCGCGCTGTACCGACGCGAGGACGGGATCGTCGACTTCGACACGGACCGCTGCATCGGCTGCAAGGCCTGCATCAACGCGTGCCCGTATGACGCGCTCTATATCGACCCGAACTCAAACACCGCGGGCAAGTGCAATTTCTGCGCGCACCGCGTCGACCAGGGCCTCAAGCCGTCCTGCGAGATCGTCTGCCCGACGCAGGCGATCATCTCCGGCGACCTTGACGATCCCGAATCCGAGGTCAGCCGCTTGATCGACGTCATCCCGTCGCGTGTGCGCGCGCCTGAGCAGGGCACCCAGCCGAAGGTCTTCTACCTCGGTGCGACGGAGGCGTCGCTGGATCCACTTGCCGCGGCGCAGGCCAAGGAGTACTTCAACGAGTTCACCGATGAGACGCAGCAACGTCTCACCCCGCTGGACGCGGAGGTGCGAGCCAGCGTCGTCGCGGACGCGTCGCATCACCCCGCGGCGTGGGGCTGGCGAGTGTCGAGCTACTTCCTGTCCAAGGGGGTGGCCGCGGGCGCGATGATGCTCGCCGTGCTGCTGCTGGTCGTCGGCGCCCGCGGGTCGGCGCTCGCCGACGTGGTGCCGGGCGTGCTCGCGCTGGCGGGTATCGCGGTCACCGGGGCGTTCCTGATTTCCGACCTCAAGCGGCCGGATCGCTTCCACTTCCTGTTCTTGCGTCCGCAGTGGCGGTCGTGGTTGGCGATCGGCACGCAGATCATCAACGTCGCCGCGCTCGTGGCGCTGGCCTTCACGGTTGCGTCGATCCTCGGCGCCGACGGCGTGCGAGATGCGCTGCGATGGGCGATGGTGCCGGCGGGCATTGCGCTCGCGGGTTACACGGCGTTCCTGTTCAACCAGTGCGAGGGCCGCGACCTGTGGCAGAGCCCGTTGCTGCTTCCTCACACGATCGTCAATGCGCTCCTGGCCGGTGCCGGCGCACTCGCGATCGCGGCGCTCTTCGCCGAGACCCCGAGTGCCGTCGAGCGCGCACTCGGCTGGACGGTCGTGCTCGCGGCGCTGGCGAGCGCGGCGATCATTGGCCTGGACACGTTCGGCAAGCACCCGACGCGCCAGGCCGAGCGCGCCGCGCTGAACCTGTGGCGTGACGTCTACCAGCGGCGGTTCTGGTCCGGTGTGGCGCTTGCCACCGCATTGCCGAGCCTGGCGGGAGCGGTCTTCCTGCTGGCGGGCGGGATGGCGTGGCTGGCCATCGGCGGCGCGATCGCGCTCGTCGGCTTGTGGCTGTATGAGGACGCGTGGATCCGGGCCGGTCAAAGCGTGCCGCTGAGCTGAGGAGGACGCACGTGGGGGGAGGTATCGAACGCAAGGGAGCGCGGCGGCCCACGGGCTACGGCGAGCAGGGCCGGCGGCTGGAGAGCTACCCACCGCCTGAGCGCTGGGACGACTGGCGCGAGTACGACCCCAAGGCGTGGCCGCGCAAGGTCGAGCGCGCCTACACGCTCGTGCCGACCGTCTGCTTTAACTGCGAGTCGGCCTGCGGCCTGCTCGCCTACGTCGACAAGGAGACCTTCGAGGTCAGAAAGCTCGAGGGCAACCCGCACCATCCGGGCAGCCGCGGGCGCAACTGCGCGAAGGGCCCGGCGACGATCAACCAGATCCACGATCCCGAGCGGATCCTCTATCCGCAGCGACGCAAGGGTCCTCGGGGCTCAGGCGAGTGGGACCGGGTCAGCTGGGACCACGTGCTCGACACCTTCGCCGAGCGGATGCACGACGCCTTCGCCGCCGGGCGGCCCAACGACGTCATGTACTTCGTCGGGCGCCCGGGAGAGGACGGCTTCGCCGACCGCTTCCTCGAGACGTGGGGCTGCGACGGGCACAACTCGCACACCAACGTGTGCTCGTCAGGCGGCCG
Organism: Solirubrobacterales bacterium; assembly: GCA_038203635.1. Classification (GTDB taxonomy): domain Bacteria; phylum Actinomycetota; class Thermoleophilia; order Solirubrobacterales; family JBBDJG01; genus DASRIA01. The sequence goes on from JBBRDT010000095.1 coordinate 3,737, forward strand.
CGCCGGCTACGGGCTGTGGATGGGCACCGATCGCCCCTCGCCCGACTACGCGAACGCGAAGTTCACGCTGCTGATCTCCGCGCACCTGGAGTCCGGGCACTACTTCAACCCGCACGCTCAGCGGATCATCGAGGGCAAGCATCGGGGCAGCAAGGTCGCGGTCGTCGACCCGCGGCTCTCCAACACGGCGTCGATGAGCGATTACTGGCTGCCGACCTGGCCCGGCACGGAGGCGGCGCTCCTGCTGGCGATCGCCAAGGTGCTGCTCGACGAGGATCTCATCGACCACGACTTCGTCCGCCGCTGGGTGAACTGGCGGACCTACCTCCAGCACCGCGCGCCGGCCGCCGAGCCGACGTTCGCCAACTTCCTGGTCGTGTTGCGCCGCGAGTATGAGCGCTACACGCCGGAGTTCGCCGAGACCGAGACCGGGGTGCCCGCGAGCACCATCGTCCAGGTCGCGCGCGAGATCGCGGCCGCCGCGCCGGCGTTCTCGTCGCACATCTGGCGCGCCGCCGCCGCCGGGAACCTGCACGGCTGGCAGATCACGCGGGCGCTGTGGATGCTCAACGTGCTCACCGGGTCGGTCGGCACCGAGGGCGGCGTCTCCGCCAACGCGTGGAACAAGTTCATCCCCGCGCCGTGGCGCAAGCCGACGCCCAACCTGCAGTGGAACGAGCTCAACTGGCCGCGCGAGTACCCGCTCGCGCACAACGAGATGAGCATCCTCTACCCGCACTTCCTGCTCGACGGGGACCGTGGCTCCCAAGCGGTGCTGTTCACGCGGGTGCTCAACCCTGTCTGGACCTATCCCGACGGCTACTCCTGGATGCGAGCGCTGCGCGACGAGGACGCCATCGGCCTGCACGGCGCGATGACCCCGACCTGGTCGGAGACCGCGTGGTGGGCCGACTACGTCTTGCCGATGGGTCACGGGCCCGAGCGCCACGACACGCACTCCTACGAGACGCACGCCGGCCGCTGGCTGGGCTTCCGCCAGCCGGTCCAGCGCGTCGCGATGCAGCGCGCCGGCCACGAGGTCGAGTTCACCCACGAGGCCAATCCCGGCGAGGTCTGGGAGGAAGGCGAGTTCTGGATCGAGGTCTCCTGGCGCGCCGACCCCGACGGCTCACTGGGCATCCGTCAGTACTACGAGTCGCCGTATCGGCCCGGGGAGAAGATCCGTCTCGAGGAGTACTACCGCTGGATGTTCGAGAACTCCGTGCCCGGCCTGCCGGAGAAGGCGGCGGCGGAGGGCCTCGACCCGCTCGGCTACATGCGCAAGTACGGCGCCGTGGAGATCTCCCGCGACGACTACGCAGGCCACGAGGAGCCCGTCGAGGACCCGGGCGACAGCGAGGTCCGCGGGGTCGAGGAGACCTTGACGACCCGCACGTTCGATCCGGGGCACCTGCCGCTCACCGGTCGGCCCGACGCGATCGCGGCGGTTCATGAGGGCGTGCCCCGCCGCGGCTTCAACACCCCGACGCGCAAGCTCGAGCTGCTGCAGCCCGAGCTCATCGACTGGGGCTGGCCCGAGATGGCCACGCCGCACTACCTCCGCAGCCACGTGCACCACTCGCTCATCGACCACGACCGAGGGCAGTACGTGCTGCTCCCGACCTACCGGCTCCCCACCCTCATCCACTCGCGCTCGGGCAACGCGAAGTTCCTCAACGAGCTCTCCCACACCCACCCGCTGCTCGTCTGCCCCGAAGACGCCGAACGGATCGGCCTCGAGACCGGCCAGCTCGCCCGCGTCGAGACCGAGATCGGCTACTTCGTGATCAAGGCGATGGTCACCGAGGGCATCCGCCCCGGCGTGGTCGCGGCCTCCCACCACATGGGCCGCTGGCGCCTGAAGGAGGACAAGGGCAACGAGCGATGGTCCTCCGCGCTCGTCGACATGACCGAAGATGCCGAGAGCGTAACCTTCCGGCGGATCCACGGTGTTTCCCCGTGGGAATCGGAGGATCCGAGTTCGAGCCACGTCTGGTGGAGCGACGCCGGCGTGCACCAGAACATCACCTTCCCGGTGCACCCTGACCCGATCAGCGGCATGCACTGCTGGCACCAGAAGGTCCGCGTGCGTCCCGCCGCACCCGAAGACCAGTACGCCGACATCCACGTCGACTTCACCAAGGCGCGCGCCGTCTATCGCAAGTGGATGGCGCTCGCACGCCCGGCCAGCGGAGAGCTGCGCCGCCCGATCTGGCTCTTCCGCCCCGTCAAGCCCGTGCTCGACGCCTACACGCTCCCCGACGACCAGCGCACCGAGGCAGCTCGCCGACAACGCGACGAAGGCAACCTCCCCAGCGCTCATGACTTCGCTGAGCTGGTGGACTGGGATCCGGAGGCCGTCTGGGGCTCGATGGGCGCCAAAGCCGACGAGTGCTCCTCCTAGCGATCCCGTTCGGGATCGCGATCGGCCTCATCGTGGGCGCTGTCGGCGGGGGTGGCGCGATCCTCGCGCTGCCCGTCCTCGTCTACGTCCTCGGCGAACCGGTCAACCCGGCTTCCACAGCGTCGCTGATCGTCGTAGCGCTCGCAGCCGCGGTCGGCGCCGGGTCACTCGCACGCCACGGGCATGTCTGCTGGCGACTGGCGCTGACCTTCGCGCTGCCCGCGGCAGCGGGATCGCTCCTGGGCACGATCGCCAACCAGCAGGTCAGCGGAAGCGCCCTCATCCTCGCCTTCGTCCCCGTCATGCTGGTCGCCGCCGGCGCGACCTGGCAACGCGCCGGCTCGAACCGCGAGGAGGCCCACGGTGAGTGCCCGCCGACCGCCCTCAGCCGCGTGCTCATCGCCGGCTTCGGCGTCGGTGTCCTGACCGGCTTCTTCGGGGTGGGGGGAGGCTTCATCATCGTCCCGGTGCTCACGCTCTGGCTCGGGCTGAACTTCCGCCGCGCCGTCGCGACGTCGCTGGTCATCATCACCCTTACCGGCATCGCCGCGTTGACCGCCCACCTGCTCGAGGGCGCCAAGCTCGACATGTCCATAACGCTGCTGTTGGCGGGCTCGACCGCCCTCGGGGCGCTCATCGGCACGCTGATCGGCAGCCGGCTACCGCAGAAGCGCCTCGGGCGTGGCTTCGCGATCATGGTCACCATCGTCGCGCTCCTCCTGCTCTTCGACTCGCTCGCGCTCGGCGGCCCGCCTGGGTCATGACTCCCGGCCAGCTACGCGCGTTTAGGCACCGAGGTGGGTTCCGGTGCCTGAATCCACGAGGAAAGAATGGAAATTGCGGACTTCGCCTCGTTGCTAGTCAACGACGCGAACCAGCCGAAATGCAGGACGTTCAGCCCGGTTAAAGCGATTTCCGTCCACGACTGAAAATCGTGGTGTTCCCAGTTCGAATCCGGGTCTCGCGCGCTGGAGGCGACACGCGCTCCGCCTGGCGGCACTTGGGCTACCTGCGCGAGTCGGCGGGCTACCACACGAGGGTCCCGGCAAGGGGTCCGCCGGGAGTATCGACGACAACGGCTCGATGCTGCGCCGACCCGGGATGTCACGACCTCGATTGCCTTGGCTCTTGCGAGCCTAAAGTCATCTGCCGTCGATTCGGCGCAACTCCGCCTCACGAAGCTGCTGCCTCTCAGCCTCCTTCGCGGCGTCTATGTCGAACTCGGCTCCGTCGCCGTGTGGCCAAAGTCCTTGCTCGTTGCCTCTCCGGGTTCGCGAGAGACGAGATGCGGGTCCGGATACGTGAAGCGTTTCCTCAAGGACTTCGATCGCGTTCCACAGCGTGAGCCACGCGTTTCGCGTGTTGTCCTCCGGTTCGACAAACACCCCATGTTGAGATCCCTCGACGGTCTGATTCGTGTTGCGGCGGTGTCCGACGGTCCAGTTCAGGTTGTTGATCGAGTCGTACGCTGCGGTAATCCGCCGCCAATCCATCGGAGACGTGATCGCTGCCGCGAGGTCGGTTCGGTAGTCGGTCCACGTTTGCGTCGGCATCAGCCGAGGCGGAAGCCAATAGCGCCTCGTTTGCGCCGCCTTCTCGATCAGCGCCATCGCTTCCGCAAGCTCCTCCATCACGAGACGAGCCGCCAAGCGAAGTTCGCGCGCCTCCCGACGCTCCTCTGCGTGTCGCTCGCGCTTCGCTCGAAACCTCTCGTTGAGGAGTTGGCCGGAGAGCCCAAGAACGCCGCCGGCAACAACCGCGCTCGCGCCAATAACGGCTCCGTCCATTCTGAACGAAAGCCTATCCCCGCCCAAGGGCTTTGCCGGCGGCCACGGACCCTGCGCACGCAGCAGGGGGCAGGACCCAGCTCCGCGTGGTAGAAAGACGGAAGCGCCGCGCCCCTGGCGATCAAACGAGAGGCGCGACGCTCCACTGACGAGGGCGGCTACCTAGCCGCCCTCGCTACTTCGACTCCTTCACCGTCGTCTTCGGGTGGGTCTTGCCGTACTTCGGCGAGACGTAGTGACCGGTGACGGCCGAGCGGTACTTCGGCGGGCTCTTCGTCGAGCCGACGCTCTTCCTGGATGCCATGACTTCCTCCTTTCCTCTGGGCGGCGTCCCCTTGGCGCGCTTGATCAACCCGTCCAACTCATTGTCCCATACGGGCCTGCCAAGTGCGCGGAATCAGATCGAGGAAAAAGCTGCAAACCGGCTAAATCGCGCCCCCCGGACACGGCGCCTAGACTCGCGACATGCCCGGTCCAGATTCAACGAGTTACGAGTGGAGCCGACGCCGGCTTCGTGGCTCAAACACACAAACCTTGCTGCTGCGAAATCTTCGCGGTCACCGGCTGGGGGCCCGCGCCGCCCGAGGCGCGACGCCCGGACGCCACCTTCGCCGCGCGCACCGAGTCCGCCGCCGCCGTGCCTTCACGCGCGGCGGTCGGCGAGGGCGAGCGACCCAAGAGACCGCCCGCGCCCACCCCGGCGAACTAGCCGGACAGAATCAGAAGGCGCGGCGTTCAGAGGTTCGCCCCCCTCGACTCGGATAACCCGTGGCCGAGCTGGCTTCGATTCCTGGCTGAGCTGGCTCTGACTTCTCGCCCATCGTCCAGAGGGCGCAGCGCCGCCTCGCGGGCCTCGTCCACGTCGCCAAAAAGGTCGCCAGAAAATCGGCCAGAATCGCTCACAAGCTTCCGAGCCACGAACTCGAGTCGCGCGCGCTAGGCACGAAGTCCCTGTAAATGCTCACGATCTTCCGAGTCGTGTAGCGCGCCCAACAGGATTCGAACCTGTGACCTTCGGTTCCGTAGACCGACGCTCAAACGAGCCTGCCGTACCGGCTCGACGGCAACCCATCCATTCGGCTGTCGCCGCGGCGCATCGACGTCCATGCTCTCCCGGTCAGCGGTTGGACGGACCGAGCCCTCAACCTGGTAACCCGGGTGTCAGATCCGTCCTATGCGTCCATATCGTCCGATGCGTCCACGGATCTGGCCGTAATGGACGCAATGGACGATCTGGATGTTGGCAGACATGTTGCCACGAGACGCGCACCACCTTGCGGCCGCAGCGATGGCAGGCGCCCCGGGCGCGACATGTCTTGTTGTCGTGCGACCGTGTGGGATACCTCGCAATGCCCTCAATTACTTCGAACCGTACGAGGCGCTTCCGCCGCAGCACGAGAATCAGCTCACGCGTGCGCTCGTCGTGGTCCTGAAGCTCAGTGTGCACGCGGCGTGGCTGTGCAGAGTCGACCCGGGTCTCGCCTCATGATCTCCCCGTCGTGGATTGGCGGGTCCAGCGGCGCGACATCGTCGCTGCCGGCCTCGAGGAGCCCGAGGCGCTTCGCCTCGCCTCGGTGCTCCTGAGCGGCGAGCGCGACGACATGGGCGGGCGAGGTAGCCGAGTCCAGCGTCGACTCTGTCGTCATGGCCGCCGCGACTGTTCTGCGCCTGCAGACGATCGTCTCGCGCGAGGTCGCCGCCGGCCAGCCGTCTTCGTCACGATCGGCGCGCTGCAGTCGGGCACGAAGGACAACGTCATCCCCGACGAGGCGCTGCTCAAGCTCAACGTCCGCACGTTCGACGAGCAGGTACGCACCCACGTGCTGGACGCGATCAAGCGGATCATCGAGCCCGAGGCGACCGCCTCGGGAGCGCCGAGGCCCCTGGAGATCACGATGACCGAGCACACCCGCTGACGATCAACGACCCCGACCGCACCGCGCGTGTGGCCGCGGCACTGCGCGGCCAGTTCGGTGACGACCGCGTGCACGACCTCGCCTCGCCGGTCTCCGCCGGAGCCCACCACGCCCTCGCGACGCGAGTCGACGTTTATGGCCGCGGCGTGGAGCTTTGTGGGGTGACCGCCGATGAGGACGCATTGCGCGTTCCGGGACAGTTCTCCGCGAGAGGTGTCCACGGCGCAACCTCGTGCCACACGCGCCCGCGGGGACGGCTGACTTGTGCTGAGCGAATTCGCGTCCCTGTGGGCGTCCGCATGCGCCGCACCTAGCGCACCGCCGCCTCGGCGAAGCCGTTGAGTTGTGAGCGCACGCCTTGACAAACAATCGAGCGCACGCCTTGACAAACAATCGTCGATCCGAGAATGTATACGATATCCACTAAGGAGGAAGCTGATGGTAGCCACCGCCCGGGCACGCTGGCGGCTTGCAGCACTCGGTCTTACGCTGGGCGTCGTGTCTGTCGCTGGCTGCGGCGGGAGCGGCGATTCGAAGGCCACGGCATCCGGTGGGCAGAAGACTCAGCGGGTGACGATGCAGCTCTCGTGGACCCCGCAGGCGCAGTTCGCCGGCTACTACGCCGCTGTAGCCAAGGGCTTCTACAAGAAGCAGGGGCTGGATGTGACCATCCGACCCGGCGGCCCTGATGCATCTGTCGCGCAGCTTGTCGCCAGCGGCAACGCAAACTTCGCATCGCTTCCATTCGGCCAGACCCTCCAAGCCAGGGATCAGGGCATCCAGCTCCAGAACCTTGCTCAGGTTTTCACCCGGTCGGCCTACCGCCTGATCGCGTTCGACAAGACCGGAATCCACACAGTTCAGGACCTTCCGGGGAAGCGTGTCGGCGTTTGGCCAGGGACGCTTCAGCTCGTAGCGGCGCTGAAGAAGTTCAACGTGAAGGGCGTAAAACAGGTTGAACAGCCATTCACGATGGACGCCTTCCTCAAAGGAAAGCTTGACGCGGCATCAGCGACTACGTACAACGAGATGGCTCAAGTCGTAAAGGCAGGACATCCGCCGAACACCATCAACACGATCAATTTCGACGATCTTGGGACCGGGGTCCTTGAGGACGGGATCATCTCGAGCCCCAAGTACGTCGACAGCCACCGCGATGCGGCCATCAAGTTCGTGCGCGGAAGCCTTCAGGGTTGGAGCTACTGCCGAGATCACGCGGACGAGTGCGTCAACATCGTGCTCAAGCAGGCTCCGAACCTGGATCGGAAGCTACAGACGTGGATGATGAACGAGGTCAACAAGCTGATTTGGCCTGCTCCCGGAGGAATCGGTCGCATGCCGGACACGGGCATGCTGACGTTCGCCTCGAGCGCCAAGGTGCTCCACGACTACAAGGTCATCAAGAAGCCGGCGTCCGCGGATGCGTATCGCACTGACATCTGGAAGGCGGCGACCAAGGGAATGCCGCAAGCGGACGTCACGGGTAGCGACTTCAAGGCGACGCAACTGCCAAACGACTACCTCACGAGCGGGTCGTGAAATCTATCAACGGCGAGACGCGCCGGGCGACCGTCAGCTGCGCCGTGATACAGGCACGCACACGCGACTCGAAAGAGGCAACCGTCGAGCGCCAATTGGAGCTCGTGCGAGAGGCGGCGCAGGGAGGCGCCAAGATCGTGTGCTTGCAGGAGCTCTGCTTCGGCCCGTACTTCTGCCAGGAGATCTCCCCCTCTTGGTTTGAGTGGGCCGAAGAGATTCCAGATGGTCCGACCGTGGCCCGGTTCTCGGAACTCGCCCGCCAGACGGAGATCGTCGTGGTCCTCCCGATCTTCGAGCGGGACGGCCACGTGTACTACAACACCGCCGCCGTCATCGATGC
>JBBRDT010000096.1:0-11482 GCA_038203635.1 Solirubrobacterales bacterium
ACAGCTGCCGGCGCTTGTTCAGGCTGAGGGCGGCGTTAGCGTGAAGGTCCATCCGGTGTCCTCCTTGGGACTGGGGTGCGTGGTAGCTCCCAGCCTCCAAGGGGGCCCGGATGAACCAACGTGCTCAGGAACTACAACTAGATGTCAGCGGGGCGGGGAACACCCCGTTCGAGCTCTGCTGATTCCAGGGTCAGCCGCAGGGGAGCGGCGACCGGAATGAGATTCATGACACGACCACTTTCTCTGGTCGGGACAGTCCTGATCGCGCTCGCGATCATGGTGCTGGCGCCGGCCGCAGCTTCGGCGTGGGCGCCCGCTGGACAGGCGACTGTCCATCCCGGCGTGCAAACGTTCACCAAGGGTGCCCAGTGCACCTCGAATTTCGTGTTCACGCAGGGATCCGAGGTGTATCTCGGACAGGCGGCCCACTGTTCAGGCACCGGCGGCTCGACCGAGACGAACGGCTGCGACAGCGGCTCACTGCCGGTCGGCACGCCGGTGGAGATCGACGGCGCCAGCCGCCCCGGCACGATGGTCTACAACTCGTGGCTCACGATGCAGGGCCGGGGTGAGACCGATCCCGACACCTGCGCGTACAACGACCTCGCGCTCGTCCGGGTCGACCCGGCCGACGTCGCGAAGGTGAACCCGTCCGTGCCCGGCTTCGGAGGCCCTACCGGGGTCGGCGAGGCGGCCGATGGGTCCACGGTCTACTCGTACGGCAACTCGTCCCTGCGCGGTGGCGTCACAACGCTCAGCCCCAACCAGGGAACCGTGGTGTCCACCGAGGGCAATGGATGGAGCCGCACCGTCTACACCGTCACGCCGGGCGTCCCGGGCGACTCGGGAAGCGGCTTCCTGAGCAGCAACGGCCAGGCCTTCGGCGTGCTCAGCACGCTGCAGATCGCGCCCACCGCCGGGTCGAATGGAGTCGGCGACCTCAGCAACGAGCTCGCCTACGCGCGTGCCAACAGCTCGTTCACGAGCGTGCAGCTCACGCCGGACACACAGCCGTTCAACGCGAACGTCGTCAGCGCGATCCTCGGTAGCTGATCGCAATGGTGCTGCGGCGGCGCGCCTCGTGCGCGCCGCCGCACGCTCGGCTGATGGCCGAGCGGAAGTCGCTCAGCGGCCGACGGCCTGCTTGAGCTTCGCGCCGGCGCTGAAGCGCGGGACGCGGGATGCCTTGATCTGGATGGGCTGGCCCGTTTGCGGGTTCCGGCCCTGACGTGCGGCGCGATCAGCCACGTGGAACTTGCCGAACCCCGTGATGTTGATCTCCGTACCGCTCGCGAGCTGCTCCTCGATGGTTCTGAGCGCGGCGTCCACGGCGCTCTCCGCCTCGCGGCGACTGAGCTCCGACTTCTGGGCGACCTGCTCGACCAACTCGGCCTTGTTCATGAGAACTCCTCCTGGGTGGAAGTTGGCGAGGCGAAGCTAGATGGGCCGTCGGACGGCAGTTCCGGCGGAAATGGGACGAGGTAGCCTCGGATCGCCCGGTTCAGCGCCCGAACGTGCGCACGAACTCGCGCGCGCTCGACCGCAGGGTGCCGACCGTTTCACGCACCTCAGCGAGTCCGGCGCGCAGCTCTGCGTCGCCGACCTCGACCGGCATCATGGAGTCCTGGATCTCCGCGATGGCGCCGTCTGCCTTGCCAACGGCATCGACCGCGTTGTCGAGAAAGCCCTTCACGCCCTGGGACGGCAGCCCCGCGGATGCGGTCTCGAACGTGCGGCCCTGCAGGCTGTGGCGCTCGGCAAACCCGCTGAGGGTGCGTCGCGCACGCCCGTATGCGAGCTGGACGGGCCGGAACAGCTCCTCCTCGAGCTTGTCGGCGCTGCGTTCGTCGAGCTGCTCGTAGGCCGCGCCCAGGGCGGCGAGCGCCATGCCGAGCTCGTCGACCGCCCGTCCGAGGTCGTCGACCAGCTGCTGCCTCGCCTCCGCGGCTACGTAGGCCATGGCTCCACGGTACAAGGAAGCGCGGCAGGTGCTGTCAGGCGGTGAGCGACGGGATTCGAGCCCGCGACCGCGCCGTCGCCTCGTCCACACCGCTGCTGCATGCGAGGAGCGGCGCGAGGTCGGCGAACAGTGCGGGGCGCGCGAGCGCGAAGCCCTGAATGAGCGGGCAGCCCGCCGCGGCAAGGCGTTGCCAGGTCTCCTCGTTCTCGACACCTTCGGCGACGAACGAGCGGTCGATCTTGACCTCCTTGACGGGGAGCGTCCGCAGATGGGTGAACGACGAGAATCCGGTGTCCCCTATCCGTCCTCGTAAGCGACGTGTTTCTACACCTCCGGTGCTAGGCTCGGACCGAGTTTTTTGCCAGCCGAATTACCGCGCTGCGCGCGGTCAGAACAGAGGGAGATGAGGCAAGTGGCAACCGAGATGAAAGTCAGCCCCTCGGCGGTGGACTTCTGCGCACAAAAGCGGCAGATGTTGATCGGCGGAGACTGGGTCGAGGCGGCGTCCGGCAAGACCTTCGAGGTGTTCAACCCGGCTACCGGCGAGGTGCTGGCGAACGTCGCCGAGGGCGACTCCGAGGACATCGACCGCGCCGTGAAGACCGCCCGCGCCGCTTTCGAGAGCGGGCCATGGGCGACGATGACGCCGTCGGAGCGGGGACGGGTGATCCACCGGATCGGCGATCTGATTCTCGAGCACGGCGACGAGCTTGCTGCACTCGAGACGCTCGACAACGGCAAGCCGATGGCGATCGCACGCGCGGCGGACATTCCGCTCGCGGCCGACAACTTCCACTACTACTCGGGCTGGACCACGAAGCTCGGCGGGGAGACCATCCAACCCTCCGTCGCGTACATGCCGGGAGCCGAGTGGCACGCGTACACGCTGCGCGAGCCGGTCGGTGTCGTCGGGCAGATCATTCCGTGGAACTTCCCGTTGCTGATGGCGGCCTGGAAGCTCGGGCCCGCGCTCGCGTGCGGCTGCACGATCGTCCTCAAGCCCGCTGAGCAGACTCCGCTGTCTGCACTGCGGCTCGGCGAGCTGATCCTCGAGGCCGGAGTGCCCGAGGGAGTGCTGAACATCGTCACCGGCTACGGCGAGACCGCCGGTGCGGCGCTCGCCGCTCACGAGGACGTCGACAAGGTGGCGTTCACGGGCTCGACCGAGGTCGGCAAGCTGATCGTGCAGGCGGCGGCGGGCAACCTGAAGAAGGTGACCCTCGAGCTCGGCGGGAAGTCCCCGAACGTCGTCTACGGCGACGCCGACATGGAGACGGCCATCCCGGGCGCGGCCAACGCAATCTTCTTCAACCACGGCCAGTGCTGTGCCGCCGGCTCGCGGCTGTTCGTCGAGAAGAAGGCGTACGACGAAGTGCTCGAGGGCGTTTCCGACCACGCAAAGAAGATCAAGGTCGGCTCCGGGCTCGATCCCGAGACCGAGATGGGTCCGCTGGTCTCGCAGGAGCAGTTCGAGCGGGTCACGGGCTTCCTCGACTCGGGCCGCGACGAAGGCGCCAAGGCGGTCGCCGGCGGCAACCCGATCGACTCCAAGGGTTACTTCATCGAGCCCACGGTCCTCACCGAGACGGATCCGAGCATGCGGGTGCAGGCCGAGGAGATCTTCGGTCCCGTCGTGACGGTCACGCCGTTCGACGACGTCTCGGACGTGCCGAAGGCAGGCAACAAGACGAAGTTCGGGCTCGCCGCCGGGATCTGGACGACCGACCTCTCGAAGGCCCACCGCACGGCCCGCCAGCTGCGCGCCGGCACGGTGTGGATCAATTGCTACAACGTGTTCGACGCGGCGCTGCCCTTCGGCGGCTACAAGGAGTCCGGCTGGGGCCGGGAGATGGGCGCCGAGGCGCTCGAGAACTACACGGAGACGAAGGCGGTCTGCGCGCTGCTCTGACCGTCACGACGCGAGATCGACCGAAGGCTGGGGCGGGCGACCTTGCCCGCCCCGGTCGCGTTCTTCAGGAGTCCGTGAAGGAGGGCGTGCGCTCGCGCGTGTCTGGCACGAGCTGGCTGCTTGCCGGCGCCTCGACTTGGTCGACAGCGAACAGATTCCACTCCCCCGGCACGCCCTTGAGCTGCTGGGCGCCTCGGTCCGCGAACGAGATGCCGGAGCCCACGACGAGGTCCTTGACGGTGCTCGAGACGAGCACCTCGCCGGCGCCGGCGAGCGCGCCGATCCGCGCGCCGATGTTGACGGCCATTCCGCCGATGTCGTCACCGATGAGCTCGCACTCGCCGGTGTGCAGCCCGGCGCGCAGCTCGATGTCGAGCGCTCGCACCTCGTCCGCGATCGCGTGGGCGCAGCGGATCCCCCGCGCCGGGCCGTCGAAGGTGGCCAGGAACCCGTCCCCCATCGTCTTGACCTCCCGGCCGCGGTGGCGCTCGAGCTCGGCGCGAACCAGCTCGTCGTGGCGAGCCACGAGCTCCCGCCAGCGCGCGTCGCCGAGCGCCGCCGCGCGCTCCGTTGAACCTACGATGTCGGTGAACATCACGGTCGTCAGGATGCGATCGGACGGAGGCGCGTGGCGGGCGCCGGTGAGGAACTCCTCGATCTCCTCGGCGTAGCCGTCGGCGTCCCCGTAGAAGGGGATGTGGTCCATTCCCGGCAGCACGACCAGCCGAGTTCCCGGGATGTGCTGAGCCAAGTAGTGCGCGTTCTCGACCGGTATGAACTCCTCTTCGCGGTGGAGCACAAGCGTCGGCACGCGGATGCTGGGCAGGAGATCCCGGACGTCGGTCTCGACGACCATGTCGAGCAGGGTGCGCGTCATCTGGGGAGTGGCGGCCGAGCGCTCGAAGATGCCGCGCCCGATACGGTCGCGCTCGCTGTCGGCGCTCGGCGCAAACACCGCGAGCGTGCGGCCCTCGCCCCAGTGCTCGACCAAAGCACGCACGCGTTGATACGCGTCGACCCAGCGCTGCCCGCCCGGGTTGTTATCGGGATCGAGGGTTGCGGTGGCGAACGTGCCGCAAAGCACCAGGGCGCGTGTGCGCTCGGGATAGGTGGCAGCGAACAGGATGCTCATCGGCCCGCCCTCGGAAAGTCCAAACAGCGCGGCGCGCTTCGAGCCGGCGGCGTCCATTACGGCGCGCACGTCGTCCATGCGGTCCTCCAGCGGCGCCGGCGCGGCGACCGGGTCAGAAAGCCCCGTGCCACGCTTGTCGAAGAGGATCAGCCGCGAGAACGAGGCGAGCTTGTCGAGGAAGCGTGCGATCCGTGGGTCAGCCCACTGCAGGTCCAGGTGCGAGATGAAGCCCGGCACGAAGACGAGGTCGAGCGGCCCATCGCCGACGACCTGGTAGGCGATGTTGACCTCACCGCTCTGCGCGTATCGGGTCTCCGGAGGCATCGACGTGCCCACCATACCCCGGCAACAACGCATGAGGGGTGAGCGACGGGACTCGAACCCGCGACCACCTGGACCACAACCAGGAGCTCTACCTACTGAGCTACGCCCACCACGAAGGTCTCTTGACCCTCACAGGAATCTAGCGCCTCGGCTCCTCGACGGCCTCTCCCCGCGGGGAGAGGCCCGCTTCGCGCAGGGCGTCCTCTTGGCCGAGGTACAGCTGCACGGCAACGACCTTGCCGTCCCCAACGGTCCAGACCGCTGCGGGCGCGTGCTCGACGACGACGCCGTCGCGCGCCGTCGTGGCCCTGATCCGGATGAGCACCACGACCTTGTCGCCGGCATCGATGTACTCGTCCGTGCTCATCAGATAGCTCGCGTAAGGCTCGAGCCAGTCGCGCCAACCGGCCACCAAGCCGTCGAGCCCGCGGTAGGTGAGTCTCTCCGCTCCCCGGATGTTCGAGACGAACTCCACCTCGAAGTCGTCTGCGAAGCCGGACAGCTCGTCCGGCGTGCCGAGGGGGAGCGCGGCATCGTCGCCGAACGTCTCGACCAGATCGGCCTCGGCCGGCTGAAGGCTCTTTACGATCTCGACGTTTTGGCTCGACATCGCAGGGAACCGTAATGGTGAGCGCCGTCGGGTGACCATAATCGTCCCATGGTCGTCCTGATCGGCTTTGCCCTACTCGCCGGCGCGGGCACCGCGATCACGCCGTGCGTCCTGCCCGTCCTCCCCGCGCTGCTGTCCGCGAGCGCGGTCGGCGGGCGCAGGCGTCCGGTGGGGATCGCGCTCGGCCTGATGCTCACGTTCACCGTCACGATCGCGGGGCTCGCCTCCATCGTCGACGGGGTGGGCGTCGCCGACGGGACGGTGCGCTCGATCGCGATCGCCGTGTTGATCGGGTTCGGCGTCATGCTGCTGTGGCCGCGACTGGCGCAGCGGGTCGAGGCGCCGCTATACCGGCTGGCCAGGTTCGGGCCGCGCACGCGCGGCGACGGGTTCTGGTCCGGGATCGCCGTCGGCGGGGCGCTCGGCTTCCTGTACGCGCCGTGCGCCGGGCCGATCCTCGCGGCGGTGGTCTCCGTGAGCGCCACCATGGGCAGCTCGCTCGAGATCCTCGCCATCGCGATCGCCTACAGCGCAGGATCCGCGGCAGTGCTGCTCGCGCTCGCGCTCGGCGGGCGCCGGACGATCGAGCGCATCAGGTCTGCCGGCCGGGGACCGGCCGTGCAACGCGCCCTGGGAGCGGTGATGATCGTCACCGCGATCGCCATGGCCGCCGACCTGGACGTGCGCTTCCAGACCGCGCTCGCCGACCGCTTTCCGGACTTCATCGTCAACCCGACGGAGGCGATCGAAGGTTCCGACGCCGTCGCGAACCGGCTCGCGGACCTGCGCGGTGACCCGCGTTTTCACTCGCCATCGACGGACGCCGAGCGCAAGACAGGTCCTAAGTCCGCGCTCCCGGTGCTCGGCGAGGCACCGGACTTCACCAACAATCAGGGCTGGTTCAACACCGACGGCCGCCGGCTCACGATGGCCGGGCTGCGCGGCCGCATCGTCCTGATCGACTTCTGGACCTACTCCTGCATCAACTGCATCCGCACCCTTCCGTACGTCCGTGCATGGGACAAGCGCTACGCGCGTCGCGGACTGACCATCGTCGGCGTGCACACGCCCGAGTTCGACTTCGAGAAGGACGCCGGCAACGTGGAGCGGGCCATCGGCCAGAACCACCTGCGCTACCCCGTCGTGCAGGACAACGAGTTCGGCACGTGGGAGGCCTGGGGCAACCAGTACTGGCCGGCCAAGTACCTCGTGGACGCGCAAGGGAGAGTGCGGTACACCCACTTCGGCGAAGGCGAGTACCCCAAGACCGAAGGGGCCATCCGCTCGCTGCTCGCCGAAGCCGGGACGCGCCGCCTCGGCGCGCGCGCACGTGTCGGTGCCGAGACGCCCTCGCGGGACCTGTCCACCCCCGAGACCTACCTCGGGTCCGCGCGGGCCGAGCGATTTCTCCCGGACGGCGTCACCGATGGCACGCGCACCTATCCGGGCGCCGACTCGCTACCGCCCGACCACTTTGCGCTCGCGGGACGCTGGAGCGTCAGCCCGCAGTTCGCGACCTCGAGGCGTGGCGCCTCGCTGTCGGTCCGCTTCGGCGCGCGGCGGGTCTTCCTGGTGCTCGGCACGCAGGACGGCCGGCCGCGCCGCGTGCGGGTCCTGCTCGACGGCCGCCCGATCCAGGCGTCGCTCGCGGGAAAGGACGTGCGGGGCGGCGTCGTAACGGTGCGGGGCCAGCGGCTCTACCGCCTGGTCTCGCTGCCGCGAGTCGAGCGGCGGTCACTCACGCTTCGTTTCGACTCCGGCGTGACTGCCTACGCGTTCACTTTCGGGTAAACAGCCACCAGTCCGTATCAAGCCGCGCCACAGCGTGCGGGAATCCCCTGACCGCGAGCAGCCCAACTTACGGATGTCGGCGCGACCGCTCTGAGTGAGAGTACTTCAGGTCAACCACGTCTCACCAAGCCTGAAGGAGAACATGAGCACGATTGCAGCCGAACAAGAAACCAGCACCAAGAAGACAGAAGGCATCTTTGCCAGGCGCCTGCTCCAATGGGGCGGCTTGGCCGCCGGCATGGTGCTGGTCGTGTTCGGCGTCGTCGCCATCGTGATGGGGTTCGATGGGCGTTCCACGGTCTCGGACACGCTTGCGCAGGAAAAGATCGTCGGCACGCCCGACATGACGCCCGCTCTCACCGTGAAGGCCGTGAAGGACGCCGGCCTGACCGGAGTCAATGTGCCGAGCTGCAGCGTCGCCGGTCAGTCCATCGACACCGGCTCCGAGGCACGCTGCTTTGGCGACTACATGAGAATCCATGCTCTGGAGGGCAGCGGCGGGTTCGTGTACTCCGAGATGGGCCGGTTCGAGGCGAAGACGGGCACACCGAAGGCGGAGCTCGCTGTCGGTGGAGGCACGGACAACGAGAAGCTCGCGGTGGTCGACCACAAGACCAAGGGGCCCGCAGCGAACGGCGCACGTAATGTCTGGGTGACCGAGACTGCGCTGAGCACCGCGCTGAACGCCTCCTACATGGCTGAGCGCATCAGCGTGTTCGGCATCGTGGTCGGGATTGCGCTCCTGCTGAGCGGCATCGGCTTCATCGTGCTGGCCCTGGCCGTACTGCGCGGCCCGCGGTCGCGCGCCGCTTCGCACTAGAACGACATAGCACCTCGCCGCTCGCGCCCTGGCACATCCGCCGGGGCGCGTCCGGCGTCAGGCGCGCATCTCGTATGCGCCCGCGTACCCCTCGACCTCGCTCCACACCCGCTCGAAGCGCTCGGGGTCGCCGACCGGCTTGCGCACGTGATCGAGCGCCCATGACTGCTGGGCCTCGGTCGACGACGAGTGGCCGTGCAACGTGACGGCGTAGCCAGAGAAGTCCCTTACCAGGACATCGAAGATCGAGTCGATCGTGTCGGCATCCACGCCGGCCAACGCCGCCTGCTCGAGGATCAGCTGGCCATACGGGACGAGGGTGAAGAGCTCACCGAGGGTGAGCAGGAAGCCGAGCTCCGCCTGCTGCTCCTCCGACGGCGGCGCGGTACTCAGCAATGTGCCGAGGCCCTCGGCCTGCTCCATGAAGCGAGCGACATTCGGGATGTTGGCGAACGGCGCGTACGCCGCCCGCCAGTCCTGGAACTGGATCTTTCCCAGGCCGCGTGCCGGGCCCTGGCGAAACAGGAAGTCGTCGTCGGCCGCGTCACGCCGCCGTGGCACCGGCGGGTACTCGGCCGGGTTGAACAGGTAGTTGGCCATGAACTTCAGGACCAGGGCCATGTTCACGTGCACCGTGCCCTCGAGCTTCGGCAGCCCGCGTATGTCACGCGCGGCCATCTCGAAGAACGTGTCCTTTTCGAATCCCTTTGCCGCGATCACGTCCCACAGGTCGTCGATGACCTTCTCGCCCTCCGTGGTCACCTTCATCTTCGTGATCGGGTTGAACAGCAGGTAGCGGCGGTCGTCCGGCCCCGCGCTGCGGAAGTAGTCGATCGCGCGATCCCCAAAGAGCTTCATCGCCACCAGGCGCGTGTATGCGTCGGTCATCAGCTGCCGGACGTGCGGGAACTCCGTCACCTTGTGTCCGTAGAGGATGCGGCCGTCGGCGTGCGTGATCGCTTCGTAGAACGCGTGCTCGCAGATGCCGATCGACGCGAAGCCCAGGTTGAACTTGCCGACGTTGACGGTGTTCAGCGCGGCGTGGAACGCGTCCTTGCCGGTGTGGAGGATGTCCTCCTCTCCAACCGGGTAGTCGTCGAGGCGGAACTCGCTCACGAAGTTCTGCGAGTTGACCACGTTCTTGACCAGCCGGTACTGCGGGTGCCCGCTGTCGGCCGCGAAGAAGACGTAGCCGTCCGGGCCCTCGACGTCCGCGCGACGGCCGAACACCGACACCATGCCGGCGAGGTTCCCGTTGCCGATGTAGTACTTGCTGCCGCTCGCGGCGAAGCTGCCGTCGCCCGTCGGCGTCAGCACCATGTCGGTCGAGTAGATGTCCGCGCCGTGCTCCTTCTCGGACAGGCCGAATGCGAAGATCGCGCCGTCCTCGAGCAACTCGGCCGCGCGCCGCCGCGCGCCCGCGTTCTCGGTCTGCCAGATCGGCCCGAGCCCGAGGATCGTGACCTGCCAGGTGTACCAGTACGCAAGTCCGTAGAACCCGGTGATCTCGCTGAAGGCGGAGATGCGGGCGGTGTCCCACCGCTTGTCCGGATCACCCGCGGCCTCGGCCGAGGGAGTCAGCAGCGTCGCGAAGATGCGCTCGCGCTTGACGAACTCGAGGAAGTCGGCGTACCAGGTGCGCTCGTGATCGTGCTCCTTGAGGGTCACCTTGCCGCGCGACTCGAAGAAGTCGATCGTCGCCAGCAGCGCTCGCCGAGTGGGCTCGTCGAACTCCTCGGCGCCGTAAGAACGCGGATTGAAGAGAGCGCGAGTCTCGACCGCCGCTGGGCGCTGCTCGACACTTGCCATGGCGGTGAGGTTAACGGCTTCGGAGAGGTCCACTAGGGTGCGGCGCGACGTGAACGGCTTCGACGCTTGGCAGATCGAGCTGCACGGGCACCGGGTCATCTACCGGGTCGCGGGCACCGGGCCGCCCGTGGTCCTGATCCACGGGATGGTGAACTCGTCGCGCCACTGGGAGTCCGTGGCGCTCCGCCTCGCCGACGCCTACACGGTGATCGCGCCCGACCTGATCGGCCACGGCGACTCCGCCACGCCTCGCGGCGACTACTCGCTGGGGGCGCACGCGGCCAGCATCCGCGACCTGCTCGCAGCCATCGGGGTCGACCGGGCGACGATCGTCGGCCACTCCCTTGGCGGCGGGGTGGCGATGCAGTTCTTCTACCAGTTCCCGCAGCGTGTGGAGCGCCTGGCGCTCGTGTCGAGCGGGGGTCTCGGCCACGAGGTCAGCCCGCTGCTGCGCACGGCGGCGCTGCCGGGGGCATCCGCCCTGCTTTCGCTTGCAGCCCACCGGCGCGTGCTGTCCACGATGATGGACGCCGGGGAGCGGCTGCGCCGGCGGGGCTCCGCCAAGGGCGTCTACCTGCAGGCCATCGCGCGGGCCCTGCGGCCGCTCGAGGAGCCCAGTGCACGCCACGCCTTCCTCCAGACGCTGCGATCCGTGATCGACGCGCGTGGTCAGCGGGTCAGCGCGACGGACCGCCTCTATCTCCTGAACTCGATGCCCACGTTGATCGTCTGGGGAGAGCGCGACAACACGATCCCGATCGCGCACGGGCGCGACATGCACCAGGTGGTTCCCGGTAGTCGCTTCGAGACCCTTCCGCGCGCAGCCCACTTCCCCAACCTCGAAGACCCGGAGGGACTCGCCGCGGTCCTGCGCGACTTCATCGAGACCACGGAGCCGGCGGACATCGACGACTCGGACTGGGGAGGGCTTGTCGCCCGGCCCTCGCCGAGCCGGATGCGCGAGGCGACGGCGGCTCCTCGTCAGGACTAGATGACCGATTCCGTTTCGACGGGTTCAGTGATCGTAGGCGGTGAGGTGGCGCCCGGGGTCCCCGATCTGCCAGTTGTGCCAGAGGCCGGCGGCAAGCGCGAGCAGGCGTTGGGCGACGCGGGTGATCAGGCCGGAC
>JBBRDT010000097.1:0-11462 GCA_038203635.1 Solirubrobacterales bacterium
GGGGATGGCGTTGAAGGCCGGCAGCACGGCCCGTGCCGCGTAGCCGCCGTCGCGGTGCACGCCGACGTGCCCGGCCAGGTTCAGGCACAGCGACTCGTCGCCCGCGGCGCAGCGCGCGCAGGTGCCGCAGGAGAGGTAGAAGTACGCCATCACGCGGCGTCCGAGCAGGTCCCGGCCGGCTCCGTCGGCGGCCTCCGTCACGGTCCCGACCAGCTCGTGCCCGGGCACGCGCGGCAGGTCCTCGGCGCGGTCGCCGAGGTCGCCACGCATGCAGTTGAGCACGGTGAGGCCGACACCGCACGCCTCGACCTCAATGAGCACCTCGCCCGGGCCGGGGGACGGATCCGGGCGCTCGCCGGCGAGCAGCGGCCCCCCCCACGCTTCGATCCAGCGGGCGCGCATCAGTTGAGGCGCACCGGGCCGTCGCCGGGCTCGTACCAGTCCATCTCCTGCTGCTCGAGCGGGACCCAGACGCTCTTGACGGCCGTGAACTCCTCGACGGCCGCCCAGCCGTTCTCGCGCCCGTAGCCCGACAGCTTGAAGCCGCCCCAGGGCGAGGCGGGGTCGATCCGGTGGTAGTCGTTGACCCAGGTGATGCCGGCCGCCAGCCGCTCTGCCATCCGGTGGGCGCGGCTGACGTCGCGGGTCCAGACGCCGGCGCCGAGCGCGAACGGGACGCTGTTGGCGATCGCCACCGCCTCGTCCTCGTCCGCGAAGGGCGTCACGGTCGCGACTGGCCCGAACAGCTCGTCGCGGGCCACGCTGATCGTCGGGTCGGGTGCCCACAGCACGGTCGGCGTGACGAAGCCGGCGGGGGAGAGGTGCTCCGCGAGCGCCGGCGGGTCCGAGCCGCCGGCGAGCAGCCGCGCCCCGTCCGCCTGCGCGGCGTCGATCACCGCGTGGATCCGGTCCGCGGACGCGGGCGTGATCACCGGCCCCATCTGCGTGTCGGCGAGCAGCGGGTCGCCGAGCCGGATCGCGACGGCCGCCGCGGCCAGCCGGCGGGCGAACTCCTCCGCCAGCTCGCGCTGGACGAGGATCCGCGCGCCCGAGACGCAGGACTGGCCCTGGGCGATGAACGCCGCGAAGGCGGCGCCGCGCAGGGCGCGCTCCACGTCGGCGTCGCCGAAGATGATGTTCGCGGCCTTGCCGCCGAGCTCGAAGCCGGTCCGCTTCAGCGTCGCGGCGGCCGCCTGCGCGACGGCGATCCCCGTCGGCGTCGACCCCGTCACGTCGATCCGGTCGACGCCCGGGTGCGTGCTCAGCGCGGCGCCTGCCGCCGGCCCGCCGGTGACGATGTTGAGCACGCCGTCGGGCAGCCCGGCCGCCTGCGCGATCCGGCCCAGCTCGAGGACCGAGAGCGGGGCGAGCTCGGAGGGCTTGAGCACGACGGTGTTGCCGAACGCGAGCGCGGGCGCGAGCTTCTTGGTCGCGATCAGCATCGGGTGGTTCCACGGCGTGATCGCGCCGCAGACGCCGACCGGCACGCGCCGCGTGTAGTTCAGGTACGGGCCCTCGACCGGGATGGTGGCGCCCTCGACCTTGTCCGCCATGCCGCCGAAGTAGCGGTACCAGCGCGCGACGATCGCGGCCTGCGAGCCGGTCTCCCGGTGGGGCCGCCCGTTGTCGGAGGACTCGATCCGCGAGATCCGCTGCTGATCCGCCTCGAGCGCGTCGGCCAGCGCGGTCAGGATCCGCCCGCGTCGCGACGGCGCCATCCCCGCCCACGCGGGCAGCGCGTCGCGGGCGGCGGCGACGGCGCGGTCGACGTCCTCGGCACCGCCGTCGGCCACGTGCGCGATCAGCCCGCCGGTGGCGGGATCCCGGTCCTCGAGCCGCGACCCGGACGCGGCGGGCAGTTCGGCGCCGCCGATCAGCAGCGCGGGCTCGCGCAGGGCCGAGCGCACATGCTCGCGCAGGCCGGTCAGAGCATCACCCGGCCGCCGGCGACGTCGAGCGTGACCCCGGTCAGCCAGCCGGCGGAGTCGGACGCCAGGTAGAGCGCCGCGGCCGCGGAGTCCTCCGGCAGACCCATCCGGCCGAGCGGCGACAGCCCGCGCGCATACTCGATCGCGGCCTCGTCCATGATCCCCTCGATGCGCTCCGAGAGCGTGGTCGCGGGGGCGATCGCGTTCAGCCGCACGCCGTGCGGCCCGAGCTCGATCGCCGCGTGGCGGATGTACATGAGGACCGCGGCCTTCGACGCCGCGTAGGAGGCGGTGACGAGCTTGTCCAGGAACCGGCCCGACACCGAGGACATCGCCACGATCGCTCCGGCCTTCCGCTCCATCATCCCCGGGACGAACTCCTTCACGGCCAGGAACGTGGAGGTCAGGTTGTCGTCGATCACCGTCCGGAACTCGTCCTCCTCGATCTCCCACACGGGGGTGAAGTTGGAGAACCCGCCGGCGAACGCCATCAGCACGTCGACCGTCCCGAGCTCAGCCTCGGTGCGCTCGCGGATCGCGCCCAGGCCCGCGCCGGTCGCGCAGTCGGCGCTGATGCCGATCGCCTCGCCGCCCGCCGCGCACACGGCCGTGACGCTCGCGTCGATCGCGTCCTGGCCGCGCGCGACCACCGCGACGCGCGCGCCGTTCTCGCCCAGCATCCTCGCCGTCGCCGCGCCGATCCCCTTCGACCCCCCGGTGACGACCGCCACCTTGCCGCGGAGGTCTCCGAAGATCGGCGTCGGCGCCGCCACTACGACAGCGCCTCGTCGTAGAACGGGTGCTTCGTGAACATGACCGGCCCGTCCTTGGTGACGAGCAGGTTCTCCTCGAGCCGGACCGTCTGCTCGAGGCCGGGATGCCCCGCGAACGTCTCGGCCGCGAAGTACATGTTCTCTTCCAGGACGATGGGATAGTCGAGCGAGTAGGCGCGCGAGATCCACATCCCCTCGTACAGCGAGAGGCCGATCGAGTGCGCGAACTGCTGGAGCGTGACGGTGCCGAACTCGTCGTCCGCGTAGGTCGGCAGCTGCGCGGCGACGTCCGCCGTCGTGTTGCCTGCCTTCATCTGCTCGATCGCCGCGTACATCGACTCGTAGCACTCCTTGTAGAGATCCTTCTCCTTGGGAGTGAGCGGCGAGTCGACCTTGAAGCAACGGACGAAGTCGACGAAGTAGCCGCCCGGGCCGACCGCGTTCTGGTCGATGATCACGAGGTCGCCCTGGCGGATCACCTTGTCCGTGTGCCAGCGCCTGTAGGGGCTCGTGTTGCCGCCCGACGCGACAATGATGTCGTAGACGAAGTCGAAGCCCTGCTCGTAGAGGTACTCGTTCACCTTCGCGGTGATGTAGCTCTCCTTGACGCCGGGCTTGAGCCATTCGTTCTCGATCTTCCAGAACGACGTGTCGCCGATCGCGCTCGAGATCTTCAGGCACTCGAGCTCGTCCGGCGTCTTCACCACGCGAGCGCCGGACAGCACCGGCCACGCGCTGACGATGTTCAGGTCGAGCTTCTGGAAGGCGGCGTACGCGCTCGGGTCGTAGACGTCGAGCCCGATCGTCTCCTTCTCGACGCCGTTCTCCTTGAGCACGTCGAGCACGGACTGCGCCATCTTGTCGGCCATCATCGCCTCGGCCGTCTCCGCCCACTTCCACGTGATGGCCGGGCGGATGTTGCCCTTCAGCCACGGCGCGTCGATCTTCGCGCACTCGAGGTCGGAGCCCGCGGTCTCGAACAGCACCGGCTCGCCGCCGCGCGGCAGCACGCAGTAGCGGATGTAGATGTTGTTCTTCCAGTTGCCCTGGAAGACGCTCGTGATGTAGCGGACGTTCTCGCCGACGAAGCAGACCAGCGCGCCGAGGTCGTGCTCCTCCATCTTCATGCGCGCCCGCGCGAGGCGGTCCGCACGCAGGCGGTCGAAGTCCACGCGCTGCTGCCAGTCGCTCGACGTCGTGCTGTACACCCGGCGCGGGTCGTGCTCGTGCGGCTTGCCGAGGAACTCGAGGTCCATCCCCTTCCCGGTCGTCGTCAGCTGGTGATCGGGATCGCCATACGAACTCATTGGTCCGTCATCTCCTGGGTCATCGCTGCGATTCGCAGCCGGTGGCTGTCCTGGGCTCCGTCGGAGTGCATGAACGACATGCAGTCCCGGAGGAACTTGTTCACGTCACAGTCGCGATACATGATCGAAAGCCCGCCGAAGATCTCGGCGGCGGAAAGGCAGGTGCGCATCGCGACCTCCGCGGCGTGCACCTTCGCCGCGCTGCCCATCCGGTAGTCGTAGTCCGGGTCGTTCTCGACACCCCACGCGGCGCGCCAGATGAGGCTGCGCGCCCCCTCGAGCTCGCAGTACATCTCGGCGAGGCGGCAGCGGACGTTGTTGTGCTCGAACAGCGGCACGCCGCCCTGGATGCGCGTCATCGCGTGGTCGAGCGCCAGCTCGTAGGCGGCGCGGGCGCTGCCCAGCGTCGTGGCGCCGGCGGTGATCGCGCTCTCCTTGAGGATCAGGCGCGAGCCCGCGTAGCCGCTGTGCGCCTCGCCGAGCAGGCGGTCGGCCGGCAGCACGACGTCCTCGAAGCGCAGGCGGCCGTTGTTGTTGCCGCGCTGGGACATCTTCTCGTGGGTGTGGATGACGTCGAAGCCGTCGTCGTCGTCGAAGACGAGGAAGGCGCTCGTGCCCCTGGCGGCGGGCAGCTCGGGGTCGGTGCACGCGAACACGCAGAAGACGCCGGCGTCGGGGGCGTTGGAGATGTAGTGCTTGAGCCCGTTCAGCACCCAGCTTCCGTCCGTGCGTTGACTGGCGTGCGTGCGGAAGCGGAAGTCGGCCCCGTCGATGATGTAGTCCGAGCTCGTCTCGGGCTCGGTGAAGCAGATGCTCAGGACGCACCGCGGGTCGTTGACGAAGCGGTCGAGGAACTGCTCCCGCGACGCCCCCGACGACAGCTCGTAGAGGATCCGCTGGACCTTGTAGCACTGGTCCAGCAGCACCGCGAAGCCCATGTCGCCGAACGCGAGCTCCTCGACGACGACCGCGAGCTCGAGCGCGCTGGCGCCCCGGCCGCCGGCCTCGGGCGGTAGGCCCATCGTGCGCCAGCCGCGCGCCGACGCCTCCTCCAGCAGATCCCACGCGACGCGGTCCTTCGGGACCGGCTCCCACTCGAGCTCCCGCGCGCGCGGGCGCAGCCGGTCGAGCGAGAACATCCGGATCTCCTCGCGCAGCGCCTGGAGCTCGGGCGGCAGCCCGAAGTAGGGCGTGCTCATGCGCCCACCCGCACGACGATGCGGCCGTCGACGCTGCCGTCGGCGAGTGCGCCGAACGCGTCGTTGACCTCGTCGAAGCCGACGACCATCCCGATCTGCGGGACCACGTCGCCGCGCTCCACCGCGCCGAGCGCGGCGCGCGAGGCCTCGAACGTGCCGAGCCGCGAGCCGACGATCTCGATCTCGTCGAGGACCAGCTTCATGGAGTCCACGCCGTACTCGACGCCGGGCGCGTAGCCGTTGCAGACCACGCGCCCGCCGGGGCGCAGCGCGTTCGCCGCCACCTCGAAGCCCTCGCGGCGGCCGGAGCATTCGAGCGCGAGGTCGAAGCCGCCCTCGCTCCACTCCCGCAGCGTCCCGGCCTCGGCCGGGTCGAGCGCGAGCTCCGCGCCGAGCTCCAGTGCCCGCTCGCGGCGGCTGGGCGACACGTCCACGACGGCCACGCGGGCGCTGCGCATGCGTGCGATCTGCACAGCGTGGATGCCGAGCCCGCCGGCGCCCACGATCAGGACGAGGGAGCCGGGCCCGATCGCCGCCTGCCGGTGCAGGGCGCTCCACGGCGCCGCGACCGCGTCCATGGCCACCGCGGCGTGCTCTTCGGTGACGTGGTCGGCGACCGGGATCAGGTTCCTGCGCTTGACCGCGAGGTAGGTCGCGAGCCCGCCGTCGCGCTCGGTCCCGATCCGCACCGCCGCGCGGCAGGCCGTGGGGTGCCCGACGAGGCAGAGGCGGCAGCGCCCGCAGGACTCGTAGACGTAACACGCCGCGCGCCGCCCGTCGAGCCCCGGCCCACCGCCGCGCACGACCCGCCCGCAGACCTCGTGGCCGGGGATGAGCGGGAGCGCCGCGAGGTGGGCGAGCCCGCCGGACAGCAGCTTCAGGTCGGTCGCGCAGAGGCCGACGGCGCCGACCCGCAGGAGCGCCTCGCCGTCGGCGAGGACGGGATCGGGCACCGACGCGAGGTCCAGGGGCTCTCCGTACTCCCGCAGGACGGCCGCGCGCATGCGGTCAAGCCTAGCCTTCTGTGCAACCGTTTGCAAGAGCCTTCCGTGCCCGACGGTAAGATCGCCCGGCCGTGGCCCAGCCGCCTCCCAAGCCGTCGCAGCCGGGCGCGCGCGCGCCGGTGTCCCTGCGGGACGTGGCCGACCTCGCGCAGGTCCACATCTCGACCGCGTCGCGCGCGCTCGACCCCGCGCAGGCCGGGCGGATCAGCGCCGCCACGGTCAAGCGCGTGCGGGCGGCGGCGTCGAAGATCGGCTACACGCCCGACCTCGTGGCCGCGGGCCTCAAGCGCGGCCGCACCCAGAGCGTCGGCGTCGTCGTGGCCGACTTCGACAACCCCTACAACGGGCTGCTGATCCGGGGCCTCTCGCGCGTGTTGGAGGCGCAGGGGTTCGTCGCCGTGGTGGCGGAGTCCGCGGAGCAGCGCACACGCCTGGCGGCCGTGCTCGACCACTTCACGGCTCGGCGCGTGGATGCCGTCGTGAGCACCGCCGCCCACCTCGGCGACGCCGACCTGTTCGCGCCGCTGATCGCGCGCCAGATCCCCGTCGTGCTCGGGGTGCGCGGCCTTCCCGCCTCGGGCTTCGCGACCGTCCTCCACGACGACTTCCGCGGCGGTGAGCTGGCCGGCGCCCACCTCCGCGAGCTCGGCCACACCGTGGTCGCGCGGCTGCGCGGGCCGGTCGACATCGACTCGTTCATCCGCCGCGACGCCGGGTTCAACGCCGGCATCGCGGGCGCCGAGCAGCTCGTCGACGTGACGATCGACGACTGCGCGAGCATCCCCGACATCGCGGAGGGCCGGCGGCTGATGGAGGCGACGCTCGCGCAGCGGCAGCGGCCGACCGCGGTCTTCGCCCACAACGACGTCATGGCCGTCGGCGTGCTCCAGGCGATGGAGGGGGCTGGCCTGCGGTGCCCGCGCGACATCTCCGTCGTCGGCTACAACGACGTGCCGCTTAGCAGCCACCTCTCGCCTCCGCTCACCACCGTGCGCCTGCCGAGCGAGCTGCTCGGGCGCCGCCTCGGCGAGACGCTGCTGGCCCGGATCGAGGATCCGAGCCTGCCCGGGGAGGAGCTCCGCCTGCCAGCCGAGCTCGTGATCCGCCGCTCGACCGCTAGAGCAGGAGCCGCTCGTCGAACGCGGTCCGGGTGAGCGCGCGGCCGCCCTCGGGCTCGACCACGATCGTGTCCTCGAGCCGCACGCCGGCGCCGCCGCGCACCCCGGGGATCCAGATCAGCGGCTCCAGGGCGAACGTCATGCCCACCTCGAGCGGCGCGCTCTCGGCACCGGGGAGGTCTTCGCCGACGTAGGGCGGCTCGTTGGCCCCCATGCCGACGCCGTGGCCGATGAACAGCGTGATGAAGTTGTCGCCGAAGCTGTGCCGCTCGCCGACCGCGCGGATCGCCTCGCCGACGTCGGTGTTCGTGGCACCGGCGCGGCACGCGGCCGTGCCGGCCAGCAGCGACTCGTGGACGGCCGTGAAGACCTCCTGCTGCGGCTTGCTCGGCCGGCCGCAGATCACCGTCCGCCCGATGTCGCTGAAGTAGCCGTTGGCCATCGCGCCGATGTCGATGAAGACGAGGTCGCCCTCGCGGATGATCTTGTCGGTGGCGAGCCGGTTCGGCGGCGCCATGTGCTCGCCGGACGCCACGAACGGCGTGGTCACGTGCGCCATCTCGCCGCCCAGCCGGTAGAGCGTGTGCATCGCCTCGGCGACGACGTCCGTCTCGCGCACGCCGGGCCGGACGGCGGCGATCGCGGACTCGGTCACGGCCTCGCCGATCGCGCTCGCTTCCTCCATCAGCGCGATCTCCTCGGCGAACTTCACCCGCCGCGCCTCCTGCATCAGCGTGTCGCCGTCCGCGAGCCGCACGCTCGGGAGGTGCTCGGCGAACTGCTCGACCTGGATGTAGGAGCACTCGTCGATCCCGATGGCGGCGTCGGCGAGCCCGCGATCCTTCAGCAGCGGCGCGAGCGTGTGCTCGAAGAAGCCGCGGATCAGCCCGCGGGCCTCGAGGATCGGGATCGGGTGGAACTCCTCGATCCACGTCATCGCGTTCTGCGCGCGCTGGAGGTCCCCTCCGGAGATGAACATTACCGGCGGGTGGTCGGGACGGAGCAGGCAGCCGTTCAGAAGCGCGGTCTTGCCCGCGATCAGCTGCGCACGCATGCCGGTGAGATAGCGGACGTTCTCGTCCTTCCAGACGATCACTGCGTCGAGGTCGGAGTCACGCAGCAGCGCCTGAGCGCGCGCAACGCGAGCTTCACGCAGCTCGCCGATGTTTAAGCGCGACTCGAAGTCGACCGCAAACTGGCCATGCCCGAAGCGGCCGAGGTCACCACGTACGCGGCTCCGGGATGCAGTAGCTGGTTCATTGCTCATGGCCGTACCTTACGCGAGCTGGGCAAACGTTTGCGCAGGTTCGCACCTCGTGTGACTCAGCCGTCAAGGATGACTGGGTTGCGGAGGGCGCCGATGCCTTCGACCGCGCACTCGACGAGGTCCCCGCCGTCGAGAGAGCGCCTCGGGGCCATGAACTCGCCACAGCCCCACGGCGTGCCCGTCAGCAGCAGATCACCGGGTTCGAGCGTGAACGACCTCGAGCAGAACTCGAGAAGCTCGGCGACCCCGAACAACATGAGGCTCGTCGAGGAGTCCTGAACGACCTCACCGTTGACACGCGTCCGCAGAGCGAGCGCCTGCGGGTCGGGTAGTTCGTCGGCCGTCACCACCACCGGGCCGATTGGGCAGAAGCTGTCGAAGCTCTTGCCGCGCACCCATTGGACGACGCCAAACTGCACGTCGCGGGCTGAGACGTCGTTCGCGACCGTGTAGCCAAACACGTGGTCTAGCGCCTCGCCGGCTGCAACGTTGCGCATTCGCCTGCCGATGACGACGGCAAGCTCGACCTCCCAGTCGACGCGCTCGGTGAGCGCGGAGTCGATGACGATTGCGTCGGTGGGGCCGATCACCGAGCTGGGGAACTTCGCGAAGACGAGTGGCTGGCTCGGTACGTCGAGACCGGTTTCCGCGATGTGGTCCTGGTAGTTCAGGCCGATCGCGACGACCTTTCCAGGTCGCACCGGCGCCGCGAGCACAAAGCTGTCCACCGGGCCGAGGATGTCGCCGACGTCCGCACCTGGTGCACGGAGGACGTCGCCCCCGGCATCCGGAATGGTGCGGAGCTCTCCGTGGACCTCGACGGCGACCACAGGGCCGGAGTCCAGTTCGAGACGGGCGAGTCGCACGGGCGAGAGTATGGCTGAGTTGAGAAGTGCGCATTCGATTGCCATCTTCAGGCTTGCGGAGTAGCCTTCCCACCAATGGGGCCCGAGTTCCTACCCGGGACAGGCAAGGGCGGCCGGGAAGACTGGATTCTGGCCCTCCCGGTCATCGTCGCGGTGATGCTGTACGTGTTTGGTTGAGGCCTACGGCCGCATGGCTGTGCTGCTAGCAACCGGGGCGTCTCGTTCGGTCTGTTGCGATGAAGTGCGGCGGCAGTCAGGAGTCTTGGGCGATGCAAGTCACAACCGACACCTACCAGCAGCAGATCCGGAGCGGCGTGCGGGAGCTTTGCAACCGTTTCCCGGACAGCTACTGGCGCGAGCTCGACGAGCAGCGCGCATACCCTGACAAGTTCGTGCGCGCGCTAACGGAAGCCGGGTACCTGGCGGCGCTGATTCCGCCGGAGTACGGGGGGCTCGGCCTGGACCTCGCGACGACCTCCGTGATCCTGGAGGAGATCAACCGCTCCGGCGGGAACGCACAGCCGGCCCATGCCCAGGTGTACACGATGGGCGTGCTGCTCCGGCACGGCTCCGAGGCTCAGAAGCAGGGCTATCTTCCGAGGATCGCGAGCGGCGCGATCCGCCTTCAGGCCTTCGCGGTCACCGAGCCCGAAGCGGGCACGGATACGACCTCGCTCCGGACTGAGGCCGTGCGGGAGGGCGACGACTATGTGATCACCGGGCGCAAGATGTACATCTCGCGCGTCCAGCACTCCGATCTCATGATCCTGCTGGCCAGGACGACGCCACGCGACCAGGTGCGCCGCAAGTCCGAGGGCCTGTCTCTCTTCCTGCTCGACGTTCGCGCCGCGGTTGGCGACGGGCTCACCGTGAACCCGAAGCGGGTCATGATGAACAACGAGACGAACGAGCTGATCTTCGACGCGCTCCGGGTACCGGCGGACGGCCTCATCGGAGACGAAGGCAAGGGCTTTCGTTACGTCCTCGACGGACTAAACGCCGAGCGGATCCTCATCGCCGCCGAGTGCATCGGCAACGGCCGATGGTTCATCGACCGCGCCACAGAACGCGCGCGGAGCCGGGAGGTCTTCGGACGCGCGATCGGCCAGAACCAGGGGATCCAGTTTCCGCTCGCCCGGGCGCACGTCAGCATCGAGGCTGCTGACCTGATGCGGTTTCGGGCGGCCGAGCTGTTCGACCGGGGCGAACCTTGCGGCGCGGAGGCGAACATGGCGCTGCTGCTGGCTGCCGAGGCCGCCTGGGAGGCCGCGAACGCAACCGTCCAGACCTTCGGTGGATACGCCTTCGACACGGAGTACGACGTCGAGCGCAAGTTCCGGGAGACGCGACTGTTCCAAGTCGCGCCGATCTCGACGAACCTCATCCTCTCGTACATCAGCGAGCACCTGCTCGGGCTACCGCGCAGCTTCTGAGCTGACGGTTGCACGAACCTCGGGCCCGAGCCGCCGCTCACGGAAGCGCGCTTCGCGCAGGGGCGCGTAGTCGCCGGAAGGCGACCGCGTCGTGTTCGGGCAGATGACCCACTTCGGCACGCCCGTGCTGCGCGAATTCGCGATCACGAACGGAGACGGCCCCGGCGCGGCACAGATCACCCATGACACGAGGAGGAGGCGCTGCGCGACCTGGTCCGTGCGCGCGAGGATCTGATGCGCGCGCGCCACCGCATGGGCAAGCTGCTGTTGCGCCACGACGTCCGCTATGACGGCGCCAACGGGAACTGAACGACCGGTCACCGAGACTGGCTCGGCCGCGTTTGGCGTGACCCCGGTGGTTCGGTCCGGTGCTTGTGAGAGTTCTATGCGCCCGCGAAGATGGGCGAGCGAGGACGATCACGATGAAGCGACGCAGGCACACCCCGGAGCAGGTCATCCGCAAGTTGCGCGAAGCGGAGCGGATGCTCAGCGAGGGCAAGACGATCGCGGAGGCGGCGAAGGCCTTGGAGATCTCCGAGCAGACGTTCCATCGCTGGCGCAACCAGT
>JBBRDT010000098.1:0-11148 GCA_038203635.1 Solirubrobacterales bacterium
GAGGCGCTCTCCCGACGGTGGTCGACTTATGTGGGGAGCCAGTCTGCGGGGTCGCCTCGCCTGCGGCGAGGCTCCTGCCTGCTGGACTTCCCAACTAGGGAAAGAACTCTTTCCCTAGACCGGGAGGTTGACCTATGAGCGGGCTGATCCTGCTGAGCGCCGTCGGTGGAGTCGCGGCGCTCGTGGCCTTTCTGCTCGTCGAGCGTCGTAGCGCCAACCCGATGATGCCGCTCGACATCTTCTCGTCGCGCCAGTTCAGCGCCGCCAACCTCGTCACGTTCGTCGTCTACGCGGCACTCGGCGGCGTCTTCTTCCTGCTCGTCTCCTTTTTGCAGATCTCGCTTGGCGCCGTGGCGGGCATCCTCTGGTACGAGAGCCGGCGTCCGTCAGCGAAGCTGGTCGCCCTGGTTGCAGCCCTCGCAGCTCTCGCGGTCGCGGCGCGCGTGCTGTTCGCGGTTGTGCCCAACGTGCAGGGCACCACCGATGTTGCGCTGCTGTCGGGCTATGTCCTCGGCCCCGCACCCGGGTTCATGGTCGGGGCGCTCGCCGCGCTCGCCTCGAACCTGTTCCTCGGTCAGGGGCCGTGGACTCCCTGGCAGATGGTCGGGTGGGGCGCGGCCGGCCTCGGAGGGGCGCTGCTCGCATCGGTTGCAGGCCGTCGGCTCGGCCGCTGGCCGCTGGCCGTCAGCTGCGCCGTGGCGGGGTTCGTCTTCGGCGCGTGGATGGACCTATTCGCCTTGACCAGCTTCGCGGCGGTGACCTCGGCCGACGGCTACATCGCCATCGCGACGCTGTCGCTGCCCTTCAACATCGCGCACGCGATCGGGAACTTCGCGCTCTGTGCCGTCTTCGGTCCCTCGTTCGTGCGTGTGCTGGAGCGCTTCAGGCGACGACTGCACGTGCGGTGGGCGCCCCTCGATGCCGAGCCCAAGCCCGGGGTGGCGACGATCACGACCGTGCTCGCGCTGACGCTCGTGCTGAGCGGCTCCGCGATCGCGAGCGCGGCTCCGCGATCGGTGGAAAACGGCCTGCGTTACCTCGAGCGCGCACAGAACACCGACGGCGGTTTCGGAGGCGCGCCGCGGCAGGCATCCAACCAGCTCGTGACGGGATGGACGGCGCTCGGGCTCGAAGCTGGAGGCCGGCACCCCCTCGACGTGCGTAGCAGCGCGCGCACGCCGATCGACTTCATTCGCGCGGGTGTCCGCTCCCTGGCCGAGACGGGCGAGCTGGAGCGCACGATCCTCGCGCTGCGAGGCGCCGGCCTCGACCCGCGGCGCTTCGGCGGGCGGGATCTGCTCGCCGATCTCGAGCGCAAGCGCCGGCCGGACGGGTCGTTCTCCGGGCTCTCGAACTGGACGGCGTTCGGAATCATGTCGCTGCGGGCGAGCGGGCGCTCCACCGGCTCCCCCGCTGTGCGCCGCGCGGGCGCGTGGCTCGCGCGCCAGCAGAACAGCGACGGAGGCTTCTCGTACGCGACCCGCGGCGGCGGCACCTTCGTGGACGAGACCGGAGCCGCGCTTCAGGGCCTCGCCGCGGCGGGCCGGCGCCGGACCCGCGTGGTGGAACGTGCCCTGGCCTACCTGCGCGGCGCCCAGAATCCCGACGGCGGATTCGGCCAGTCCGACGGCTCCCGCTCGAACGCCCAATCGACCTCGTGGGCCGTGCAGGGCCTCGTCGCAGCCGGCCGCGCCCCTGCCTCATTCCGTCGCGAAGGCCGCTCGCCGCTGGCGTACCTGACCACGCTCCAACAACCCGACGGCAGCTTCCGCTACTCGCGCTCGAGCACCCAAACTCCCGTATGGGTGACCGCACAGGTCGTCGCAGCACTAAAGCGAGTGGCGTTCCCGGTAAGGGAGCCGCCGCGCAAACGGATCAGGAAAGCCGTGGAGAAGTCGGCAGTCCGCAGGCGGCAGTCGGCAGAGGAAAGCAAGCCCGCCCGGGATGAACGGCCGCGGTATCGGGCGCCGTTCACCGTGCGCCGTTCGCCGTCCCCCCGAACGCGCGTAACGGCTGAAGTCGCCACGCACCACACTCCGGCCGAAGACAAGAACTCGCTCCCACTCATCCCAGTTGGCACGGCAATCGCTGTCCTCGGCGCCACAGGCGCTTACTTCGTAAGAAGAGGCCGAACGTAGAGGCGGGCGGCCGGAGGTCCTCATCGGAGACTAAAAACGGTTTTCGGGTCTCCGAGGAGGACCTCCGGGCGACCGCCGACGAGCCACGGTCTACAGTGACGCCGTGATCTCACGCAAAGACGCCCTGGCCGCGCTCCAAGGAGAAGCTTTCGACGTCGTAGTAATCGGCGGCGGCATCACCGGCGCCGGTGTCGCGCTCGACGCGGCCACGCGCGGTTTCTCGGTCGCGCTGGTCGAGCGCGACGACTACTCATGCGGCACGTCGAGCCGCTCGTCGAAGATGGTGCACGGGGGCCTGCGCTACCTGCAGAACTTCGACCTCGGCCTCGTGCGCGAGGCGCTCGTCGAACGCCAGCTCATGGTGCGCCTGGCGCCTCACCTGGTGAAACCGCTGCCCTTCCTGGTGCCGGCGCTCGAGGGCGCGCGGCTGGACCTGCGCATTGGCGTGGGACTGAACATGTACGACGTCATGTCCTTGCGAAACCCTCGAGCTCGCCGCCGGGCGGAGCGCGAGGCCGCGCTCGAGGGAGGCGGCTACTGGAGTCCCGATCGGCACCGCACGATCGACACGGCCGAGGTCCTCGAGCTGGTCCCGGCGCTCGAGTCTCGCAACCCCTCGTCCGGTTACCTCTTCTACGACTGCCAGACCGACGACTCGCGGCTCGTGCTGACCGTGCTCGGCGAGGCGGAGCGGTTCGGCGCCGTGTGCGTGAACGGAGCGTGTGCGGTGGAGCTGATCGAGGAGCAGGGCAAAGCCGCCGGCGTGGTGTGCGAGGAGGCCGAGTCCGGCGAGCGCTTCGCGATCTCGGCGGCGAACGTCGTGAATGCGACGGGCGTGTGGGCGGACCGCATCCGCCCCGAGGAGCTGCACGGAGAGGAGGACCTGCCGGTGATCCGGCCGAGCCGTGGCACGCACGTCCTGCTCGACCGTGAGCAGCTGCCGCTGAACGCGGCGGTGGTCGTGCCGGCGGGGGAGGAGCGCACGATCTTTGCGCTCCCGTGGCTCGGTCAGACGCTTGTCGGCACCACCGACAACGACTACGAGGGAAGCCTCGAGCACCCGCCCGTCTCGGAGTCCGACGTGACCTATCTGCTCAACGCGGTGAACTCGTTCTTCGGGACGGAGTTCGGGGCAGATGACCTGGCCGGTGCGTACGCGGGCGTACGGCCGCTGATCTCAAGCGCCGACCCGAAGAAGAGCGTCGACATATCACGCAAGGCCGAGCTCTACGAAACCTCGTCCGGCCTGATCACGATCACGGGCGGCAAGCTGACCACGTGGCGCCGGATGGCGAAGATGGTGGTGGACCGCATGGTGGAACGGGAGTTCCGGGATGCTCCCTGCCGCACGCACGAGATCCCGCTCGGCCACCCCGTCGACGACGCCATGCTCAAC
Organism: Solirubrobacterales bacterium; assembly: GCA_038203635.1. Lineage (GTDB taxonomy): Bacteria > Actinomycetota > Thermoleophilia > Solirubrobacterales > JBBDJG01 > DASRIA01. The sequence goes on from JBBRDT010000098.1 coordinate 3,535, forward strand.
GATGCGGCTGGAATCGACGAGCAGGCGCGCGCCCACCTGGCGGGCCGCTATGGCCTGTTCGCGGAGCGGGTGCTCGCGATCTGCGCCGAGGACCCGGACCTGTGCCGCCCGATCGTCGATGGTATGCCGGACTTGCTGGTGGAGGCCGTTGTCGCCGCCCGGCACGAGCAGGCGCGAACGGTCGCCGACGTCCTGCTGCGCCGCACACGCCTCGGGCTGCTTGCGGGCCGTCGCACGATCGAAGAGCCGGACACGGCGCTCCGCGTGGCGAGGGCGATGGGGCCCGAGCTCGGATGGGGCAGACGGGAGGTCAAGCGCGCCGCAGAGGCATGGCCCGAGGCCGTGCGGGAAGAGCGGCTGGTCGTCGGGGCAGAGGCCGCGGCCCGCACCTGACTGAGTAAGAGAGAGGGTCCCGTTACGGGACGAAGAGGCCCTGCGTGAGGAACAGATCGTTGACCGCGGTCGAGTTCAGCCCGTCGTTACCGCCGTCCCACACCTGGATGCGGCCCAGCTCGAGTACGGACCGCTTCCCCTCCTTGAAGCTACCCGGGGTGATCGCGTCTCGCGTGGTCGTGAGATTGCACGTGGAGCCGATGTTGACGTCCGCCGTCGCGGCGCACTGCAGCGCGAACAGCCACGGCGTGTCCGTGCTGGTGGCGGGGTCGACCGGGCTCGCGGCCCCGACGGCGTTCTCCTTGTCGGTCAGCCGCCGGTAGTCGGCCCGGACGCGCAGCTGGCCCGTGTAGTCGGAGAGGTCCGTCTTGTTGCGCACGTCGTTGATCTTGACCTGAATCTGGAGGTCTGCCTCGTCGATGGTCGGCGTGGCCGGGTTCCCCGGGATGCCCTTGAGCTTCACAAAGCCGGTGAAGTTGGCGGTCTTGTTGTTGACCTCGGGAGTGCCCACGGTCAGGTGCCGCGAGTACAGCTTCGGCGGGGTGCAGGAGGCACTGCCGAGCGGAGGCCCGTGGACACGGTCCGGGACCTTGCAGGGCCTGAAGCTCGGGACCAGGGACGTGCGGACCTTGGACGCGAGCTTGGGGCGCACGTACCCTACGGGGTTGGGGATCGCCTGCCAGCTGGGGTCGACGTCCATCGTCGTGTTGTTCGTGACGCGAACGACGTTAAAGCCGGTAGGGTCCATCGTGTAGACCTCGGCGTCCTTGAAAGCGCCGCGAACGAAGGCGATCTTGTCGCCCTGGGGCGACCACACCGGCCGTTCCTCGACGGTGCTCCCGTTGTTGACGATCGCGACCTGATTTGTTCCGTCGGCGTTCATCTTCCAGATGTCGTCGTTGCCGGTGACGCCCGTGCGGTAGACGATCTGGTTGTTGCCGGGGGACCAGTCCGGCTCGATATCCATGACGGCCGCGGTGGTCAATCGCTTGAGGTTCGAGCCGCTCGGCGTCGACTTGTAGATGTCTCCGTCGCGCGAGAACGCGATCGCGGTCCCGTCGGGCGACCAGGCGGGATAGTCCTCGTTGATCGTGGGCGTGTTCGTGATGTTGACCTGGTTCGCGCCGTTCGAGTCCATCACGAAGAGGTCGAGGACTCCGGGCGTGCCGCCACGGTCGCTCGAGAACACGATCTTCTTGCCGGTGTTGGACCATGACGGCCGGGAGTCGGTGGCGGGGTCGGTGGTCAGCTGGGTCGCGCTCGAGCCGTTGGCGTTCGCCACCCAGATGTCGGAACGCATACCGGTATTGCGCTCGAACGCGATCTTGGCGCCGTTGGCCGACCAGACGGGGTGCAGCTCGTCCTGGTCGAGGCTCGTGATGCGCGTCTCGGCCGTGCCGTCGCTGCCCATCGTGTAGAGGTCGTTGTCGGCGGGAAAGCCGCTGCGCGCGCTTCCGAACGCGAGCTTGCCGTTGGTGCCCGGAAACGTGGCCTGCGCGGCAGCCGGCAGGATGCTCCACACCGCGATCGCCGCCAACATTGCGGTCAAGGCCCGCACGAGCGATCGGCGGCCCGTCCGTTGCGGGGTGATCGTCATGGGGTCGGATCCGTGAACTGGATCGGGATGCGAACCAGGTCGCGGTCCAGGGTGCCGTTGCAGCCGCTCATGTGGTACCAGATGTAGAAGAGCTGCGCGGTCTGGCCGACGGTGGTGAAGTTCCGCGATGTGCTGGAGGGATCGAGGATGGAGACTTCCTTGATCGGGTCTGGCAGCACGCAGTCCCTGACCCACGTGATCTCAGCCTCCATCAGCAGCTCCACGTCGGTCCAGTTGAGCAGGTCGTCCGAGAGCGCGTAGTAGACACCGGGCGGCTTGTTGTGGGCCGGGTCGCCTTCGGAGTTGCCGACCAGCATCCACTTCTTGAAATACGTGTTGTAGGTGAGGCTCTCGGTGATCAGCCCGATGCTGTTGAAGTCGACCGGTGCACAGACGTGGTCGGCGGGATTGATCGATTGCGTGTAGGGGTTGGCGAACTGGACTGCAAAGGCGGTGCCGTTCCAGGCGCGCCAGGACTGCGGGTTGCTCAGGTCCCGCGTGCGCATCAGGCACGTGCCGTACTGCTGGGCGCCCTTGGGGTTGGCGCGGAACATCGCATAGAACCAGCCGTCGCCCGAGCGCACGATCTGGCTCGGCGTGAAGTAGCCGTGCGGGCCGTCCTTGGTCATCTGGTACGGCAGCGTGGCCACGAGATGCCCGGGGGAGGTGTTGCTGAAGGTCACGCCCCCATCGGTGGACACGGCGCTCGTGATCGAGTTCCACCAGCACGCGTACTGGTAGTTGCATCCGCTCAGGAACGACTGACCCTGGTACTCGTTGTGCACGAGCGCATAGACGTTCGTCCCATCCGGAGTCCATGGCGAGGACAGCCACTCGCGGTTGTTGTAGGTCGATACGTCGGCGCTGTTGGTCGACGACATGGTTTTCGTGCAGGGATGCGTGTACGGGCTGTCGAGCGTGGTGTCCGCGATCCACCGGTAGTTCACGAAGTGGGTGGCCATCAGCTGGATCTTGCCGCTGTTGTCCCTGAACGCGCGTACGGACTCGTCGGGGATGTCGTCGTTCTCGCAGTGCGAGACGGACCAGTCGTAGACCATCACCTCGGGGCCGGTCTGCTGCACGAACGTGTTGTTGAACACGAAATTGTTGCCCGGCGCGGGGTAGGCCGCGGCCGGCGACGTTTGCAGGAGCAGCGCGGCAAGGGCCACCAGGCAGGCAAAAACGACCGAGCGCCTCACGCTGGTCGAGGTGCGATCCATTCTCCCTACGCTACGAACTTCCATGCCCCCCGCTGCTATGGATGGCCTCGCGGGCAGTCCACCACCAATTCCCCGCTCGAATGCCAGAATACTACGGGCGGCGAGGCCGTGCGACATCTGGTCAGATCGCCGTCCGGCTGTGGCCGGTCCGCTCGCCCCTATGCTAGAGCCAGGTCAGATGCCATGACTCGAGCAGCGGCGCACATTCTCGTCGCACGGGAGCGCCGGTTCGGCCTCGACGCCGCTCCGTACCTGATGGGCATCCTGAATGCGACGCCCGACTCTTTCTCCGATGCCGGCGATCACCCGGACCTCGATGCACGCATCGAGCGCGGGCTGCAGCTCGTGAGGGACGGCGCCGACCTGCTGGACATCGGCGGCGAGTCCGGTGTCACCAACCGGCCCGCCGTCGATCCGGCCGCCGAGATCGAGCGCGTCGTGCCTCTCCTGGAGCGGCTGGCGGCGGCGGGAGCAGCCCTCTCCGTCGACACTTACAAGCCGTCGGTGGCGCAGGCCGCCGCCGCGGCAGGCGCGGTGATGATCAACGACCCGAGCGGGTTGATCGATCCCGACGTGGCGAGCGTGTGTGCCGACTCGGGAACGGCGCTGGTCGTGACGCACACCAGGGCGCGTCCGAAGGAGAAGCTCCACCGTCCCCGATACGACGACGTCGTCGACGACGTGAAGCGCTTCCTCGGCGAACGTCTCGAGGTCGCGCGGGCCGCCGGGGTCCCGGACGACCGGCTGCTGGTGTGCCCCGGCCCGGATCTGGGCAAGGACCCGGCGCAGACGATCGAGCTGCTGGCGCGGCTGGACGAGATCGCGGCGCTGGGATTGCCCGTGCTGCTTGCGGTCTCCCGCAAGGACTTCGTCGGCGCCCTCACCCGGAGGGCTCCCCGTGACCGCCTCGGCGGCACGCTGGCCGCGGTCGCGCACGGCCTCGATCACGGCGCGCACTTCCTGCGCGTGCACGACGTGGCGGCCACGCGCGACTTCCTCGCGGTGCGGGCCGCGCTGCGCGGCGACGTTCCCGTGCCGGCCGACCTGCTGCTCGCCGACGACCTCAGGCGCGAAGCGGTGAAGGAGGAAGGACAGGACGTGGCGAAGGGGGCAGCATTGAGCGGCGGGGGTACCCTGCCCGGCGACCGCCGCCGCGAAGGAACCCTGCAATGAGCACGCTCCGCATCGCCCACATCTCGGACCTGCACTGCGGGTCTCCGCACTTCCAGGCGGAATTGCTCGAGCGCGCGATCGAGGAGATCAACGAGCTGCAGCCGGGCGTCACCGTGATCAGCGGCGATCTGACGTCGGACGGCTTCCGGGGCGAGTATCAGGTCGCCCGCGAGTTCGTGGACAGGATCGAGTGCGAGCAGCTGATCGTCGTCCCGGGCAACCACGACTCGCGCAACGTGGGCTACGTGCACTTCGAGGAGATGTTCGGGCCGCGCCATTCCGTGCTGCACGCGAACGGCGTCTCGATCGTGGCCGAGGACTCCTCCGAGCCCGACCTCAACCACGGCCAGATCGGCCGCAACCGCTACGAGCACATCGAGCAGAGCTTCTCCCACCCGGCGGACCTGCGCATCTTCGTGCTGCACCACCATCTGCTCCCCATCCCCGGGACCGGCCGCGAGCGCAACATCGTGTACGACGCGGGTGACCTGCTCGAGGTGCTGCTGCGGTCCCGCGTCGATCTCGTGCTCGCCGGCCACAAGCACGTGCCCTACGCGTGGCGGCTCGAGGACCTGTTCGTGGTCACGACCGGCACCGTGTCCACGTTGCGGCTGCGCGGTCACACGCGCCCCTGTTACAACGTGGTCGAGATCGACCCGAGCTTCGTGCGGATCGTGCGCCGTTATCCCTTCGACGGCCCGGAGCCGATCATCGAGTGGTCTCGCAAGACTCCCCACGAATACGAGAAGGCCGGCCTCCACCGGGAGGAAGTCGGCTAGTGGGCCACCGGTGAGGGCGCCGCGATGCGCGTCATCGCCCTCGTAGACGGCGAGCACCATCCCGGCGTCGCGCGCGCGGCACTCGACAGGCTGGAGGCAGAGCACGACGTCGCGGGTGTGCTGTTCGCGGGCGGAGAGGAGAAGGTCGCGGGTGCGGTGCTCGCGGATCCCGCTGCGCACTACGGGCGCGAGGTGACGATGCCCGGCGAAGACGTGCGCGCTGCGCTGCGCTCGCTCGCGCGCGCGGTGATGGCCGAGGCCGTCGTCGACCTCTCGGGCGAGCCGATCCTCGACCCGGACACGCGGATGGAGCTTGCTGCGGTCGCGCTGCACGACGGACTCGCATACCACGCGCCCGGGATGCGGCTGACGCCGCCTCCCTCGGCGTCGCCCGACACGGGCGGGATCCCGGTGGTCGCCGTGATCGGCACGGGCAAGCGGACGGGCAAGACGGCGCTCGGCATCCATCTCGCGAGCCTGCTGCGCGATTCGGGGGCGGAGCCGGTGGTCGTGTCGATGGGACGCGGCGGCCCGCCCGAGCCGGTGATCGTGCGCGCTGCGGAACGCCCGGGCCTGGAGCGCCTGCTCGAGATCGCGCGCTCGGGAGGTCACGCGGCGTCCGACTATCTGGAGGACGCCGTGCTCGCCGGGACCACCACCGTCGGCTGTCGCCGTTGCGGTGAAGGGCCGGCGGGGGAGACCTTCGAGTCGAACGTGCTCGAGGGCATCCGCATCGCGGTGCTCGAGCAGCCGGACGTGCTGGTGCTCGAAGGTAGCGGCGCGGCGCTGCCTCCCGTGCGCGCCCATGCGACCGTGTGCGTGACGTCGGTGGCGCGGGCCGGGGCGCAGGCGCTGTCGCACCTCGGGCCGCTGCGCCTCCTGCGCTCGGATCTGCTCGTGCTGCTGGGGGCGGCCGACCTCGTGCCCCCGGCGCGGCGGCAGCTCCATGCGGGCCTGGCCCGCTGGATTGCCCCGGAGCGCATCGTGAGCTGCGTTCTGCGGCCCGAGCCTGCGGAGTCGCTGCCGCAGACGGCACGGGTGGCTTGCTTCGTGACCGCCCGGCCGGCAGCGGAGGCCGATCTGCGCGAGGGGCTGGCGCGGCACGGGGTGGAGCCGCACCTGTTCTCGGCCAACCTCGCACGGCGCGACGATCTCGCGCGTGACGCGGAGGCTGCGGTGCGTGGCGGCTGCGACGTGTTCCTCACCGAACTGAAGGCGGCCGCCATCGACGTCGTCGCCGAGGCCGCCGCCGGCGCGGGCATCCGGGTCGTGTTCCTGCGCAACCGCCCGGTCGCCGAAGAGGGCGAGCCTCCACTCGACCAGGTCCTGCTCGATCTTGTTGCGGCCGCCCGCGGGAAGGTCGCCGGGCCGGTCGCGGAGGCGCGTTCGTGAGCTCTGCACCACCACCGCGCGGCACGCCTCCGACGGTGGTGGTGCGCAGTGACTACGGGCTGCCGTACTCCAAGGGCCTGATGGCCCAGTCGCTGATGGCGACGGGCCTGCCCTCGGAACGCTCCTTCGCCCTCGCGCAGCAGATCGAGGAGCGCCTCGTGGCGCGCCGGTCCACCGAGATCAGCGTGGACGAGCTGCGCGCCGTGGCGGAGGAGGCCGTCGCCGCAGGCGAGGGGGAGCCGGTCCTCGCGCGATTTCGGCAGTGGTGGAACGTGCGGAACCTGGAGCGGCCGCTGCTCGTGCTGCTCGGGGGCGTGACCGGGGTCGGGAAGTCGACCGTTGCCACCCAGCTGGCAGGACGGCTGGGGATCCCGCACGTGATCGCCACCGACCAGGTGCGCCAGGTGGTGCGCGCGTTCTTCTCGCACGAGTTCCTGCCCTCCGTGCATCACTCCTCCTTCGACGTGTCGAAAGCGCTGTCCGACCTGTCGGACGATGTCGCCGGCACCGTCGCCGGCTACATCCGGCAGGCCCATGACATCGCCCCGGGGCTCGATGCGGTGGTGGAGCGGGCGATCTCCGACCGCACCCCGATGGTGGTCGAGGGCGTGCACCTGCTGCCGGACATCCCGAACCCGGAGCTGTGCGAGCGGGCGACGACCGTGAGGGTGATGCTCGCCGTGCGGGACGAGGCCGAGCACCGCGAGCATTTCCATACACGTGGCGTGCAGACCCTGCGCGAGCCCGGGCGCTACCTCGAGGCGCTCGACCGGATCCGCGTGCTGCAGGACTACCTGGTCGAGCGCGCCGAGGCCGCCGGGGTGCCGGTGATCGAGGCCTCCGGATCCGGCCTGGAGATGATGTGGCGCAGAGTCCTCGAAGTGGTGCTCGATGCCATCGGTGCCGCCTCCGGCGCTAGATGATTGATTCCGTTCCGCTGCGCGCGGTTCGGGCCGAGGGGACATAGCAAGGGTGTCGAAGGTCGGCGTTGCTTACGCCAACGTCGACCACGGAGGTGGCCGCGTGACCGCCGACCTCGACACCCTCTTGACCGCACTTT
>JBBRDT010000099.1:0-10675 GCA_038203635.1 Solirubrobacterales bacterium
CACGAATACAACTTCGACCGCGAGCACCATGGTCGCCTGACCGCCGGCCGACGCCCTGCCGATCTCGTCTACGGTGCCCGCAAGATGGAGCCACGATGAACTGCGACTGTCGGCAGATCTCGGAGTCTGTTCAGACTAGTCCGGGAGGATCGCCACGACGCGGGCGGGCGCGGCGCTTGCTCCCACGATCTTCAGGGGGAAGCAGGCGACCTGGAACCCCGTTGCCGGCAGCGCGGCCAGGTTGAACAGACGCTCGATCTGCGAGTAGGGCAGGTCCGCCTGGTGCGCGGCCCAGAACACGCCGGGGCGCCCGGCTTCGAGCGCGGCCTGCGCCTGGATGTGAAGCGGCCCGTCCCAGCCCCAGGCATCGATGCCCATCACCCGCACACCGCGCTCGAAGAGCCACCGCGTCGCCTCCGCCGTCACGGCGGGCCCGCGGGCGATGTAGTCGAGCTCGGCGTAGAACGCGTCGCGACCGGTGCGAACCAGCACGATGTCGAGCGGCGCGAGCGAATGGTCCGCGGCCGCGAGACCGGCCTCGACGTCGGCGACATCGATCCCCTCTCCGTCCTCCTTGCCCGTCGCGTCGACGACGACCCCCGGGGCCAGGAACCACTCGAGCGGCAGCTCGTCGATCGTCTGGGCGCGCTCGCCGCGGATGCGCGAGTTGTAGTGCCAGGGAGCGTCGACGTGTGTCGAGTTGTGGGTGCCGAGCCGGCGGATCTCCTCCACCGCCCAGGCCTCGCCGTCCCGCAACAGGTCCGACGTGACGCCGAAGAGCTGCTCCACCATCGCGGCGCCCGCCGCATGGTCGGAGAACTCGATCTCCGTGCGAAACGGCTCCGGCAGCTCGGCCGGGCTGTTCTCGATCGGCGCCGAGAGGTCGACGATCCTCATGACGCCGGCGCCCATCCCGCGCTCGCGAGGTTCTGCGCCATCACCTGGGTCGTGACCTCGAACCAGCCCTCCGGCGCCGGCGGCAGCAGGCCTCCGCGCGGCTCCAGCTCGGCCACGATGCGATCGCGCGACGCCTGGACCAGCGACCGGGCGCCCGCGACGCGCCCGCCGGTGAGCTCGCCGCCCTCTTTGACGACGCTGCCGCCCACGAGCACGGTGTCCACGTCGGCGGGGCCGGCGTGCAGCACCACCGCCGCGACGGGGTCGTTGAGAGGAGCCAGGTGCAGGCGATCGGTGCGGACCACGAGCAGGTCGGCGGCCTTGCCCGGCTCGATCGACCCGCACACGGACCCCAGGCCGAGCGCCTCCGCCCCGCCGAGCGTCGCGAACCGCAGCACGTCGCGAACGCCGAGGGTCAGCTCCTGCGGCATGTCGAGGTCGTCGAGCGCCGACTGGTTGGCGCGCGCGCGCTCCGCCTGCAGTCCCAGGCGCATCTGCGCGAGCAGGTCGCCGCGGTTGTTGGAGACGATGTCGCAGCCGAGGCTCGGCGCGAGCCCGCGCTCCAGCGCGCGGGCGAAGATCGGGAAGCCCATGCCCATCTGCAGCTCCGTCTCCGGGGTGAGCGAGACCGACGCCCCGGCATCGGCCAGCAGGTCCAGCTCGCGGTTCGAGCAGGCGTTGCAGTGCACGTGCACCTGCCGGTGGTCGAGCAGTCCCGCCGAGTGCAGGAGCTCCACCTCCGGCGGGCGCTGCGGGCTGGTCACGGTGCCGATGTGCGCGGTGACCAGCACGTCGAGCTCGCGCGCCAGCTCCACCTCCGCGCGCGTCACGTCGAACGGCACGAGGCCCAGCTCCGTCAGCGCCACGCCCATGTCGAGCGTGTCGCCCGCGGCCGGGAAATGGCGCTCGCGCATCCGGCGCGCATCCGCCAGCCGGTCGTCGGGCGTCGCGAACACCGGATCCGCCAGCGGCACCGGGAACATCCCGTAGGCCCAGATCCCGCGCACTCCCGCCTCGCGGAGCCCACGGACCGCCTCGTCGGCGTGGTCGGGGGAGTTGAGGCAGTGGGAGAAGTCGAGCAGCGTCGTGACGCCGGCGTCGAGCGCCTCGAGCGCGCCGACGTAGTTCCCGGCGTAGACGTCCTCCGGCCCGAACGCGGTCGAGATCTGCAGGCGGATGCCGCGGAAGTAGTCGAGCAGCGTCCAGTCCGCGCAGATACCCCGCATCGCGGTCTGCCACGTGTGGCGGTGCGTGTCGACGAAGCCCGGCAGGACCAGCGCGTCCGCGGCATCGACCACCTGCGCGTCGGCCACGGCCGCGTCCGCCTCGATCGCCGCGATCCGGCCGTCGTCGACCACTACATCCGCGCGCTCGAACCTACCCTCGCCCGGATCGCCGACCAGCACGTCTCCACCCCGCACCACGAGTCGCATCGCGGCAGTATCTTCGATCAGCCGATGCTGACCATGCGCTCGATCGGCACACGCGCGCGCTCGGCCACGTCGGCCGGCACGCTCACGCGGTGCTTCATCTCGCGCAGGGAGTCGCGCAGCTTGGGTAGCGTGATCATCTTCATGTAGTTGCAGACCGCCGCCCGGTTCGCCGGGATGAACCTCTTCTCCGGGCTCTGCTGCTCCATACGGTGCAGGATGCCTGTCTCCGTCGCGACGATCATGGTGTCACGCGCGGAGTCGCGCGCGTGGCGCATCATGCCCTCGGTGGAGAGAAAGTGAGTGCCCTGCGCGGCCCCGTCGCCGGCGGCGACGTACTCCATCACCTGGGTCGTGCAGCCGCACTCGGGATGGATCAAGAAGTCCGCCTGCGGCTCGCTCGACCGCAGCGCGTTGATGTCGGCGGGCCTGATGCCCGCATGCACGTGGCACTCGCCGTCCCAGACCTCGAGGTTGCGCCCGGTCTCGCGAGCGACGTATGCCCCGAGCCACATGTCGGGGCCGAACAGCACCTTCGTGTCGTCGCCGTGCTCGGCGAAGATGTGCTCCACGACCTTGACCGCGTTGGACGACGTGCAGCAGTAGTCGGTCTCGGCCTTCACCTCCGCGGAGGTGTTCACATACATGACGACGATCGCCCCCGGGTGCTGTGCCTTCCAGGCCCGCAGCTGGTCGGCGGTGATGGAGTCCGACAGCGAGCACCCCGCATCGAGATCGGGGATCAGCACCGTCTTGTCGGGCGACAGGATCGCCGCCGTCTCCGCCATGAAGTGGACGCCGCAGAACACGATCGCCTCGGCGTCCGTCTCCGCCGCCTGGCGGGAGAGCCCGAGCGAGTCCCCCACCACGTGCGCCACGTCCTGCACCTCGGGCCGCTGGTAGTTGTGCGCGAGGATCAGGGCGTTGCGCCGCTCGGCCAGCGCGAGAACCTCAGCCTGCATCGCAGCGATGTCCTCGATGCCCAGCAGGGAGGTCGCGGGTTGTGGCTGAAGGGTGGGAAGTGGCTTCATCGGTCCTTGCCCTAGGACGGTTCGATGGTCATGGAGAGATCGAGGGCCGGCGCGGAATGGGTCAATGACCCCAACGACACAAATTCTACGCCAGTGCCCGCGACGTCCTTCAGGGAGCGCCCGGTGATGCCTCCGGACGCCTCCAGCTCCGCCCGGCCCGCGACGAGCGCCGCCGCCTCGCGCAGCTGCGCGGGGTCCATGTTGTCCAGCAGCAGCCGCTCGGCGCCGGCGGCCAGCGCCTCTTCTACGTCCGCGAGCGACGCGCACTCGACCTCGACCGCGACGCCCTGGGGGCGTCGTGCGAGCGCGCGGCGCGTTGCCTCCCCCACTCCGCCCGCCAGCGCGATGTGGTTGTCCTTCACGAGAATCGCGTCGTGCAGCCCCATGCGGTGATTGACGCCGCCGCCCGCCGCCACGGCCTGTTTCTCGAGCGCGCGCATCCCGGGCGTGGTCTTGCGGGTGTCGAGGACCTTCACCCCGGTTCCGCTCAGCTCGCGGACGGCCCGCGCCGTGGCGGTCGCAATGCCCGACAGATGCGCCAGGAAGTTGAGCGCCGTGCGCTCACCGGTGAGCAGCGACTGCGCGTCGCCCTCGAGTGTCAGCACCGTTGCCGGTGGCTCGTCCAGCCACTTCCCCTCGGCCCGCTCACGCGCGATGGAGACGTGCGGGTCGAGGCGCCGGAAGACCGCTTCTGCCACGTCGAGCCCGGAAACCATGCCCGGCGCCTTCTGCTCGATGCGCGCGCGGGCGCGCATGCCGGGCTCGACGACGGCCTCCGTCGTGAGGTCGCCAGCGCCGAGGTCCTCCGCCAGCGCGCGTGCGATCAGGTCATCGATGCCGGGGTCGAGCACGTACCCATTCTGGCGCTCGGGCCCGCGGCGCTACCCTTGCCGGCGTGAGCGAGGAACGATGGCTTGCGAAGCTGCCGCGCGGAGTGAGACCCCCGTTCCGGGTTTTCATCAACGGCGTTGAGCAGCACGAGGGCGCCGACTACACGGTGCGCCCGGACGCGCTCGTGTTCAACCGCCCCCTCGCACAGGAGGGCAAGCTGGGCTTCTGGCGCTGGCTTTCGATGCTCCTCGGGATCGCGGGGAGCTACCGCAAGCACGAGACCGTGGACGTCCAGTACACGCTGAACGGCAAGCCGATGGTCGCCACGGGGCTGAAGCCCGAGCCCGCGGACGACTAGCTGCCGTTCCCCGCGCTCTTCACCAGGTACTCGTGCACGAAGCCGTCGAGGTCCCCGTCCAGCACGCGCTGGGCGTCACCCATCTCGTGGCCCGTGCGGTGGTCCTTGACCATCGTGTAGGGGTGGAGGACGTAAGAGCGGATCTGCGAGCCCCAGGCGACGTCCTGCGCCTCGCCCTTCTCGCGCGCCATCTCCTCGCGTCGCTTGCGCTCCTGCAACTCGACGAGCTTCGACTTCAGCAGCTTCATGGCTGTCTGCTTGTTGGACGACTGCGAGCGCTCGTTCTGGCACTGCACCACCGTCTTCGTGGGGATGTGCGTGATCCGCACCGCCGAGTCGGTCTTGTTCACGTGCTGGCCTCCCGCGCCTGAGGCGCGGTAGGTCTCGATGCGCAGGTCGCTGTCGTCGATCTCCACCTCGACGTCGTCCTCGACCAGCGGGCTGACCTCGACCAGCGCGAAGCTCGTATGACGGCGATGGGCGGCGTCGAACGGTGACAGCCGGACCAGCCGGTGGACGCCCTTCTCGGCGGAGAACAGGCCGTACGCATTCTCGCCGCGCACCAGGAAGGTCGCCGACTTCAGGCCCGCCTCCTCTCCCGCGGACGCCTCCGCCATCTCGACGTCGAAGCCCCGCTTCTGCGCCCAGCGCAGGTACATGCGCAGGAGCATCTCGGCCCAGTCCTGGGAGTCGGTGCCGCCGGCGCCGCTGTGCACGGTGACGGCCGCGTCGCCGGCGTCGTAGCGGCCCCGGAACAGGCGCTGCTCCTCGAGCTCCTCCATGCGCCGCTCGACGTCCGCGAGCTGCTCCTCGAGCTCGGCGTCCATCGACTCGTCCTCGGCGGCGAGGTCTGCGAGGCCGCCGAGGTCCTCGACCTCCGACTCGAGGGTCCGGAATGACTCGAGCCTGCGCGTCGCGCGCCGGTGCTCGGTGGACACCGACGCCGCCCGCTGCTGGTCGTCCCAGAAACCGGGCTGCTGCATCTCGGCCTCGAGCTTGGAGGCCTGGCGCTCTAGTTCAGGGGGGTCAAAGGTAGTCCGCGAGCAGCTTCAGCTGGTCGCGGAGCTTGGCCACGCGCGGCTGGACGGACTCGGTCGGCTGTCGAGCCTCGGCCAACTCCTATGCCCCGTGGCACTTTTTGTACTTCTTGCCCGACCCGCACCAGCACGGGTCGTTGCGACCCACCTTGTCCTTCTCGTCGACATGGCGCGTCTCGACCTCCGGCAGTGCGGCGAACTCCTGGTCTTCGTCCGCCACCGCCACGCCGCCCTGCTCCGCGGCGTCATAGAGCGCCGAGGGTTGCTCGGGGCCGCCGCCCGTGTAGGTGAGACTCGACGCGCCCCGCGTCTGTGACGAACGCGGAAGCGCCGAGGCCTGGGCCGGCTCGATCTCCACCTGCACGTGGAAGATGTAGCGGCCGAAGTCCTCCCAGATCGAGTTCATGAGATCGCGGAAGAGCGCGAAGCCCTCGTTCTTGTACTCGACCAGCGGATCGCGCTGCGCGAACCCGCGCAGGTGTATGCCCTCGCGCAGGTAGTCCATGTCGTATAGGTGCTCGCGCCAGCGCTCGTCGATGATCTGCAGCAGGACCGCGCGCTCGAGGTTGCGCATCAACTCGTCCCCGAGCTCCTCCTCCCGCTCCGAGTAGGCGCCGAGCGCGTCGTCGTGCAGGCGGGTCGTGAGGTTGTCGCGATCGACCGACTCGACCTCCAGGTCCTCCTCGTCGAAGCTGGGGTCGAAGATCTGGCGCACCTGCACGAACAGGCCGTCGAGGTCCCAGTCCTCGATGAAATCGCCGGGCGTGTACTCCGCCACGATCCGCTCGAAGACACCGCGCAGCTCGTCCTTCACGGGCTCGGACATGTCGCGGCCCTCGAGGATCTCGCGCCGGTACTTGTAGATCACCTCGCGCTGCTGGTTGAGCACGTCGTCGTACTCGAGCACGCGCTTCCTGATCAGGAAGTTCTGTTCCTCCACCTTCTTCTGCGCGTTCTCGATCGTGCGCGAGAGCATCTTGGCCTCGATCGGCTGCTCGCGGCCCTCGTCGTCCACCGGGCCGAGCCGGTCGAGGATCCGGTAGATGCGGTCCCCCGCGAACAGGCGCACGAGGTCGTCTTCGGCGGAGAGGAAGAAGCGCGACTCACCGGGGTCTCCCTGGCGACCGGCGCGACCCCGCAGCTGATTGTCGATGCGGCGGGACTCGTGGCGCTCAGTGCCCAGGATGAAGAGGCCGCCGAGCTCCTTCACCTTGTCGTGGTTCGCGTCGGTCTCGGCCTTGATCTTCGGATACACCTGCTCGTAGGTCTCGTCCCACGACTCGTCACCGGGCTCGAGACCGAGCTTGCGCAGCTCCAGGGTCGTGAGGTGGTCGGCGTTGCCGCCGAGCATGATGTCCACGCCCCGGCCCGCCATGTTGGTCGCGATCGTGACCGCGCCCGGGCTGCCGGCCTCCGCGATCGTCTCTCCCTCGCGCTCGGCGTGCTCGGGCTTGGCGTTCAGCACGACGTGCTTGACGCCGTTCTTCCTCAGATCGTTCGAGAGCTTCTCCGAGATCTCGACCGAGATGGTGCCCACCAGCACCGGCTGCTCGGCCGCGTGGCGCGCCTTGATCTCCTCGACCACGGCTTCCCATTTGCCGTCCTTGGTCTTGTAGATCTGGTCGTTGTGGTCGTCGCGCACCATCGGCGCGTTGGTCGGGATGTCGACCACCGGGAGCTTGTAGATCTTGATGAACTCGTTTGCCTCGGTGAGCGCCGTGCCGGTCATGCCGGCGAGCTTGTCGTAGAGGCGGAAGAAGTTCTGGAGGGTCACCGTCGCGAGCGTCTGGTTCTCCTCGCGCACATAGACGCCCTCCTTGGCCTCGACCGCCTGGTGCAGTCCCTCGGACCAGCGGCGGCCGTCGAGGATGCGGCCGGTGAACTCGTCGATGATCTTCACCTCACCGTCGATCACCGCGTATTCCTTGTCGCGCTTGTACAGCGACTCGGCCTTCAGCGCTTGGATCAGGTGGTTGACGATGTTGCCGTGCTCGGAGAGGTACATGTTCTCGATGCCGAGGAACTTCTCGACCCGGTCCACTCCGCGCTCGGTCGGCGCCACGGTCTTGTGCTTCTCGTCGTACTCGTAGTCGTAGTCGGGCTCGGCGCCGTCGCTGCCGAGCTTCGTCTTCGTGTCCATCTTGGGGACGCCCTTGAGCGTCGGAGCGAGTCGCGCCAGCTGGCGGTACAGGTCGCCGGCCTCCTCGGGCGCGCCCGAGATGATCAGTGGCGTGCGCGCCTCGTCGATCAGGATGTTGTCGACCTCGTCGACGATGCCGAAGGGGTGGCCGCGCTGCACGACCTCCTCGAGCGAGCCGGCCCTGTTGTCGCGCAGGTAGTCGAAGCCGAACTCCGAGTTGGTGCCGAAGGTGACGTCGGCGGCGTACGCCCCGCGGCGCTCGTCGGGCGGCATGTTGCTTTGGATCACGCCGACGCTCACGCCGAGCATGTCGTAGATGGGCCGCATCCACTCGGCGTCGCGGCGGGCCAGGTAGTCGTTCACGGTCACGAGGTGCACGCTTTCGCCGGCGAGCGAGTTGAGGAACACCGGGAGCGTGGCCGAGAGGGTCTTGCCCTCGCCGGTCTTCATCTCCGCGATGGCGCCATCGTGGAGCACCATGCCGCCGATCATCTGCACGTCGTAGTGGCGCATGCCGAGGCCGCGCTTGCCGGCCTCGCGGGTCAGCGCGAAGGCCTCGTAGAGCAGATCGTCGAGAGATTCCCCGTCGCGGGCGCGCTTGCGCAGCTCGTCCGCCTCCTCGCGGATCTCGTGATCCTCGAGGAGCTCTGTCTCGGGCTCGATCGCGTTGATGCGCTCGACGCGCTTCTGGTACGACTTGAACTGACCGGCCTCGCCCATCCGCAGGGCGCGGTCTATGAGGCGGCGCGACACGAGAATTGATGCTAGCAGCGGGTAATGCGTCCGCGGGCGGGCTCGCAGCCCCGGCGAGCAGCCGAAAACCGCGGCTTCAGGCCGACTCTGGAGGCGGTGTCGGCGCCTTCGCGTTCGGGTCCCGGCGCCCCCGCCGCTTCTCGCGGTGGCGCTTCACCTGGCGGGCCAGCTTGTCGGCCACGAGGTCGACCGAATGCATGAGGTCGTTGGAGCCCTCCCGGGCCCTGAGCGTGACGCCCTTGAGCTGCAGCGTGGCCTCGGCCACCTGCTCCCTGTGCTCCTCCAGGAGATCCACGCGCAGGTGCGCAAGGTCCGATACCTGCTTGCCGATCCGCGCCGTGAAGCGATCTTCCACGTGCTGCCGGAGCGTGTCGTTGAGGACGGTGTGGTGGCCTCTGATCTCGATTCTCATTGTCGACCTCCCTGGATCTGGCGCCGAACCGGCGTCAGCCACATGCTACGTCGCGGAGAGGCTGTCCGCCATGGATCAACCGTCTGCATCGGTCCTGCGCACCGTGCGGGCGAAGCAGACCGCCACCGCCTCGCCGGCCCCCGCGCCGCGCAGCGCCAGGGCACAGGCGTCGAGCGTCGCACCGGTCGTGTAGACGTCGTCCACCAGGATGGCCCGGCTGCCCGGCGGCACACCCGGGCGGACGCTGACCGAGCCCCGCGCGTTGGCCTGGCGCTCGACCCGCGCCAGACCGACCTGCCGGCGCACGGGCGCGCGATGCAGGGCCCCGGCGACCGCGAGGCCGGTGATGTCCCCGAGCGTTCGCGCGATGGCGTGGGCGTGGTCGAAGCCGCGCCTGCGGTTGCCGTCCGGCTGACCGGGCACCGGCACGAGCAGGCCCGCGTCGAGCAACCCGGTGGGCGCGCGGGCCGCGATCGCCGCCGCCATGAATCGCGCCGCCTGCGTCGCCGAACGAGCCTTCAGAGCCATCACGACGCGCCGCGACACGCCCTCGTAGGCGAACGGCGCCCACGCGCGCGTCAGCGCAGGCGAGCGGTGCGTGCCCTGGCCGGGGCCGAGCGGCACCAGCCCGTCGATGCAGTCACTGCACAGCGCGCCGCCGCCCAGCTCGGGCTCGCGGCACGCGACGCACAGGGGCGGCACCACCAGGGACAGCAGCCGGTCCATCAGCGCGGGTGTCATCGGCAACACGATCCCGTGCAGACACAGGCGACTCAACGCACGGCTGGGACAATCGCGTCGCATGACCGTCCCGGATCTCCCCACGGCCGTCGCGTACACGTGGTCGCTGAACGTGCCGGCGCTGGTCGGGGTGGCGCTCGCGGGCGGCGCCTACGCGTGGCGGCTGCGCGACCTGCGTCGCACGCCCGCGCCGCGCACCGGGGACTCGCCCGCGCACGACACCCTGCGCGCGCTCGCCTTCGCCGGCGGCCTGGTGGTCGTGCTGCTGGCCCTTGTCTCCCCCATCGACCGGCTCGGCGAGGAGCGCCTGTTCACGGCGCACATGGTGCAGCACCTGCTGCTGGCCGACCTCGCCCCCATCCTGCTGCTCGTCGGCCTCAGCCGCGCCTTCCTGCGGCCGGCGGTGCGGCGGCTGCGGCCCCTCGAGGCGCGGCTCGGGCCGCTCGCCCATCCGGCGGCGGCACTCGCCCTCTACGTGGGGCTGATGTGGCTGTGGCACGTGCCGGCGATGTACGAGCTGGCGCTCGACCACCCCTGGGCCCACGCGCTCGAGCACGCGTCCTTCTTCACCGCCGGCACGGCCTTCTGGTGGTATTTGATCGAGCCGGTGCCGCCGCGCCATCGCATCACCGGACCCTGGGCGCTGGCGTACCTGGCGACCGCGAAGATCCTCATGGGGATGCTGGGAGTCGTGCTCGCGTTCTCACCCGACGCGCTCTACTCGACCTACGAGGACGCACCGCGCACCTGGGGCCTCACCGCGGTCGAGGACCAGAACGTGGGCGGGCTCGTGATGATGGTCGAGCAGTCCGTGGTGCTCGTGATCGCGTTCGCCGTGTTCTTCACGCGGATGCTGGAGCGCTCCGAGTCCGAGCAGCGCCGCCGCGAGGCGATGGAGGACTAACTGTAGTTCCTCACCACGTTTGTCATCCGGGCCCCCTTGGAGGCTGGGAGCTGCCAAAGCCACCCAGTCCCAAGGAGGACCCAGATGAAGCTTCACGCTAACGCCAAGACCTGTCCGAACAGTCGACGGTTGCTGGTCGAT
>JBBRDT010000100.1:0-10345 GCA_038203635.1 Solirubrobacterales bacterium
CGGTCAAGAGGGTGTCGAGGTCGGCGGTCACGCGGCCACCTCCGTGGTCGACGTTGGCGTAAGCAACGCCGACCTTCGACACCCTTGCTATGTCCCCTCGGCCCGAACCGCGCGCAGCGGAACGGAATCAATCATCTAGGCGATCAGAGTACGCTGCCGAGCCGTGAAGATCTACACGCGCAAGGGCGACGACGGGACCACATCCCTCTGGTACGGCGGCCGCGTCGACAAGGACGACGCCCGCACGGAGGCGTACGGATCGCTCGACGAGGCCACGTCGGCGCTGGGCCTCGCACGCGCGCTGGCGGACGACCCGCGCCTGGCAGCGGACCTGCTCCACCTGCAGCGCGACCTGTTCGTCGCCGGGGCCGAGCTCGCCACGGCGCCCGAGGCGCGCGGGCGCCTCGAGGGCGGAGTCAGCCGGCTCGAGGCGGACATGGTCTCCTGGCTCGAGCAGGCCATCGACCACTACATGGGGCAGGTGGACCTGCCACCCAAGTTCGTGATCCCCGGTGGAACGCAGCTCTCGGCCCAGCTCGACGTCGCCCGCGCCGTGCTGCGCCGGGCGGAGCGGCGCATCGTCGCCCTCGACCGCGCACAGGACCTGGGAGACTCGGTCGTCCTGGAGTTCGTGAACCGCACCTCGGACCTGCTGTTCGCCATGGCCCGCTTCGCCGACGTGCCGGACCCGCACCTGTTCGAGGGGCGTGGCAAGTCCTCGGCGGGCGCGAAGTGAAGGTCAGCGCTCGCCGCCGCAAGGGCTACGCGCACAGCCTCACCGTCGGAAAGCACACGTTGATCGCCGACGAGCCGCCGGAGAAGGGCGGCACGGACACCGGCCCCGTGCCGACGCAGCTGCTGGCGCTGAGCCTGGCTGCGTGCACGGCCGTCACGGTCGAGATGTACGCCGACCGCAAGGGGTGGGACGTCGGCGGAGTGACGGTCGACGTCGACTACGAGCTCGACCCGAAGGGAACGTCTCGCTTCGATGTCGTCGTGCAGATTCCCGGGGAGGTGACCGAGGAGCAGGTGGGAAAGCTGAAGGTGATTGCGGGCAAGTGCCCGGTGCACCGTGTGCTGATCGGCGCCGTCGAGATCAACGACGAGGTCCGGCGTGTCTAGTGGCCCCGAGACGCGCCTGCTGATCGGCGGCGAGCAGGTCCCCGGCGAGGGCGACCCGCTGGAGGTGGAGAACCCCTACACAGAGCAGACGATCGCCACCGTCGGTGCGGCCTCGCCGGCCCAGGTCGACGCCGCCGTCGGGGCGGCCCGCGAGACTGCGCGCGCATGGGCCGCGACGCCGGCGCTCGAACGCGGCGAGATGCTCCACGAGGCGGCCGCGCGCATGCGCGCTCGCACGGACGAGCTGGCCGAGACGATGACCCGTGAGGGTGGAAAGCCCCTCGTCGAGAACTCCGACGAGGTGGGCTGGACCGCGGCGGTGTTCGACTACTACGCCGAGATCGGGCGCAACCACGCCGGTCGCGTGATACCGCCGATCGAGTCCACGCAACTGGCACTCGTGGTCAAGGAGCCGATGGGAGTCGTCGGCTGCATCGTGCCGTGGAACTACCCTCTGCTGCTGCTCGCGTGGAAGCTTGCGTCGGCCCTCGCGGCGGGCAACACGACGGTATGCAAGCCCTCCGAGCTGACTCCGCTGTCCACGCTCATGCTCGCGCCGTGCTTCGAGCACCTGCCCGCCGGTGTCGTGAACCTAGTGGCCGGCGCGGGTGACGTGGGCGAGGCGATCGTGCGAGACGAGCGCGTCGACTGCATCGCCTTCACCGGGTCGGTCGAGACGGGCAAGCGGGTGGCGGTCGCGTGTGCCGAGCGGGTGGCGGTCGCGTGTGCCGAGCGGGTGGCGCGCGTGAACCTCGAGATGGGCGGCAAGGACCCGTTCATCGTGTGCTCCGACGTGGCCGGCGAGATCGCAGTCGCCGCGCGGGGCGGTGCCTGGGCCGCCTACCTCAACGCGGGTCAGGTCTGCACGTCGGCAGAACGCTTCTATGTGATGCGCGACGTGTACGACGACTACGTGCGCGAGTTCGTCGGCTACACCGAGAGCCTCGTGATGGGCGACCCGCTGGACCCCAACACGGACATCGGCCCGATGGTGTCGGCGCAACAGCGCGACAAGGTCGCGGCCCAGGTCGAGCGAGCGCTCAGCGCCGGAGCATCGCTGCTCACCGGCGGACCGGACACGGGGCGGGAGCGGGGACATTTCTTCGCCCCCACGGTCGTCACCGGGGCGCCGCTCGAGACAGACCTGCTGCGCGAGGAGACGTTCGGGCCCGTCGCCCCGATTGTCCCCGTCTCGAGCCTCGACGAGGCGATCGAGCTCGCGAACTCGACGCGCTACGGCCTGGGCGCCAACGTATACACGCGAGACATCAAGAACGTCGTGCGCTGCATGCGGGAGCTGAAGGCCGGCACCGTGTGGTTCAACGACCCGCTCACCGACAACGACGCAGGGCCGTTCGGCGGGATGAAGCAGTCCGGCATCGGGCGCGAGCTGGGCGTGGAGGGACTCGAGGCGTTCCAGGAGACCAAGCACGTGCACATCGAGACCGAGATCGCGCCCAAGGAGTGGTGGTATCCGTACGCCGGCGGACAGGGCGCCCCGCCGCACGGCGCGTAGCCGCCGTGATGCACGTTAATCGTGATATAGGCGACTAACGTGCACCAGGGGTGTGGTCAGGACCGGGCTTCGCTTCCGGCGCGCTGCGCCAGCAGGTCGTGCGACGACGTGAAGCCCGCGCCCGCGCTGCGCATCGCCACCTTCGCCGCCTCGATGTCGCCCGGCTCGACCTCGATGCCGCGGACGGCGTCCTCGACGACCGTCACGCCGAAACCGAGCTCCACGGCGTCGAGCACCGTGTTCTTCACGCAGTAGTCGGTCGCCAGCCCGGTGACATAGATGTGGCCCACCCCGCGTTCACGCAGCACGTCGGCGAGGTTCCCGCCGTGGAAGGCGGAGTAGCCCTGCGTGTCGGGATCCTGGGCCTTGTCCACCACGATGTCGACCTTGGAGCGATCGAGCGCAGGGTGCAGCTCGGCGCCGGGCGTGTTCTGCACGCAGTGCACGGGCCAGATGGCGGGCGGATCCACACCCTCCCAGCGGGCCGGGTCGACCTCGACGCCGGCGAAGGAGCCGTGGTCGGGCGGATGCCAGTCGCGAGTCGCGACGACCAGCTCGAACCGCTCGGCGAGGGCGTTGATCGGCCCCGCGATCTCGTCACCGCGCTCGACGGGCAATGCTCCACCCGGCGTGAAGTCGTTTTGGAAGTCGACGATCAGCAGGACATCCATGCCCCGTATATTCGCAGCGCGATGGTGACGACCGGCGACTACGCGGCCCAGCTCGGCGAGCTGCTGCTCGACCCGGCCGAGACGGTGAAGATGAGCGCGCCGGGCAACACCAAGGCTGCGGTCCTCGTCCCGCTCTACGTCGAGGACGGGCACCTGAAGGCCGTCTTCACGAAGCGCCCGGCCGACATGCGGCGCCACGCCGGTGAGATCTCGTTCCCGGGCGGACGGCGCGACCCCGATGAGGAGCTGCGGGAAACGGCCCTCCGCGAGGCCGAGGAGGAGATCGGGCTGATGCGCGACGTCGTCGACATCGTGGGCGCGCTGCCGCCGACGGGGACGTTCGTCACGAACTACTCGATCTACCCGTTCGTGGGCCTGACGGTGCCCGGCGGCGCCTTCCGGCCGAACCCGGTCGAAGTCGACGAGATCGTGCAGGTCTCCCTGCCCGACCTCCTCGCCGGCTACGAGAAGAAGCGCCTGATCCGCCGCGGCGTGCCGATCCGGACCGACACGTACACCGTGCGCGGCCACCTGATCTGGGGCGCGACGGCCCGGATCCTCGCCGGGCTGCTCGAGCGGCTACGCCCCATCCTTTAGCCCACCGCGCTGGATTCGCTACCGCATAGGTAGTAAATCCAGCACAGCGGCACGTAAATCCGGCGTGAGGTGGCCCCGCTACACGTCCTTCTCTACGGGCACCGCGACCATGTTCCCCCACTCCGTCCACGAGCCGTCGTAGTTCTTCACGTCGTCGACGCCGAGCAGCTCGTGCAGCACGAACCACGTGTGGGCGGAGCGCTCGCCGATGCGGCAATAGGTCACGACGTCGTCGCCGTCGAGCACACCCTTGCCGCCGTAGAGGTCCTTCAGGTCGCTCGCGGACTTGAACGTGCCGTCCTCGTTGACCGCCTGCGCCCACGGCACGCTGGCGGCGCCGGGGATGTGGCCGGAGCGCTGCGCGCCCTCCTGCTCGTAGCCGGCCATCGCGATCAGCTCGCCCGAGAACTCCTGGGGGGAGCGCACGTCGATGAGCTTCGTGTCGGTGCCGACCAGGCCGAGCATCTCGTCGCGCATAGCGCGAATCGAGTCGTCGGGCGGCTGCGCGTTGAACGTGGTGGCGTCGTATGAGGGCTTGTCACCGCTCGTCGGCCGCCCTTCGTTGATCCACTTCTCGCGCGGGCCGTTCATCAGCTTCACTGCATCGTGCCCGTAGTACTTCAGATACCAATACGTGTAGGCGGCGAACCAGTTGTTGCGGTCCCCGTAGAGCACGATCGTGTGATCGTTGGAAACGCCGTTGGAGCCGAACAGCTTGCCGAACTCCTCGGGTCCCAGGAAGTCTCTTTTGACCTGGTCCTGCAGGTCCTTCTGCCAGTCGAAGCCGATCGCGCCCGGGATGTGGCACTCCGCATAGAGCCCGGGGTTCTCGTCCACCTCCACGATCCGGATGGAGTCGTCGTCGAGATGGTCCTCGACCCATTGCGTGTCAACCAATACGTCCTTTGCGTAGTGGGCCATCTCTACCTCCTGGCTGCGGTGGGAATACCCGTATTTCCTACCACATTTAAGAGGTTTCTCCGAAAGGCGCACCACCATGCGCGATTTGCTGCTCGCGGGACCGTGCACCGGGAGGGGCGCGGATTAGAGTAAGGCCCATGACAGAGCGGACGAGTGCGGCGCTCGCTCCCCCCGACCGGGAATCGCCGGGCGACGCCGACGTCAGCCTCGCCGGCGTGCGCAAGTCCTACGGGGACGTGGTGGCTGTCGACGGCATCGACCTCGAGATCCGCCGGGGGGAGTTCTTCACGATGCTCGGCCCCTCGGGCTCGGGAAAGACCACCTGCCTGCGCATGATCGCCGGCTTCGAACGCCCCGACGCCGGGACGGTCGAGCTGGGCGGCGAGGACGTGACCGGCATCCCGCCCAACGAGCGCGACGTGAACACCGTCTTCCAGGATTACGCGCTCTTCCCGCACATGTCCGTCGGCCAGAACGTGGAGTATGGGCTGAAGGTCAAGAAGCGCCCGGCGCCGGAGCGCCGGGAACGGGTTGCCGAGGCGCTCGCGCTCGTGCGGCTGGAGGGGTACGAGAAGCGCCGCCCCGCCCAGCTCTCGGGCGGTCAGCGCCAGCGCGTCGCGCTCGCACGGGCGCTCGTCAACCGGCCGCGCGTACTCCTGCTGGACGAGCCACTCGGTGCGCTCGACCTGAAGCTGCGCCAGCAGCTCCAGGTGGAGCTGAAGCGGATCCAGTCGGAGGTCGGCATCACGTTCATCTACGTGACCCACGACCAGGACGAGGCCCTGTCGATGAGCGATCGCATTGCCGTCATGGACAAGGGCCGGGTGCTGCAGGTGGGCGCGCCGAACGAGATCTACGACGAGCCGGGCTCGGATTTCGTCGCCGGGTTCGTGGGAGTGTCCAACCTGCTCGAGCTCGAGGTGGAGTCGGTCGCGGACGGCGTCGCCCACCTGCGGCTCGGCCCGGATGACGAGATCCACGCAGCCGCCGCAGGGCAGATCCGCCCCCGGCAAAAGGCACTCGTCACGATCCGGCCCGAGCGGATCGCAATCGTGGAGGGCGGCGCGGCCGCCCAGACAGGCACGGACTGCCACGCATACGGGACCGTGCGCGAGAGCCTCTACGCGGGTCCGACGACGCGCTTCGTCGTCGAGCTCGACGGCGGCGGCGAGCTCATGGTCGTGCGCCAGAACGCGCGCACCAGCTTCGAGGACGCCGAGGCCCTGCGGGGCCGCCGGGTGAACCTCGTTTGGGGGCAGGAATACACCCGTGTCATCAGCACAACAGAGGAGGGACAGACCGAATGAAGAGAGTCACGCGCGCCGCCCTGGTCGCGCTGCTGCTCGTCACGTCGGCGTTCGGTGTCGTCGCCTGTGGCGACGACAACAACGACAGCGGCAGCAGTAGTAGCGCCAAGGGGCCCGACATCAACGCCAAGGGCGAGGGCCAGCTCAACATCGTCAACTGGGAGGGCTACACGGACCCGTCGTTCGTGAAGGGGTTCGAGCAGGAGACGGGCTGCAAGGTCAACGACACGTTTGCCGGCACCTCGGACGAGATGTTCACGAAGTTCCGGTCGGGCGGCGGCGGTCAATACGACCTCGCGTCGTTCTCTGGCGACGCCTCCGTGCGCGCGATGAAGTCCGGCGCGGTCGCGGAGCTCGACACGTCGAAGCTCACGAACTTCGACGACCTCGCCAAGCAGCTTCAATCGCCCTCGTTCAACACCCAGGACGGCAAGAACTACGGCCTGTCGTTCGTGTGGGGAGCGAACGTCCTGATCTACAACGCGGACAAGATCAAGGAGAACCTCGACTCCTGGACCGCGCTCTACGACCCGAAGTACAAGGGCAAGATCACGGTCCCGGACAACCCGATCCAGATCGCCGACCCGGCGCTGCAGTTCTTCGGGGCGGACGATCCATACGCGATCGACCAGGCCACGCTCGACAAGGTCAAGGACAAGCTCAAGGAGCAGGGACCGCTCGTGCGCAAGTACTGGGTGCTGTCGACGGACTTCGACGAGCTGTTCAAGTCCGGAGACGCGACGATCGGCGCCGGCTGGCCACTCATGACGAATGACCTGCGCAAGGCGGGCCTGAACGTCAAGGAGGTGATCCCCAAGGAGGGCGTCACCGGCTGGTCGGACTCGTGGATGCTCTCGAGCAAGGCCGAGCACCCGATCTGCGCCTACCAGTACATGAACTACGTGACCAAGCCCGACATCCAGGTCAAGCTCGTCGACGTGACCGGCTACAGCCCGGCCAACAAGAAGTCGTGTGACCTGCTGGGCGCGGAGCGCTGCAAGGACCTGCACGTCACGGACGACAAGTACTACGACAGCATCAAGTACTGGGCGACGCCCACCGCGCCCACGAACTACAGGCAGTGGACAGACGCCTGGGCGGAGGTCCGCGGCTGACGACGCGGGCAATCACTCGGGCGCTCTACGCCCATCCTCGCGGCCGGCTCGGGCTCCTGCTCGGGCCGGCCGTGTTGTGGCTGCTGGTCTTCTACCTGGTGGCGCTCGCGCTGCTGCTGATGACGTCGTTTTGGCAGCAGGACGTATTCACGGCGGAGATGGTCCGCAAATGGACCTTCTCCAACTACGAAAAGCTGTTCACCGGCCAGGACGGCCTATGGCTGCGCGTCTACGGCCGCACGGTGCTGCTGGCGACGATCGTCACCCTGGCGGACATCGCGCTCGCCTTCCCGCTCGCCTGGCTGATG
This sequence comes from Solirubrobacterales bacterium, assembly GCA_038203635.1. Lineage (GTDB taxonomy): Bacteria > Actinomycetota > Thermoleophilia > Solirubrobacterales > JBBDJG01 > DASRIA01. Next base: position 7,558 of record JBBRDT010000100.1, read on the forward strand.
GCGCGGATCGTGCCGCCGCGATGGCGCACACTGATGTTCCTCGCCGTGGTGATGCCACTCTGGTCCAGCATCCTCGTGCGCATCTTCGCCTGGCGCACGATCCTCGGCAGCCAGGGCCTGCTGAACGAGTTCCTCACCTCGACAGGCATCCTCGGGTCTCCCTCGAGCGCCTTTCTCTACAACGAGCGGGCAGTCGCGATCACGTGGGCCTACGTGTGGCTCCCGTTCATGATCCTGCCGATCTACACGGCACTCGAGAAGATCCCCGAGTCCTACCTGGAGGCCTCCCGTGATCTCGGGGCCGGCGCGCTCAGGACCTTCCGGCGGGTGATCCTGCCGCTCGCGCTGCCGGGCGTGGTGGCGGGCTCGATCTTCGTGTTCTCGCTCACCATGGGCGATTTCGTCGCGCCCCAGCTGGTCGGAGGGGGCTCGCAGGTGCTCGGCGGCGCGGTCAAGGACCGCTTCGGCGTCGCGGCGGACTTCCCGTTCGGCGCCGCGCTCGCGTCGCTCACCCTCGTGACGCTGATCGTGTTCCTAACCATCACGCGCCGCACCGGTGCGCTGGAGGACATGTAGTGGGAGGCAGCCGCGCCGAGAAGCTGATCTTCGCCAGCACCGGAACGCTCGTGCTGGTGTTCCTCTACCTGCCGCTGGCCCTGATCGTGCTGTACGCGTTCAACGAGACGAACATCAACTCGTGGCCGTTCCCGGGATTCTCCACGCGCTGGTTCGACAAGCTTTTCAATGACCCGGTGCCGAGGGAGGCGGCGTGGCTGTCCGCGAGGATCGCGGTCGCGTCGACCGTGCTCGCGCTGCTGCTCGGGACCAGCATGGCGTTCGCGTTCGCGCGGCACCGGTTCGTCGGGCGCGAGATCGTGAACTTCGCCGTCACCCTGCCGATCATCCTGCCCGGTGTGATCACCGGCGTCGCGCTCGCGTCGTTCTTCCTGTTCACGGGCACAGACCTGTCGACCCGCACGGTGATCATCGGCCACACGACGTTCTGCATCGTGCTCGTGTTCAACAATGTGCTCGCGCGCCTGCGCCGCCTGTCGCCCTCGCTGGAGGAGGCGTCGCGCGACCTCGGGGCCAGCGGGGTGCAGACGTTCCGCTACGTCACGTTCCCGTCGATCCGCACCGCGCTCGTCGCGGGGGCGCTGCTGTCGCTGGCGCTGTCGTTCGACGAGATCGCGGTCACCTTCTTCCTCGCAGGAGCGGATACCACCACGCTGCCCCTCTGGATCCTGGGCGCCTTCCGCAACAGCCAGGCCGTACCGGAGGTCAATGCCGCTGCGACCGTGATCTTGCTGATCTCGCTGCCGATGATCGCGATCGCCGCCTACCTGATGCGCGACGAAGGCGCCGCAGCGCCCGCCGGCGGGGGAAAGCGCGCCTAGCGGTAGTTCTCGGGCACGAACTCCGAGCGCGGAGCCGCGTATTCGCACTCTGTGCAGTGCATCACGGGCTCGTCAGGAAGCTGACCCCCCTCAGGGTCGTCCGGCAGGGGCTCTATGTAGGGGGACATGCAATTTGGACAAAGCACGCGGTATGAGGTTAGCCGCAGCGCCCATGTGGCGGCCTGACACATCGTCTATACATGTCCAAGACAAGGATCGGTCGGGCTGGGGAGCTAGATGATCGTGCCAATGACGGCCGTGCGCTAACGCCATTCAGGTGTCGCGAGCCGTAAGACATCCAGGCTTGTTCGATGCCAGCGGCGTGCAGCTCGCAGGCAGGCTGCTCGACGTGGCCGGCTGCGAGACGTACGTGGTCGACGCGCCCGCTCAATCTCCCTCCTCGCTGCCGCCGATCGTGCTGCTGCACGGCTACGGTGACACCGCCGACGCCTGGCGCCGAGTTGTCCCGCCGCTGGCACGCCGGCGTCGCGTGATCGCGATCGACGTGCCGCCCTTCGGGCGCTCGGGCAACCCACCCGAGTGCTTCGAGGACGACCTGATCGGGTGCTACCACGAGTTCTTTCCCGCGCTGTTCGAGGAGCTCGACGTCGAGACCGCCGCCTTTGTCGGGCATTCACTCGGCGGGGCGATGGCACTCACCGTCGCCCTCGAGGCGCCGTCGCTCGTGGAACGGCTGGTGCTGGTCGCGCCCGCCGGGCTCGGCGACAACGCGCCCTGGTGGTGGCACGCCATCTCGGGTCGATGGATCAATTGGCCGGCCCTGCTGCGCCTGCCGAACCCGGTGGCCCGTCCCGCGGTGAAGGCTGCCCTACAAGGTTTTCTGGAGGAGCGGCTCGTGCACGACACGCGCGCGATGGGCGAGGTGATCGACCACTTCGTGCACCTGCACGGCGGCCCGCGTGAGCTCAGGCACCTGATCGAGACCGGCCGCTCCCTGATGGCCGGGTATACCGGTGAGCTGCTCGCGCGCTGCGCGGCGCTCGAGATGCCGGTGCTCGTGCTGTGGGGGAGTGAGGACAGGCTGACCCCCGCCGACCACGCAAAGGCGTTTGCCGCGGCCGTGCCGCATGCCGAGGTGCAGATGCTGGAGCACTGCGGCCACTATCCGCAGCTCGAGTTGCCCACGCGGGTCACGCGCCTGCTGGACGAGTTTCTCTCCGAGAGCCGCACGCCCGTGCGCGCAGCGCGGAACGGCAGCGCGCGGCGCAAGACCTAGCCGGCAAGCCGCCCGCCTAGATGACCGATTCCGTTTCGACGGGTTCAGTGATCGTAGGCGGTGAGGTGGCGCCCGGGGTCCCCGATCTGCCAGTTGTGCCAGAGGCCGGCGGCAAGCGCGAGCAGGCGTTGGGCGACGCGGGTGATCAGGCCGG